>JABFSL010000125.1 GCA_013140605.1 Anaerolineales bacterium
TTCGCGTTCGTCTCGCTGCGAGTGTTACTCTTCACAACTTTTGTATCTGGTTCAACATTCAGCTCGGACGTCCCAAACTGGCTTTCGCTGATTTGGTCGTTTGGTGACCATCTCACAACAAGCGTTTCAGTCCGCCCGCGCCTGAGCCGATGATGATTGCATCGTAGTTCATGAAGCCTCCGTTATCCCTAATCGAAATACCTGCTCTTTTACTTTCTCCAATCATTCAGCCAACGCGTTTGCCCAACCCATTCGTCGGCTTTTGTCTCCTGCAGAACACGATCCAATGCATTAATGATGTCATTTAAACTCATGCTTTTTTGATAAGCAAGGATGATGCCCGCATGATGCGGATATTGTTCCCCAAGGAAAATAAAATCCCGAATGTTATATGTAAAAATGGCGCGACCTTGTGCGGTCGCGCCAAGTAATTGTCCTTCATCGCTTGCGTCGAGCGGCATCCATTCAGTGGGCGTGCGGGTGACATCATGTCCGCGTTCGAGCAGGGCATTGTATAAGGCTTTACTGGATGTGTCTGCATCAAGATGCAAGTGCAGTTTTTTACTCATTCTTAGGCTCTAACCCGGCTTCGGCCTGGATGTGTGCGTCAATTTCAGCGCGATGAACTTCGTAAAAACCCAGTGCTTCCTGTATTTGTGTTTGTGGCAGATCATAATCTTCGGCGATTTCAGCAGGGGTGCTGTTTTGGGATGCAATGACAATGGTTTGCACCCGAATCCCCGTCCCGCGCAGAACAGATGAAAGAGTACCGGATGCGCCGCGCCGGTAGGTCACGTTTGGAAAGTTGGGGTCATCCAATCCTTGAAGAAGTCCGCCCACTTTTTCGGCAACAGACCAAAGAATGAATTGATTCAATGAAACACCTTGCTTCTTCGCAAGCCGTTCTGCGTCTCTTTTGAGCTCATTGGGAAGGTTTAAAGCGTATCGGGTCATTTGAACCTCTCTTTACGATGTCGTATACGGCATCATAAATGACATCGCTACTGGAGTCAAGATGCGTTTGTCAACCCAAACACTTAAGTGCTTTAATTCGTTTTCTCCCCCAAATCAATCTTCCGCGCCACATAATTATCATAATCAGGCACCAGGCGGTCGTATTCCCCATCCATCAGCGGGGATGAGATCATAAAATCGGCCGAGGCGCGGTTGTTGGCGATGGGAATATTCCACACAACAGCCATGCGCAGGAGAGCCTTTACATCGGGGTCGTGCGGCTGGGGTTCCAGCGGATCCCAGAAGAAGATCAGGAAGTCAATTTTGCCTTCCACGATCTTGGCTCCGATCTGCTGATCGCCGCCGAGTGGTCCGCTATTAAGTTTGGTGATCTTGAAGCCAAGTTCCCTTTCCAGCAGTTTCCCCGTTGTGCCTGTTGCAAATACTTTATGATGCGCCAGAAGGTCCCGGTTGAACTTGGCCCATTCGAGCAGGTCGCGCTTTTTATTGTCATGAGCCACGAGGGCTATTTTCTTATCATGTTCCATGGGGAATTTTTTATGAGCCATGATCCATCCTTATCCATATCCGAGCGTGTTGACCACTGAACTCCAGACCGCCATCAAGCCAAATAGAATGGCAAGGAATCCGATGCTGAAAATGATTAAGCGGGTGACACCTTTTTTATCCACAGGGTTGCTAAGCTTGTTTAGATTTTCTCCGCCAAAGATAGAGTAGGCAAGCCCAAAAAGAAATCCCAGAATGGTGAGGGCGATCAGATTTGTGGAGAATAGGACATCTTCATTATGTTTTAGCATTCCCATTAACGGCAGGATAATTGTGCCAACAGCCGCGCCGCTTGAAAGCAGGAGAATAAATATTCCCGCGGAACGGTCAGCCAGCCATTTATTTTCTTTTCGTTCTGAGCCTTTATTGTCTTGTACATTATTCATTTTATATGTTTATCCTTTTGACTGCCCGCAAAAAAACGCGAAATATTATTTTCGCAATGCTCCCAGCGCAGCGCCGACGATGCCCGCTTCATTCAATAACTGCGCGGGGACAACGTGCGTGTCGATGGTGAGCAGGGGGATGAATTTTTCAGACTCTTTGCTGATTCCGCCGCCAATAATGAACAGGTTGGGCCAGAAAAGTTTTTCCATGGTCTTCAAATATTTATTCAGCCGTTTGGCATATTTTTTCCAGGAAAGATCGTCACGTTGACGGGCCGCATCGGAGGCGCGGAACTCTGCGTCTTCGCCTTCTATTTCCAGGTGACCAAACTCAGTGTTGGGGATCAGTTGTCCGCGGTGAAAGATCGCGCTGCCGATGCCTGTGCCAAGCGTGACCATGATGACCGTCCCGGGTTGGCCGCGCCCGGCGCCGTAGGTCATCTCGGCCAGTCCCGCCGCATCCGCATCGTTGATCATGGTGCAGTCACAGCCGGTGATTTTTGTAAAGAGCGCGTCTGCATTCGTGCCGACCCATTTCTCCGAGACATTGGCCGCCATCATGGTTACCCCGCCTTTGATCGGCGCGGGAAAGCCAATACCGATCGGACTGTTCCAATTAAATGATTGTGCAATCTGGTTGACTACTTCTGCGATGGGTTCAGGCTCGCCGTTTTTGGGCGTCTTAATGCGAAGCCGTTCTGCAAGAAGCTGGCCTGTTTCCGTGTCCACTGGCGCGCCTTTGATGCCTGATCCGCCTATGTCAATTCCGAGGATGTGCATGATGGTTTCCTAAGTTTGGATTTTGTAACAGAGAGATTTAACCACAGATATTGGCAGGCGCAACCCCTGCGTAAACTGGAATTCTGAGGAATCAAAAAGGCGGACATCCTTCGACGCCCGCCCTTACTTCTCACTACCCACTACCGACTATTTACTATCTACTATCCACTACCCACTGATCTTACCCATGCCTGCTCATGAATCTTTCCATGCGGCGCAAGGCTTCTTCGATCTTACTGTACTCGGTCGCATAACAAGCGCGGACGAAACCTTCTCCGCCGGGACCGAAGGCATTGCCCGGTACAACGGCCACGCCTTCCTCTTTCAATAAAGTTTCGGCGAAAGTCTCATCGTCCATGCCGGAGGCACGGATGTTGGGAAATGTATAAAAAGCGCCGCGCGGCTCAAAGGTCGAGAGGCCGAGGCGGTTTAGTCCGTCAACCAATAATCTGCGGCGGCGGTCATATTCCGCGACCATTTCATTCACGTGCGGCTCACCTGTCTTCAAGGCTTCTATCGCGGCATCCTGGGCAGTTGTCGGCGCGGACATGATCGTGTACTGATGAATCCGCACCATGCCTTGAATAATATCTGAAGGTCCGCAGGCGTAACCGATGCGCCAGCCGGTCATGGCATAGGCTTTGGAAAATCCGCCAAGCAAGATCGTGCGGCGTTTCAGGTTTTCATCCAAAGCAGGGAAACAGACGTGCTCAAAATCATAAACGAGGCGGTCATAGATTTCATCAGAGACAACGATCAGATCATGTTGTTCCGCGATCTTTCCGATTTCGAGCATCACATCGCGCGGAGCGACAGCGCCCGTTGGGTTGGATGGATAACCAATAAAAATAACCTTCGTGCGCGGCGTGATGGCCTTGCGAATGTCATCGGGATCGATGGTGAAATTATTTTCAAGGCGCGCGGGAATTTCAATCGGAACGCCGCCAGCGAGAATCACTTCGGCTTGATACGAAACGAAACACGGCGTCGGGATGATGACCTCATCGCCCGGCTCAAGAATCGCAGTGAAGGTCAGATACAACGCTTCTGAAACGCCGACCGTTGCCACCACTTCTGTGGCGGGGTCATATTTAACCTTATAAAGTTTTTGCAAATTATCTGCGATGCCCTGACGCAATTCAACTTTTCCATGATTGGATGTGTAATGCGTTTCACCGTTTTGCAACGAACGAATGCCCGCATCAAGGATTGGTTTTGGCGTGGTGAAATCGGGTTCACCGATTCCCAGCGAGATCACATCCTTCATCGTCGCGACAATATCAAAAAATTTGCGAATACCGCTGGGCTTTAATCCAGCCACACGCCTTGCGAGTCTTTGTACTTCACCAACTTCCTGCATTGAGCCTCCTACATGGGTTGAACGTGCCAGTCATCTGAAACTTCCTGATACGTTATTTCAAAAGCAAAACCATCCATCGTTTTTACACGGAACCCTTTTTCGCCGGGTCCGCGCCAGCGTGCCAGAATTTCAGCGATCTCATACCTGCGTCCCTGCCAGACCAATGAAAGCGGACGGTCCGCATATTCCGTATCGGAGAGACATTCGACGGTTTTCATGAACTATAAAATGATGGAACTGGTGTCGCCGATATTCAACTGCATGACGCGCCCATCGCTTCTTCCTTTAACTGTGGCCTGTCTGCCGATCAACGAGCGACTCAGCGCCGCATCCTTGATCTCACAATTTGCCTCGACAATACTCTCGGCGATCTGGCTATTCTCTATTTTACAATTTGCGCCAATCGAAGCATAAGGGCCGATTTTCGAATTGCTGATCTCAGCGCTTTCATCAATAGCCACAGGTTCCACGATCTCAACGTTTGAACCTTTGAACTTTCCAACCTGTGAACCGATCTTTTCCAACAACACCTTGTTCGTATCCAAAGTCGCTTCGATTGTGCCCGTATCCAGCCAGGTGCTGATCTCATTCGTGCGGACTTTGGCTCCGTGTTCGATCATGACCGTGATCGTGTCTGTCAGAAAGTATTCGCCTTTGAGCATAATGCCGCGTTCCATTTGCTCATCAATCGCGGCCAGAAGTTTCTCCGAACTTTTAAAGTAATAACACCCAACTACCACAAGGTTATTGTCCAAACTTTGCGGTTTTTCTATAAAGCGGGTCACCCAGCCTTCATTATTAACTTCCGCCACCCCAAAGCGGCGCGGATCGGGCACTGGCATCACCCAGGCCACTCCGTCCGCCTGCTCTTTCCCGAGGAAGGAAAAATCCGTTTCCATGAGTGTATCTGAAAAACAGACGATCATCGGGCCGCGCAGAAATTCGCGTGACAACGCCAGCGCATGAGACTGTCCCTTCATTTCATGCTGAACAACGTAATGAGCCTTCAACTGCGGATAATTTTCCTTTATAAATGAAGGAACCTGCATCTCGCCCAAATACGGCCCGAGGATGAAAATATATTCAACATTTTCAGGGTCAGGCAGGGTCTTGAACATATCCATTAAATGTTCAAGCGAGGTTTTTCCCGCCACGCTGACCAGCGGCTTGGGTTTGCTCCACGTATGCGGGCGCATGCGTGTTCCCCAGCCAGCCATTGGGATAACGATTTTAAGGGTTTCGGTCAAGGGAGTTCTCCTGTGAAAGGTTTCACTGGTATTTTACCAATGAAATGCAGAACGAAGTGTATCGTCATTGCGAGGCGACATAATGTCACCATTCTCCAAACTGCGGGATGTTCTTACCGGCCCGGACTTCATCCAGCCGCAGGCGGTGCGGGAGGTAAACATTCCTAGGCAATTCATCCAACGGAAAATCCCTCACTTCTGCGATCTCGCCATCGGATCTGCCCGTTATCATAAAGTCTCTACATATAAATACAACCGCGTGATCGGTCTTCCACTGAATAAAACTTGTGTACGCGCCCATCAAGCTGACTTCCCCAAGCTGCGCACCCGTCTCTTCAAAAGCTTCACGGCGCGCAGCTGCCTCGAGCGTTTCTCCGCGCTTAACCCCTCCGCCGGGCATATGCCAACCCGGCACATACGTGTGACGCACCAGCCAGACTTTTTCGTTTTGGATCATCATCACACGCACGCCCATCCGTACCGGACGAAAGATAAAACAATAGATTTTGAAACCCAAATATAGAAGACGAACAAACATTTACGAATGCCCCAAAATGGGATGAGGACGATATGGCTCTTCGAGCTGCTTGATCTCTTCGTCTGATAGTTTGATCTCCATCGCGGCAATGGCCTGCTCCAAATGCTCGATCTTGCTCGACCCGATAATGGGTGCGGCGATATTGGGTCTGCTCAACACCCAGGCCAATGCAACCTGTGACGCGGTTGCATTATGCGCCTTGGCGATCTCTTTTGCGCGCTCCGCCACTGTGAAATCTTCATCGCGGAAATACAGGTAATTTGCAAACGGGTCGCTGTTCGCTCGGACACTTTCCCCGCCGCCTCCGCGTTTGCGGTCGCCCGCGAAGAATCCGCGTGCCATGGGACTCCACGGAATCAATCCGATTCCCTGATCCTTGCATAGCGGAATCATTTCGCGTTCCTCTTCTCTGTAAACAAGGTTGTAGTGATTCTGCATCGAGACGAATTTCGCCCAGCCATTTATTTCAGAGACATGCAGCGCCTTCATGAACTGCCACGCAAACATGGATGAAGCGCCGATATATCTTGCCTTGCCAGCGCGCACCACATCGTTCAACGCTTCCATTGTTTCTTCAATGGGTGTGTCATAATCCCAGCGATGGATCTGGTACAAGTCCACATAATCCATTTGCAGGCGCTTGAGTGACTTGTCAATCGAATCCATGATGTGTTTGCGCGAGAGCCCGCGATCATTCGCATCATCACTCATTTGCTGATAGACCTTGGTCGCCACCACGATGTCTTCGCGTTTGACATCTTTAAGTAAATTACCGGTAACACGTTCGCTTTCCCCCAATGAATAGACATCGGCTGTGTCGAAGAAATTGATTCCCGCTTCAAGCGCGCGTTCAACAAATGGCCTGGCATCCTTTTCCTCCAAGATCCAGTCACGCCATGATTTCGAACCGTAGGTCATCATGCCTAAACACAGGCGGGAAACTTTCAATCCAGTCTTGCCGAGATTAACGTATTGCATGTTGCCTCCAAAAATTAAATGACTGATGTTGTGCGGAAATAACTCCGAAGGAGTGGGATGATTATAGTCCGCAAAAGGTTTTTAAAAATCCCGAAGGGATGTCATAAATTGTGAAAATTATGACATCCCTTCGGGATTAGTATAGGGACTGTATTATTCTACAATCTTTTCATCCCTGCGGGATTGGATGAACTAAATAATTTCCAATTTCGCCAGTGATGCATCCAGCCGTTTTAATCCGACAGATTTAAATTCGATAACAACAGTCTCGTCTGCGCCCAGTATTTTGCTTTCCAATACCGTGCCTTCGCCAAATGAAGGATGCTTGACTCGATCTCCAGATTTGAACTTGCTGATTGGCTGCGCCACAGGAGCAGACCGGGGCGGGGGGGGAAGCGTCCAACTTGAGTTTGAAGTGTTTGGGCTTCCGTAAGATGATCGGGATGAGGAGAATGAAGTCGCGGGACGTCCCGTGCGTGTTTTTCCAACAAGCAGATTTGCCGGGACATCTTCGAGAAAACGCGATGGATAGGTTTCTTCCGACATGCCGCGTCCGCCGCGTTGAATTGCGCGCAGTAAATACAGCCTGTCTTTGGCGCGCGTGATGCCAACATAAAACAGGCGGCGTTCCTCTTCCATTTGAGCGGGTTCATCGAAGGAACGGCTGTGCGGAATGATTCCATCGTCGAGGCCAACGATAAAGACCGCGCCGAACTCAAGTCCCTTGGCGGCGTGAAGCGTGAGCAGGGTGGGGGCGTTCGCGTCGGTGATGGTGTCCTGATCGGCGACGAGCGCAATATTTTCGAGGAATTCATCCAGCGTGCGTTGGGAATATTCAAGCGCGAGACGTTTTAGCTCGAGAACGTTTTCCCAGCGTTCGGTACTTTCCTCGGTTTCATCTTCTGTGATGAATTCCTTGTAGTTGATGTCTTTTACGATTCGGTCAAAAAGTTCAACAGTTGTAAATGTTGGCGCAAGGGCGCGCCAATTTGCGAGCATGCCGCCAAAGTCTGCCAGCGGCAGGGCGGCGCGGCCAGTGAAGGATTTGTAATAAGGCGACTCAGCGCCGCGTGCGAGATCAAGAAGGATCGCCCCGGCTGATGTGTTGGCTTGATTGGCAACAAGATGAAGCGTGGTTAATGTTTTGTCGCCTATGCCGCGCGGCGGGACATTGATGATGCGTCCAAGCGCGGCTTCGTCAGCGGGGTTATGCACGAGACGAATAAAGGCGATCACATCCTTGACTTCGCGGCGTCCATAAAAACGCTGCGCACCGACCAAACGATAGGGCAGCCGCGCCTGCAAAAACGCCTCTTCAATTAAACGTGACATGGCATTGGTGCGGTACATAACCGCGCAATCGCCCGGCTCAAATTTTCTGGAAGCAACGAGTTCGGCAATGGTATTTACAACAAAAGAGGCTTCATCGTAATCATTGTAGGCTTCGTGGAATAATATTTTTTCACCTGCGCCGCGATCACTGAAAAGTTTTTTCTTGCGGCGGTTGCTGGCGCGGTCAATCACGCCCATTGCCGCATCGAGGATATTTTGGTGGGAACGGTAATTCTGCTCGAGCAGGATCGTCTGTGCTTCCGGGAAATCCTCTTCGAAGCGCTGGACGTTGCGATAGTCTGCACCGCGCCATAAATACACCGATTGATCGGGATCCCCAACACAAAACACATTTTTGTGTGCAGATGCCAGATGTTTAATCAGTATATATTGTGCAAGGTTTGTATCCTGAAATTCATCCACCAGTACGTGTCTGAATCTTTGCGCATATTTATCACGCACAGACGGTTCGTCTTCGAGCAGGCGCGCGGTATAAACCAGCAGATCGTCAAAGTCCACGGCGTTGCTGGCAATTAATCTTTTTTGATATTCGATATAAACACGTTTGACAACTTCATCGCGGTAGGTGTTGATCGGATACTCTTCGGGGCCGATCAATTCATTCTTGGCACGGGAAATGGCAGCGTGAATGCTGACGGCGCGGTATAGTTTGTCGTTCAAATTTAATTCTTTGATGATGCTTTTGACAATGCGTTCCTGGTCGTCAGAATCGAAAATCACGAAATTAGATGTAAGTGGAAGATGTTCAACTTCGCGCCTGAGAATGCGCGCGCAAATGGAATGGAAGGTGCCGAGCATGATTCCGTCCGTGGCTTGATCGGTTAGCATGGACTTCACGCGCTGATCCATTTCCCTGGCGGCTTTGTTGGTGAATGTGACTGCGAGGATCTGCCACGGGCGGACACCTTCGTTTGCGATCAGATATGCGATGCGCTGAGTGAGGACGCGCGTCTTGCCGGAGCCCGGGCCTGCCACTACTAAAACAGGTCCGTCGGCGGCTGTGACAGCTTTACGTTGTTGCGGGTTGAGTTTGTTGATGAAGTCCATGAGGGGAAGGATAACTTATTAAGGATGAAAGATGAAGGAGGAAAAAAAGAGGAACAATTATCCCGCAGGCAATTAATCCTGCGGGACGTATTTACTTGTTTGCCTGTGTGTGTTCTTACTTCAATTCAGATGTGCAGTTTGGGCAGCGGGTGGCTTTAATGGAAATAATGCTGAAGCAGTGCGGGCATTCCTTTATGACAGGTTCGGCTACAGGTTCCGGCTTCTTCAATTTATTTGCGGTTTTTACGATCAGGAAGATAACGATGGCGATGAGGAGAAAGTCAATGATGGTTTGCACGAACGCGCCCCATTTAATAACCGCCGCGCCAGCTGTAAAGGCCAGCTCGCTAAAATTCACTCTGCCCATGGCAAGACCGATCAGGGGGGTGATAATGTCGCCAACAAGAGAGGTGATAATCTTACCGAACGCGCCGCCGATGATAACAGCAATGGCGAGATCCAAAACGTTGCCGCGCAAAACAAAATTTCTAAATTCCTTGATCATAAAGTTCTCCTTTTTTAACGATTTATACCTGGAATTTTATGTTAGGAAGGGGGGCTTGTCAACAATGTTTGGAATTTCAGGTGGAAAATGTCAAAGTGAGAATCTGCTGATTTGCCGGGAACAAGATACGGGTAGTGGTGATGCGTTTTCTTGTTTTCATCAATATCCCCGCAAAAACAGTCCTGTAGAGGGGTGTATATCCAATCCTTGAGTAGTATTTTTTCAAAAACGGGGTGACTATACAAATACCCCATGGGGCATAGTGTTGACGACCCAAAAGAATTGGGTATAATTCGACTGCTTTCCGTATAGTAAGGTTGTTAACCCCTTTGGGATTTTTGAAAGGAGGTAGTCAAGGAAAGATTTAATGATATTGCGTACGTTACTATTGTGTCCAAAAATATCACCCCTATATTTCTTCTTTGGAGGAGAAAAAAATTATGTTACGTAACCGTATGTTTTTCGTCCTGGGCTTGTTGGTTGTAGCCAGCATGATCCTTACTGCTTGTGGTGGCGCTGCAACTCCTGCCGCAACTGAAGCCCCCGCCGTGGCCCCAGCTACTCAAGCTCCTGAGGTTATTCCGACTGAAGCTCCCATCACTGCGACTTCCTACACCACACCTCACCCCATCCTTGGCGACCTCAAAGTTCGTCAGGCTCTTTCCTACTGCACCAACAAAGCTGATTTGATCAAGTCGGTTTATCCTTTGCTTGATGAAGCAACACAAGCCAGCTTGGTTATGAACACCTTCATCCCGACCAGCCATTGGGCTTATGCCGGCGATGAGAACATCACCATTTATGAATTTGATCCTGCCAAGGGTGCCGCTTTACTCGATGAAGCTGGCTGGACTTTGGGTGAAGGCGCGGACATCCGCACCAACGCCAATGGCGATGCGCTTGCTTTGAAATTCACCACCACCTCCGCTGCCTTCCGCCAGACTTGGGCCGCGATCTGGGAAGCTCAGATGGCTGAGTGCGGTGTTCAAGTTATCCGCTTGCATGCCCCCGCTTCCTGGTGGTTCGGTGATACCACTGGTATCGCCCGCCGTGACTATGAACTCGGCGCTTTCGCCTGGGTCGGTCAGGCTGATCCCGGTGGCCAGACCCTCTATGCTTGTGATCAGATCCCTCTGCCCGAAAACGGCTGGGTAGGTCAGAATGCAATGGGTTGGTGCAATGAATTGGCCAGCACAAACATCAAGCTTGCCAACAATACCCTCGTCAAAGATGAGCGTATTGCTGCTTACACCATTGTTCAACAGGAATTCACCAAAGATGTCCCGAGCATTCCGTTGTTCAACCGCACCGAGACCTTCGCGACCGCGGCTGACCTCTCTGGTTTTGCTCCGATGCCCGGACAAGAATATTACAACTACAACGTAGGCGAATGGGAAAAAGCTGGTTCTGACACAGTCATCCTTGGCTTCACCCAGGAACCCGCCTCTCTCTTCACACTCGTTGAAGATGCCTTTGTAGCGAACATTGCCTATCAGATCATTCGCCCTGCACAGGAAACCCACCTGAATTACGAATTCAAGAATTCAGAAATCATGAAAGACCTGCCCACCATTGAAAACGGCGGCACAGTCAATAATGATGTGGAAGTTGCTGAAGGCGCGAAAGTTGTGGATGCCGATGGTAATGTTGTTGACCTCGCCGCTGGCGTATTCGTCCTCAACTCTGCTGGTGAGAAAGTTGAATTCACCGGTGGTACCGTTACGATGAAGCAATTGGTTTCCAAGTTCGCACTTGCTGACGGCGTGAAATGGGAAGATGGTACACCTGTTACTGAAGCCGACCTCGCACTTGGCCAGAAGATCGCTTGCGATCCCGAATCCGGCGCGACCTCCTTCATCACCTGCGATAAGACCGCCAGCGCTGAATTCGCTGACAATGGCTATACCCAGACCTGGTTACCTGGCGTTCAGGATCCGCTATACTTCGTTCCTGTTTGGCCGATCTATCCTGCTCATCAGTTGGGCGATCTTGCCGCCAAGGATTGGGCGACCGATCCCCGCGTAGCTGAGACTCCTCTTTCCTATGGCCCCTACAAGATTGTTGAATGGGTCAAGGGCGAGAAGATGGTCTTCGCTGCCAATGAGAACTGGGTAGGCACTCCTGCCAAGTCCCCGAACCTTGTCATCCAGATCATCACCCCCGAAAGCGCAGAAGGCTTGCTCCTCGGTGGCGAAATTGACATCCTCGATTCCACTTCCTTGGCTGGTCTCTCTGAGACCATGGCCGCAGCCGAAGCCGAAGGCAAGATCGTAACCTTCGTAGAAGCTGGCGCTACCTGGGAACATATCGACGTTCAATTGTTCCTCCGCTAATTTGTACTACTGGTAATAATTGTGGGGTAGGCGAGATCGCCTACCCCACAATTTAACTAAATATAAGAAAAGAAACATTTTACTTTTGTTTATGGAGATGCCATGACTGCATATTTAATCCGCCGAGTTTTGCAATCAATCCTGGTCGTTTTTATTTCAGCTGTGGCTTCTTATGTTCTGCTGAGTTTTGCTCCCGGGGGACCATTATCTGGTTTGCGCCAAATTCAACAAGGCGGCCGCTTTAAGATCACCGAAGAAGATATTGCCCGTATTAGAGCCTCTTTTGAGTTGGATCTCAACCTTCCGATCCGATTTAGCCGTTGGCTGGTCGGCGCTCCGAAAGGCCCGATCACGATGGGCGGAAAAGAATATTTTGCCGATACGGTGGTTGGGTGCCGCAAGCCGATTGAAGCTGAAGTCACCAATTCGCGCGGTACGCTGGAAATAATAACAGTGGGTTGTAAGGAAGAAGTATTACTAAAGGATCTTGTTGGCCGCCGTACAAGCCGCGGCATTCTCTTTGGCGATTTTGGTTTATCCTGGCGTCTTTTGCGTGACCGCCCTGTAAGTGATCTGATCGCCAGCCGCATTCCCAAGACCCTGCAATTGATCGGTCTTGAAACGCTATTATCCTTGATCATTGGCATTCCGCTCGGCATTTATTCCGCCGTCAAACAATATTCCAGGTTTGACTATATTTTTACAACTCTGGCTTTTATGGGGTCAGCCATGCCGAGTTTCTTTTTCGGTCTATTGTTCATTTTATTATTTTCGATCCTGCCGAAGGGTGCGGGCTTGCCTTACATTCCTGCCGGCTTGTCTGAATCGGTACGCAATTACACCATTCCTTTGATAGGTGATGTTATAGCCGGTTCAGCAAAAGATAGAACCCTGCATTTGATATTACCTGTCGCAGTGTTGACAATCCTCAATATTGCAGGATGGAGCCGCTTTATTCGCGCCAGCATGCTGGATGTGCTGCGCCAGGATTATGTCCGCACAGCGCGCGCAAAAGGATTGAGCCAGAACGTGGTAATTATGAAGCATGCTCTTCGCAACGCGTTGATTCCATTTATTACAATTGTGGTTTTCACCATTCCGGGCCTGTTTGGCGGCGCGATCATTACAGAAAGTATATTTGCCTGGCCGGGCATGGGACGCTTGTATATTCTTGCCCTCGGTGATTATGACTATCCAGTGGCGATGGCGCTTTTCTTCATCTTGTCTGTATTGACTGTTATCGCAACCCTGTTGCGCGATATTCTGTATACGATTGTGGATCCCCGTATCCGCTTACACTAGCATTGAGGATGTTTCAATGACCGTACCTGCTGCTCAAATGGATAACATTAAAGCCGAAGCCATTACCATCGAGGAACGTAGTCCGTTCCAGGTGGTAATGATGCGTTTTGTAAAACACCGACTGGCGATGGTGTCAATGGCTGTCATGATCGTGATCTTTATCGTGACAATTCTAGCGCCTTATATAACCACTTATAAAGTTGATGAATTAAATGTCAATAACTACTTCCTGCCCTTTGGGTCGGTTGACGAGGACACTGGACGTACCCATTACCTCGGAACTGATAATATCGGCCGCGATTATTTTTCACGTTTGCTCTATGCGGGGCGCATATCCCTGTCTGTAGCTTTGTTGTCAGTGCTCATTTCCGAAACGATTGGCATTTTGGTAGGCGCGGTTTCTGGTTTTTATGGCGGCTGGATCGATTCTATCTTGATGCGTTTTGTAGAGTTCATGTTGACCATCCCAACGCTGCCGTTGTTGTTGATTATTTCCTCCATGCTTTTGCGGAACGAAAACTTGATACCTATTCCAGAGTCATTACTGAAAGTGGTAGGGGATATCATGCTGCTTGGACCCAAGGATGCCCGTAACGCAATTTTGATTGTGATCGTCCTGGCGGGCTTCGGCTGGCTCTCTTCAGCACAGTTGATGCGTGGCACGATCCTTTCCTTGCGCGAACAGACTTTTGTCGAAGCTTCCCGCTCTCTTGGCGCAACAGATGTTTGGATTATCTTCAAACACATGATCCCGAATGCCATGGCCCCCATTATTGTGGATGCCTCGCTCGGGCTGGCAGGGTTTGTGGTTGCCGAAGCGGCGCTCGCTTTCCTGGGTTTTGGTATTCAAGATCCCATCCCCACGTGGGGAAACATGTTATCGGCAACGCAAACATACATGTTTGACAAGCCCTGGCTTCCTCTCGTACCGGGATTGCCCATCTTTATTTGTTCTCTTGCCTTCAATTATATTGGCGATGGCCTGCGCGATGCGCTTGACCCACGCTTAAAGTTATAACCGCTATGGAAAAAATCTCAATTCTGGGAGCTGCTCGTGGCAACTAATAATCAATCACCTTTGCTTGAAGTACGCAATCTAAAGACTTATTTCTATACCGAAGATGGTGTTGTACACGCTGTGGATGGCGTGGATTTCTATGTCAATTCCGGTGAAGTTCTGGGCATCGTAGGTGAATCGGGGTGCGGTAAAAGCGTTACTTCCCTTTCGATCATGCGTCTGATCAGCCAGCCCGGCAAGATCGAGGCCGGTGAGATTTTATTTGAAGGCAAGGATCTGGTAAAAGCCACTGAGGAAGAGATGATGAAGATACGCGGCAACCGCGTTTCCATGATCTTCCAACAGCCTCAGTCTGCGCTTAATCCCGTCTTTCGTGCCGGTGACCAGATATCCGAAGTGTTGAATATTCATCAGGACTTCGGCAAGGAAGCGGGTCAGAAACGCGCCGTGGAACTGCTCAAGCTGGTTGGCATTCCTGAACCTGAAAGCCGCGCGCAGTCATTTCCGCATGAATTGTCCGGCGGCATGGCGCAGCGTGTCATGATCGCCATGGCCTTGGCTTGTGTGCCAGACTTGCTCATCGCGGATGAGCCTACCACAGCGTTGGATGTGACAATTCAAGCGCAGATCCTGGATTTGATGCGCGACATGCGCACCCAGTTGGGGTCGGCTATGATCTTGATCACCCATGACCTGGGTGTGATCGCCGAAATGGCAGATCGCGTGGCTGTTATGTATGCCGGTGAGATCGTTGAACAATCACCGGTTGCGTCACTCTTTGATGAACCGCTTCATCCCTACACAAAGGGATTGATCGGTTCGATACCAGTTCTGGGTGAAGTACGTGAGCGGTTGGATGTCATCCCTGGTTCGGTTCCGAACCTGGTGAATCTGCCCACTGGTTGTCGCTTTGCGCCGCGCTGTATGGCGCGCGTTGAGCACAATCTGTCCATTTGTGCTGACAAGCGCCCCGAGTTGGTTGAGGTTTCTGAGGGACACAAAGTACGTTGCTGGCTTTATCAGGATTCCGGCCAGCATGTCGCCCCCATAAAGCTCGGAAACAAATCCTAAAAGAGATGATGTGGCTATGAACAACATAAAAATGCAAACTCAAGAGAAGCCCGACCTGCTGACTGTAAAAAATCTTACGAAATACTTCCCGGTTCGTTCCGGCGTTTTTCAGCGCACTACTGCCTGGGTACAGGCTGTGGATAAGGTAAGTTTCGCGATAAAAAGCGGTGAGACGTTGGGGATGGTGGGTGAATCAGGTTGTGGAAAGACCACAGTCGGCCGTTCTCTTTTACGCCTCATCGAACCGACTTCCGGGGAAGTTTCTTTTAATGGCGAAGACATTATCAAGATGCGCCCCAAATCACTTAAAGCCGTACGCCGCGATATGCAGATCATTTTCCAGGATCCTTATGCATCTCTCAACCCACGCATGCCCATTGGCGAAGCTGTCATGGAAGGCTTGCAGATTCACAAGATCGGCCAGCCCAAGGAGCGTTGGGAAATTGCCATCAACATGTTAAAGAAGGTTGGGCTTGAGGAATATCATGCCCGTCGTTATCCGCATGAATTCTCCGGCGGACAGCGCCAGCGTATTGGTATTGCCCGCGCTTTGGCTTTACAGCCAAAATTCATTGTTTGCGATGAGCCTGTATCTGCGTTGGATGTTTCCATTCAATCTCAGGTTTTGAACATCCTCAAAGATCTGCAGAAGGAATTCGGTCTTACTTATCTTTTCATCGCGCATAATCTTAGCGTGGTGGAGCATATTTCTGACCGTGTGGCTGTGATGTATCTTGGCAAAATGGTGGAACTTACCGGGCGGGATTCGCTTTATCGTGAGCCTCTGCATCCCTATACCAAGGCTTTGCTCTCCGCAATTCCCGTGCCCCATCCCGAAGTCAAACGTGACCGAACCATTCTTAAGGGCGATGTTCCCAGCCCGCTGAATCCGCCCAAGGGTTGCCGGTTCCACACCCGCTGCCCTGTAGCGATTGCGCGCTGTTCACAGGATGAACCAGAATTTAAAGAAGCCAAGCCTGGCCACTGGGTGGCCTGTTGGCTGGTGGAGTAAAATTTGGAAGACCGCCGAAAGGCGGTCTTTTTTATTACTGGCTTTTTCAACTTTAATCGTTTATCGTTGTTATAATTGCGCCTGTTATGGTTCGTAAAATTAAGCATCCTCACGTGCAAATCAATACTGGCAGGCAATCATGAAAAAAACACTTCCCATTGTGCTATTCATCTTTATCGTTATCACCGCTTGCGGGCTTTCCCAGGCAGCGCAGACCGAGACACCCACTGCAATCGTTACACCGCCACCCTCACCGACAACCCCGCCTGAGTCCCGTTCTCTTTCGATCTGTCTTGGACAGGAACCCAATACCCTCTATCCTTTGGGTGAGTTGAATGCCGCCGCGCGTAGTGTTCTGGCCGCTGTAAATGACGGCCCAATTGATATGGTCGGATATGATTATCAGCCTGTGATCATCACACGGATGCCGTCGTTTGAAAACGGCGACGCTGAGATCGTCAGAACGCCGGTACAGGCTGGAGGTCAGGTGGTGGATGCGGATGGGAATCTTGTCGCATTGGCCACTGGTATCCGCGTCCGTCCCGCTGGATGCCGCGGCGATGATTGTGTCATTACCTATGATGGCGCCACCCCGCTTGAAATGGATCAAGTGGTCGTGAACTTTAGTCTGCGCCCGGACCTGACCTGGGCGGATGGCACACCAGTTACCGCTGATGATTCTGTTTATGCATTCACGCTTGCTTCTGACCCGAACGCGGTTGTAAAATCCTTTTTGGCTGAACGCACGCAGATCTATGAGGCCACCGACTCTCAAACGATCCAGTGGTGGGGCAAGCCCGGTTATATTGACCCGGCGTATTTCACCAATATTTGGCCTCCTGCGCCGAAACATATATGGGGTGATTTTTCCGCCGCAGATTTGCCTAGTATTGACATCGCATCCCGTTCTCCGCTCGGTTGGGGTCCCTACATGATCGAAGAATGGATCAAGGGCGATCACATTACCATGACGAAGAATCCGTACTACTTCCGTGCGGCAGACGGCTACCCTAAGTTTGATACACTCTCATTCCGCTTCATTGAGGACCCGAACATGGCTCTGAGCGAGATGGTGGCCGGACGCTGTGACATTCTCGACCCAACCATTCGGCTTGATAATCACGCGGGCTTGTTGCAGGAAATGCAGGCCGGCGAACAGGCTCAAGCCTTCTTTGTACCCGGTATGACCATTGAATGGCTTGGGCTTGGTATTACACCCGCTTCCTATGATGATGGTTATGAGCCGGTGCGTCAGGGAGACAGGCAGGATGTTTTTGGAGATGCTCACACTCGTCAGGGCATTGCTTATTGTCTTGACCGTGATAGTGTTGTGAAGGATGCGCTTTATGGTCTGACAACCGTACCCGCAACCTATATTCCCGTTGGGCATCCGCTATACGATACCAATATAGATGCGCTTCCTTATAACCCTGAAACTGGGATTTCCCTGCTGGAACAGGCTGGCTGGCGTGATGTGGATGGTGATCCATCCACGCCCATTACTGCGGTCAATGTGATCAATGTCACCCCGGGTACGCCTTTGAAACTTAATTACTACACCACAACGGCTACACAGCGCAGGCAGGTGGTGGATATCCTTGAGAAATCACTTGCCCAATGCGGCATTGGCTTGAATGTGGAATATTTCTCACAGAACGATCTTTACTCTCCCGGTCCTGATGGATTCCTCTTTGGCCGCCACTTTGACTTGATTGAATATGCAATGGGTGTGAATAGCATCGAGCCTCCATGCGGCTGGTTCACCACGGATGAAATTCCCACAGCCTCCAACTTGTGGATCGGTACGAACGTAACCGCATATAAGAACGAGGAATTTGACGCGGCCTGCCGCAGTGCCCAATTGTCTTTGCCGGACGAACCATCTTATCTTGAATCCTACCGTCAGACACAGGTGCTATTCTCAACCGAGCTTCCCGCCATTCCACTGTATTATCGTTTACGGATCGCTGCGGCGCGCCCCGATCTTTGCCATTTTGATCTGGACGCAACTGCCAATCCGCTTTGGAATATTGAAGCGTTCGATATGGGCGAAGCCTGCAGGAATTAACGTTCCTCCCTGTAAACTTTGCTATAATGCGCACATTGTTTATGTATTGAAGAAATTCTATATATTTGCGGAAGATAACTGTTGCGTTTCAGTAATTCTGCAAGCCGCGCCCATGAAATGGGCAGCCCTTTGAGTGTAAAGTAGGTAATTATGGATCGCAGTATTTTGATCGTTGACGACCATCGTGATATTTTGCGGCTGATCCATTCCGCGCTGGATACGCTTAAATTAAAAAAAATAAAAATATTTGAAGCCCCGTCCGGCGAAGAGGCGTTGCTCGAATCCACCCGCAGTAAAATTGACTTGTTGATCGCAGATTACATGCTGCCCGGCATAAGCGGTGTGGAGCTGATGCATAAGATCCGTGTGCGCCATCCGGAAGTGAAGATAATTTTTATTACCGGCGTCACCGAGCGTAAAGTGCGTGAAGAAATGCTCAACGCCGGGGCGATGGCGATTTTTGACAAACCCATTCCATTAACTGATTTTCTGGATGTGGTTGAACGCGGTCTTGGCCTTCAACAAACCATCTTTCCATCTGAAAAATTGGATGGAAAAATGGAAGGACGTTATGCCAGAATCTCGGACCTGCTCGCAAATTTCAGGCAGGATATAAAAGCCAACGCAGTCTTTCTGCTTAATGACCGCGGCCTTGTGCGGGCGCGCACCGGCAATTTGCATGATTCCAGCATGGAGGTTTCGCTCATCGCCAATCTAATGGCGATCCACAGCGCGAGCTTAAAGGTTGCCCGGCATAATCATCAGGAGACAATTGATTCATATCATGTCTTCAGCGGCGGAGATCACGACCTGCTTTTTATTCCTGTCACTCCGCAATATGCTTTGCTCGTGGCCGGCGACAAACTTGCAGCCGAGGAGCGCATCCTGGAATCTGTAAGCGCGTTACTGGCATTGCGGAATCAATTGGAACGTTCTCTGAAAGCCATGGGCGTGACAGGGGAATTAAATCAGGCAATTGAAAGTGCGATGTCCGCTTCACGCATCGCATCTGCGGCCGGTCCTGTTTCTGTCAAACCGGCAGAAAAGCTGGCTGAGGCAGCCCCGTCGCCGGAGATGGAGGCTCTCCTAAAAAGCGCCGCCGATAAAAAGGAAGAATCAGGCGATACCGATGATTTTTGGAATCAGGCCGCGGAAAAACTTGGCAGTAAACCCGTCAATTCTGATGTGATCTCACTCGAAGATGCCCGCAAACTTGGCATTATTCCGGGTGGAAATTAAAAAAATTGTGATACAATTTTGCCCGCACTGGGGCATGGTGCAACGGCAGCACACCAGCCTTTGGAGCTGTGGATCTTGGTTCGAATCCAGGTGCCCCAGCCTGACATACCCCGCAAACGCGGGGATTCTTTTCTGAACAGGATTTTCGCAGTGCGGGCAACCGCCGCGTGAATCCTGTTTTGATTGAGGTGACAAATGAGAGTAACAGCAATCTTACTTGCCGCAGGGCAGGGGACGCGCATGAAATCATCCCTGCCAAAGGTCTTACATCCCATCGCAGGCAGGCCCATGATCTGGCACGCGCTGGAAGCGATCAAACAATCCACGACAGAGAAACCAGTTGTGGTGGTGGGTCACGGTGCGCAGGATGTAACGAAATATTTGGGAGACTCCGCTCAAATTGTTTTGCAGGAGCCGCAATTGGGGACGGGTCATGCCGTGATGCAGGCCGAGTCTTTGCTGAAAGATAAAACTGACCTGGTTGTTGTTTGTTACAGCGATATGCCGTTATTGCGCGGTGAAACCTTGCAGGCCCTGGTTGAAACGCAAAAGAATAACAAGGGTCCCTTCTCGATGTTGACTGTTCACGCGGATAACCCGCGCGGGTTTGGGCGAGTCATGCGCAACGCGGACGGTACTGTATCAGCCATCGTGGAGGAATATGTCGCGACGGCCGAGCAGTTACAGGTCAAGGAATTGAACGTGGGCGGATATTGTTTCGATGCAAACTGGTTGTGGGACGCCTTGAGTCGTATTCCAAAGAATCCCAAAAAAGGCGAATATTATCTGACCGATACAGTCGAGTTGGCATCCAAGGATGGCTTATCTGTTCAAGCCACTATGATGGATGATCTCGAAGAGACCATTGGCATTAACACACGCGTACACCTCGCGGAATGTGACACGGCGATGCGCAGACGCATTAATCAACAACACATGTTGAACGGCGTGACGATGATCGACCCCGCATCAACCTATATTGAAATTGGCGTGACGATTGGCATGGATACTGTCATCATGCCGAATACATATCTTCATGGAAAGACGGAGATCGGCGAAGGCAATCTGATCGGCCCGAATTCGATCATCCGCGATACGAAGATCGGAAATCGCTGCAAGGTGCTTGCTTCTGTGTTGGAAGGCGCAGTGTTGGAAGATGATGTGGATATGGGGCCGTTCGCGCGTTTGCGAAAAGGCGCGCATTTGGGAAACCATGTTCACATGGGCAATTTTGGCGAAGTGAAGGATTCATATCTTGCCGACGGCGTGAAGATGGGACATTTTTCATATATCGGCAACGCGCACATTGGGGCGAATACCAACATCGGCGCGGGAACGATCACTTGTAATTATGACGGCGAAAAGAAACATGCCACCGAAATTGGCGAGGATGTTTTCATCGGTTCAGATACTATGCTGGTGGCGCCGCTTAAAATTGGAAATGGCGCGCGTACGGGCGCAGGCGCAGTGGTAACGAAAAATGTTGCAGAGGATACACTTGTAGTCGGGATGCCCGCGCGCGCGATCAAAAAACTGGAAAGAAAAACAAAGAAGTAATACTCTGGAGTCCAAAGTCTCCTGACTTTGGAAAATTGTAAAAGGATTCTTTCTCATGGAACTAACCAATACAGAACGACAATCCCTGATCGATCTTGCCAATGAAACGCGTAAACGCGCATATGCGCCATATTCAAATTATCCCGTCGGCGCTGCGCTTCGTACAAAGTCAGGCCGCATATATACAGGCGTGAACATTGAGAACGCCGCATATCCGCATACCATGTGCGCGGAACGTGTTGCGATCTTCAAGGCTGTATCTGAAGGCGAGTCTGAATTTGATGTGATCGCGGTCGTAACGAACAACGGCGGTTCTCCCTGCGGCGGATGCAGACAGGTGATGGCTGAGTTCGGATTGGATACGGTCGTGTTAATTGCAGATGGGGAAGGTCATTTGCAAAAAGAAATGACAGTGGCTGAATTATTGCCCGAGGCATTTACGCCGGAGCATTTGCAGTAAGTACGTAAAATGTAAACAGGTACACATGTTGTCCCTTATTTACCTGTCTGCTTGTATACTTGTCTACTTCACCCCATGACTGAATTCCGTTCATTCCGCGTTTCTGCCGTTGTGCTTCGCCATAAAGATTGGGGCGAAGCTGACCAGTTGCTTACCATTTATGCCCGTGAACTCGGAAAAGTGCGCGCGGTCGCAAAGGGAGCGCGCAAGGTCACCTCACGCAAGGCGGGACATTTACAGCCATTCACCCATGTAACTTTACAACTTGCCCGCGGACGTGACCTGTTGATCGTTACGCAGGCTGAAACGGTCAATGCTTTTCTTGGCATCGGCGCAGATTTGATGAAGACTGGGTATGCTTCTTATGTAATGGAGCTTCTGGATCGTTTTACTTATGACGATGATGGCGGACACCCTTCAACGTTCAAACTGCTTATCGAAACCCTTGACCGCCTCGAAAAAGAATCCGATGCCTGGGTGGCTGTCCGTTATTATGAAATGCGACTGTTGGATTACGTTGGCTTTCGTCCGCAATTATTTGAGTGCGCCAACTGCGGACGTGAGATTCTGCCTGAAGATCAATTCTTCTCGTTTAGCGCGGGCGGCGTGATCTGTCCACGCTGCGGGCAGGGCCTGCCAAACCCCGTAAAAATCTCGGTGGAGACGCTTAAATATTTGCGCCACTTCCAAAGATCAAGCTATCGCGATGCCTCTCGCGCACGCCCCAGCTCCGAGGTCCAGAAGGAGGCGGAAGTTCTGATGCAGGGATATTTCACGTATCTGTTGGAAAGAGAGTTGAACACGCCGGGCTTTATAAAAAGAGTCAAATCATAAAAAGAGCGATGAGCCCAACAGCTCATCGCTCTTTTTGGTCCCCTAGTTTCGATTTTTTGCGCAGCAATTTAAAGGGGTGTGTGTCAATGGGCGTGGCCGCCGATTTGCTGTCTGATGCGAAACCGAGCCTTCTCATGGTAATGCGCCTTGCCCAGTTGAACAGGTCCTTTGCCGGACCATTTGAATTGTCAATAATCGGAACTGTAGCGCGATTTTCCAGCGCGATTTTAAAATCTCCTGCTGATTTACCACGAAATTCTGTGCGTGCGGTGCCGATTGTTTGAAAAACATGCGAGTCGCTTGAACCGATTTTTGCGAGCGGCAGGTATATGGATAATTTTTGCGCCAGCTTATTAAAGGGCTGAGTGCTCATGTTATGAGTCTCGATGCCTTGCAGTACATTGTTTGCGTGCGGCTGGGCCATTGCATTGACAACAGCTTCGATGCTCAAGCTGTATGGCAGTTGATTGAAAGGATGCGGTGCAATGGCAATGCCACCCATTTCGCCGATGATCAGCAAGGTGTCCACCAGCGATAATCCGGGCGGCGGGACTTTTTCAACGAACAAAGCCAAAAGGTGTCCGTCTTTTGTGCTGACTTCAACACCAGTAATCGCTTCCAGCCCATATTTTGGCGCAAGGTCGCGCGCATCCAGTGAACCGCGAATTTCATCGTGGTCTGTTATCGCGATCACGCTAAGCTTTACTTCGGCGGCTTGCTTGAGAATTGCTCGAACTGTTGCTGTGGCGTCGTAGCTATGAATGCTGTGAAGATGAATATCTGCTGTGCCCATGGATTATCCGGACAAAAAGTATAACCGAATTATTTTAAAATGAATTTGCAATGATGTTAGGCCATGCGCTTCGACCAATTTAAAACAAAAACCCACGCGACAAAAATAACAACTGGTTTCAGCATCCGCCATAATAGGATTTGGAACCAGCGCCACTTAATTGGGTAGATGACCTGCGCGATGACCCAGCGTGCGAACAAAGTTTGACCCAGCCCGCTTCGCACGAGCCGACGCTTGTACCCGCTAAATGAAAATTCGTTGCGCCGAATCGACTCGCTGATCTCCTGCGCCGCAATGGCTCCATATCCCAAAGCCATGCTGATGCCTTCGCCGAAGATCGGGTCTGCGCCCACGGCATCGCCAACGAGTAAAACACGCGGAACTGAAATGGGATTGAACGGGTCATACCAGCGGATGGGATGTCCCTTGAGTTCATAATCATCAAGGTTGAATCCATGCTTCGCCATTTCTTCAGCTAAAGGTTTTTTGAGCTGCGGACGTTCCTGGTCTGAGAGCAAATTCGTATCGTAAATTCCCCAACATCGCATCGGCTCGCCGTTTATTTGAGTGGGAAAATCCCATACATACCCGGCGATATTATCTGGCACTGGAAAGAAATCGAAATAAGCTGCGCTTGTTTGATGCGTGTCGTTGCGAGGGATGATCTTCCCCGAAGCAATCTCCCTGTCGGGTAGGGACGCTTCAGGAGTAATCACTTCCAACACTCTCGCTGTATAAACTGGCGCGTTGGGCAAAACACATCTGCGCGTGATCCCATTTGACCCATCTGCGCCGACTACGATCTGCGCGCGGAAATTCCCCTGCTCAGTTTCAACGGTGACGCCATCTTTGTCGGGAATGATATTTTTTACTGTAATGCCTTCTCGAATTTCGATCCCCCTTTCGCGAGTTTTCTTCGCCAGCCAATGATCGAACTCATTGCGGCGGATCACGCGGATGGTATGGCTCTTTGGCACGCGGATCTTGATTCCCCTGCCCGCGAAATCAAAATGCGCTGCGGATGCATCCACATGCGGCACTTCGCTGACATCCAGACCCAGCCGCCGTAAGATAATTTCCGCATCAACGACGAGGCCGCCGGCGCACAGCTTTGGGCGCGGATAATGCGCCTTTTCCAGGATCAGGATTCGGGTGGATAGATGCGGGGCGGTCTTCGTCAAATGTAATGCGGTGGAGAGTCCGCTTGGGCCGCCGCCGATGATCAATACATCGTGCTTTAGCATGTCTTTTTCCATTCCCTGATTTTCTCACAAAAAAACAGAGCATTGATAGATGCTCTGTTTTAAATGCCTTCGCAAGACTAAGCCGCCGAGGACGGCGGCTTGAGCATTAGATCAATCCGCCGCGGCTGGGGTTGTAACCGCACTGATGCTTCCTCGCCAGAAAAACGCCCAGTACATGATGACCGAGATTGTGTAAAGGATGATCGTGCCGATGAATGGGGGGCCAAATCCATATTTGACTTGCAGCCAGCCGCTGATGGTGGGGCTGAATGCCCAGCCGAAATTCCATGCCATGCTGGTCAAGCTCGCAACAGTCGCGCGCGCCGACGGCTCAACATGCTCCATGATAAAGGTTTGATAAACGGGCGAACTCATGTTCATTAAGGAGAGACGGATGTAATAACTCGCGGCGCCGACCCATACGATGGGGGAGAAGCCAAGCAAAATCAGGAATGGAATCGAAAGCGCCTGCGTGATGACAACCAATTGAATCTTGCCTGTTCGTTCCGCGAGCGGCGGCGCAATCAACAATCCGATGCCCATAGCCAGCGAACCCCATGCGAACAATGTGCCGATGACCGTGTCCGGTTGGTGATGGACGACGCGGAAGAAAACATTCATGAACGGCATGATCAAGCCCGCACCGAGAGAGGTGAGAAGCATCGGTAGAATCAACTTGGTCAGCAGGAGTGGATTTTTTGCCGCGTAATGAAAAGGCGCGAACACCGCGCGTTGACTCTTCTCCAGCCTTGGCGACTTGAGAGATAACAGTGGGATGATCGCGATTGCCGCGCCGACACCGATAATGAAAATGGAATTACCGTACGCCATGCTGCTGGTAGCGGTCACGTTTTGAGCATTGCCCAGCCATGTGGGCAGGTAGCCGCCGATCCAGTTGCCGACGGAGGCCATTGTCATTTGCAATCCCTGACCAAAGCTGAATAGATAGGTGCGTTCCTTTTCGTCGCTGTTTTCCATCAGGAAGGGCGACATGGTCACGCCCGCGAGACTCTGCGCGATGCCTGAGACGATGTTCATGGCATAGAACATTTCCTCTGACGGCCAGATCGCCATTGCCAGAATGGATAAACTCAACAAAGCGCCGGAGATGATCAACGAACCTTTGCGTCCAATCATGTCTGCAAGGTAGCCCAGCGGCAGTGCCGCCAGCAATGCAACGAAGCTGCTGGTCGTGATCAGGTTGCCGAGCATGGCTTCGTTGAATCCGAGACTGAGCACAAAAAAGTTGAACAACAAACGAAAGACGCCCATCACTCCACCGGTGATAATGACGTTTAAAAGGTACATCCGCGCGTTCGGTTTGAAGGCACGGATATGTACTCCGTATTCATTGATCAAGTGAATAGGGTTGAAGGATATTTTCGGCTTTTGATTATTCATTCCGGCTGTTTATTCCTGGGTCGGGTCGCTTTGTAGAAAGGAGGTTAGATTTCCAAACGCGGATTCGAGTGCCTGTTTGCGGATCGCATACCGTTTTTCATCGTGTTCCAATGAAAGTTCCACGAGGCTGGCAAGACGTAATTCACTTAAGTGGTGTGTCACTGTGGGGGGGCGCAATTGTAATTTACGGGCGAGTTCCGAGGGCGTCAGGCTTTCGTGTGAAAGATAAAAAAGGATCTTCAAACGGGTTGGGTCTGCCAGCGCTTTGAGTGAGCGCAGCAAACCATCGGGGACTGTCTCGCCGGGAATCACAGACATGTTTGCCGGCCGCGCGCCAAAAACAACCAGCTGGGTATCGGCATCCAGTTTTTCAAACAAAATAAGCGGCGTGGTCCAGAACGCGGGGGCGAAGATGAATTTGGGCGCTCGGAATTCCTCTCCCAATTGAACACCCTGTGAAAGTTCCACGAATAATTCCTCAACGGGCATACTGGTTGAAAGAGTCTTTGCGCGCTCCAAACCTGCTTTGAGAACGGGTGTGATCCGCTTTTCTTCCTCTTCAAAAAAAGCCTGATAATAGGATTGCAGGGCTGAAAGAAAACCATCGCCCAATTCATCGGGGCGGCTCCACCAATCAAGTGTGCGTTCCAGTGATTCCCTTTTTAGCGATGGACCCGATTTTTTTCCGAGGACCTTCATAAAGAAGTCTGCATCTTCAACATTCCACGCCCGGCTGTCTGCGATTCTCAACAGGGTCTCGTTGAACTGTTTATGTTTCGCTAATTTCTCCGTATCCTGCTCCATGCAGGGTCTGTCCACTCCCATTAATTTGATCATCCGCTGTGAAGCTGGGATCTGCTTTAAGGCCCACAGTGCGCTGATGGCATCCTTGGGCGCGGGCAGGCTGTTGATCCAGTTCATGGGCACACCGGTAACCGAGTACACATCCTCCAGCAATTTGCGTTCGACCGCCGGGATGCGAGAGCGGACTCCGGCGGCCCACGAAGCGCGGATTCCAAAATGGTCAGGTACATGCAAAACGTGCAGACTGATGAAAAATTCGTAGGCAGTGCCAAAGTCCCATTGAATGGTGGGGGAGAAGTTTGTTTCGTCGGTCATGGTTTCCTCAATGAGTTCCTGCCTAATTCCTTTTCAATTTTTTTCCAATGGAAATAAGCAGCTTGCCAGTATTCTGGTCAATGTGATCGTTGAAAGGCGGGATATTCACAAACATCTTTCCAATTGTTTCAAGGACCTGCCCGGTCTCATGGGTAAAGAGTGTGCGCACGTTGGAAGGTTGAACATCCGCTGAACTGGATGAATCTGCATAGGCCGTTGATTTTTTCTTTTCAATAAAATGAGTGGTCATGGCGAACTCCTTTCAAAAATAAAGCGTACGTTAGGCATTTGACTGTGTTAGACGTTTATCTAATTAGATGATAGTCTAACAAAAAAGATTTGTCAAGAGTTAATTACCACCTTTTAGCGTATAATTTTCCAAGATATTTGGAGTGCGGACTTCGGTCCGCTTTTTACCTCAAACAGCGGTCTGAAGTCCGCGTTCCAATGAGAAGGAAAAAATGATGCGAAAAATCTTGATCGGTACCTTGATCGTTCTCAGTTCCACCTTTCTGATTCTGAGCATCCTTGGAATCGCCCTGGCGTGGGTTTATAACGAACCGCTGACAAAGGAAACGACCACCCGCCTGCGGGAAATTGACTCGCAACTGGCGCAGATCCAAACTGACCTGCGTAACGCCAAAGCCGAAGTGGAGCGCGCCTTGCGCATCATCCAATCTGCTGAGGATTCGCTGGCTTCACTCACGCAACAGACCGCGGATGCGAAGACTTTATTGGAAGATGTCAACGCCACGCTGGACGATAAGCTGATTCCCGGCTTGGAGGCGACGCGCACGAATATCACCGAGGTGCGAAACACATTGGAAGATCTGCGCGCCACGCTGAAACAGGTTAACGAACTTCCATTCATCAACCTAAATATTCCGGGCGATGAATTACTTTTAAGTATCATCGGTCAGGTTGATTCGCTCGACAGTGAAATTGTCAACGTGCAGGATCTGGCGCAGCGCGCATCCACTTTTATCAGCGATACATCCTATCTGTTGGGAGGGGATTTCAACGAGACAAAACAGAAGCTCGAAGACCTTGTGCTTGTCCTTGCTGAATATGACCAAAAGACCGCTGACTGGCGTGGACAGATCGCGACGGTTATTGAGTCTGCGCCGCGCTGGATCGACAACGCCTCTCTCTCCCTGACGCTGGGTCTGCTGTGGTTTGGATTCTCTCAGTTTGGGCTGATCCTGCACGGGCTGGGCATGAAGCGCGGAATCGATCTGCTGGATGTACTGCGGACGAAGTCTGAGTCATCCGAAGATATGGCAATTTGACTTGGAACAAATGTTCTAATATAATGCCTGCATGTTTCTACTACCCCGCCGTCTCAGGCAACTGCTGGAAAATAAAAAGGGTGATGATGAATCGCGCATATTTCTTCAGGATGAAGAGATCATCACGCTGGTAAGAAATGCCGCCAAACAACAAGGCCGTTCGGAGGAGGAAATCATTACCGATTTTACGAGGGCTGGCTGGGATCAACTTCAACAGATAGCCGAAATGGAAGAGCGCTGGGATTCGCTCTCGCGCCGCGAACAACAGGTTGCGGCATTGATCTGCCTTGGCCATAGGAATTATCAGATCGCTGAAATTTTGGTGATCGCACCTGAAACGGTGAAGACCCATTTGCAAAATATATTTACCAAATTCAATTTGAGAAGCAGCAAGGAATTGCGCCTTACGCTAAAAGATTGGAACTTTGCTGAATGGTGGGAGCAAAACCAGCAGGCGTAAGGTAACCAGATCAGCGCCTCCCCATATTTGGGTCAACCAATGGTTTACCCCAACAATCCCCTGACAAATCCCCCGTCAGGGGATTGTTATTTTAATTTCCATGAGCTAATTTATAAGGCCTGCCTGTATTACGATTCGATTTTTTTCTGAGGATTTACAAATGACTTTACTGAAACGACCGATTAATGTTTTTCTTGTTCATACTCATCGTGACAGGCAAGCTGTCCACGATCTATATGCCTGCCTTGCGAGAAATGGCATAAAAGCCTGGCTGGATACGGAAAGTTTGCAACCCGGTCAGGATTGGCGGCATGAGATCCGCAGGGCAATTCTGATGAGCGATATTGCCATTGTGTGTTTATCGAGGAGTTTTATTCGGCATCAGGGATTTTGCCAGGAGGAGTTGAAGATCGCGCTTGAAAAGGCAAATTTACTTCCCAACGGTGAAACGTTTATTATCCCCGCCCGCCTTGAAAAATGCGATACGCCTGAATCGCTGAGCGGCTGGCACCGCGTAGATCTGTTCGAAGAAGATGGGTACAAAAAACTCATCCGCTCGCTGCGGAAATATGTTAGAGCGGATTAATTCAATTACTCGCCTCCATCGGCCGCGCAGCGAAAACCGATCTGGCTGTCGAAGAAGTGCTGGGGTGTGCCGATGGCCCGTGATGTTGCACGCAAATATTGTGACAGACTTTTAACGCCGCCCCCGCGCAAAGTTTTGTAATCGCCGAATCCTGGTCCCTGTGGATCGTTGGCTGGTGAAGTTGAATAGTAGTCCGCCTGATACCAGTCATTGACCCATTCCCATACATTGCCTGCCATGTTCAACACGCCGTACGGACTGGCTCCATTTGGATAATCTTCCACGTTGGCTGTGCGGCAGGTTTTGCTGTACCCGCATCTGGGGGCGGTTGGATCGGTGTTGATGGTTTTGTCGCATCCAAAATAATTTGCATGGGCGCAATCGAGCGAGTTTCCCCACGGGTAGAGGCGGCCATCTGTTCCGCGCGCGGCTTTTTCCCACTCCGCTTCAGAAGGGAGCCGCCTGCCAGCCCATTGACAGTATTCCTCAGCGGCGTCAGAGGCGTAGACAAAGGCGGGAAAATTTTGATAGTCTGGATGAACAGCATAAGGGATGAAGCTTGAAGCGGTCGTTTCGTATACATCGGGACGGCAGGCACCGGCATCCAGGCATTTGAGAAAGCTGACGTTGGTCACTTCGGTGCGGTCAATCCAAAACGCATCCAGATGAACTTTGTGCTGGGGTTTCTCATCTTCATCGGCCAGAGGATCATTTTCATTTGCCCCCATGATGAATTCCCCGGCAGGCACACAGATAAGGGTTACACCATCCACAGGAGATGTCCAGGTTTGGCCGATGCTCGTACATTCACCGGGCGATGGAGTATTGGTCGGTGATGGAAGTTGGGAATCGGTTGATATGACAGCCTTACGGCCGCAAGCGGTGCTTATCAATATGAAGATGAATAGAAAGAGAATATAAACGCGTTTCAATTCTTTCTCCGATCGTGTAAGGGTATTGTACCGCCGGATTTAAACCAGATTAATTGGATACCCGTGGCCAACTTTGCAGCAGACCTGCCCCAGCCCCGGATTCGCCGCTCAAAAACCATCTTAATGCTCGTGTTCGGTTGTATAATTTCAAAGACGGGAAATCAAACCAAAACTTCTTACACGTTTATGACCCTTCGTGGTCGGATAGTAAATTTGGCGGTAATTTTAATTGTAAATATAAGGACATCATTATGACCACTTTCATTTCCTATTCCAGAGTAAATTCGGATTTCGCGGTTAATATTGCAAAAGATTTGAGGTCAGCGGGGTTTGATATTTGGCTGGATCAACTTGATATCCCCACGGGTTCCCGTTGGGATGATGAACTGGAGAAGGCGCTGGATCGATGCTCAACGTTCCTGATCGTTCTGTCGCCCGAATCCATCAAATCGCAGAATGTTAAAGATGAAATTGGTTACGCCATTGATGGGGGCAAGCATATCCTGCCTGTGTTGATTAAAAATTGCAAAATTCCGCTCAGGTTGAGACGGTTCCAGTTTGTGGATTTTACCGATGATTCATACAAGGAAAGTTTGGATCAAATCAAACAGATGCTTGGGAATACCAGCGAGTTACAGAAAGGGGATAAGGCTTCAGACAAAGTGGAAGATGAGTCTGCTCTTGTAAAGTCGCTGCTTAAGTGGAAGCCTCAACTCCCATATATCGTTGGCGGTATTGTCGTGATCGCGCTGGCATTTCTCTTCACTGGAAGATTCATGGCGGCTGGATCGACTCCAGCGGGGGATGTAACCATCACGCCCGCGCAAACATCCACGCTGATTCCTGCCACTGAGACGATAACATCGGTACCAACTGAATCAGCTACGCCGCCCGAACCCACCTCGACACTTGTACCAGCGACCGACACGCCTGTGCCTACTTTTACGCCCATTCCGACTGTGGAGATTGGGCAGGATTGGATCATCGGCTGCGTCAGTAGTAAGTGGCAAATATATCCTTCAGCTCCAACAGTTGAAAGAGGCGATGGTTGTTGGGTGGAACCTGTTATCAATACATTTTCTGCGGAGAATGGCGACCTGGATTTTCTGGCTGAGCGTGGAAGCGGGGATGCTGAAATCTACGGGTTATTTGCGCGCCTGCCGGAAAGCGGGACCGTCACATTCACAGTCCGCCTCAGGGATTTGGATAATGCCGACCTTTTGATGGGGGTTTTCCCCGAACCAGATGTGGCTTCACAAGGTTTATTAATGACCATTCTGAATGGTGATGTGAATAAGCGTTCTATCGATCAAAAAGACCCCTTGACCTATGTGACCGTTAACAGGACATCGGCTCTCAACCAGGGAAACGGTTTTTCGGTTTCATTTACATTCACAACACTCTCGGCCACCAGCAGGGTGAACCCCAGTGTTTTCACCACGAATCAAGTTTCCATTCGATCACCTCAAAAGTGGCTCTTTTTGGGATTTAAGGGTTTGAGAGGGCAGTATCGAATCGAAGGGACATTCCTGAATTTCGATTTGAGATGACATGCCTGACGAAATTGAGATCAAAAAAGCTAGTCCGCTGCGGGACTGGCTTTTCATTTATTATGCCCTCACCGAATTCCCCGACTCTGACTGTCAATCAAAATTTACAGAGTTGTTTTCGGTTGTATAATTTTAATCAGATATTTCACCAAGATAAAACATAATACCCAGAATGCGTAATGATGAAACCAGCTAAAATTTTTCTCTTTATTTTGATAGCATTTGGAATGCTTTCCTGTCAGATAATTCCTCTTGCGGCGAACCCTACTGCAACGACCCTGCCTTTGTCCGCTGAAATCGCGGATGCCAAAGGTGTGACCATGCGCCTTGTCCCGGCGGGGCCATTCATCATGGGCCGCGACAACGGGTTTGATCAGGAAAAGCCCGCTCATACCGTTACACTCGTTGACTTTTACATGGATGTGTATGAAGTTACCCAGACACGTTATAAAGAGTGCGTGACTAGTGGAGTGTGCAGTGAGCCGAAGGATATCCCAAACATTGATTCGTTCTATAGCGAACCAGATCACCCAATGACGAATGTTGACTGGTATCGAGCAAAAACCTACTGCGAGTGGCACGGCGCCCGCCTGCCCACAGAAGCAGAATGGGAAAAAGCCGCGCGCGGCACTGATGGTCGCACTTATCCCTGGGGCGAGGAGATTGATTCCACGTATGCCGACTACGGTGATAGTGTTGGGGGGACCAGCGCGGTTGGAGCATATGAAAAGAACATAAGCCCGTATGGCATGTATGATATGGCTGGCAACATCTGGGAATGGACGGCAGATTCCCTTGTGGCTTATCCAGGTAATCAGGGGCCACAGAATTACTATCGCGAATCTGAACGCGGCCTGCGCGGCGGCACATGGTACCACGGCGAACCTGCGATCTTGACCACCACATTCCGTTTCGCCACCTTTCCTGAGGATGAGGAACACTATATTGGATTTCGTTGTGCCAAGGATGCGACCCCGTAAACTATACCCACCACTGACAAACGCCCCCTGAAAGTGTTTTTATGCCACGCCCACGCGGACCGTGACCCCGTCCCACAAGGGGATGATATGCGCGGACTTTATACCCGTCTGACCCAAGACGGCGTGGACGCGTGGTTCGATAAAGCTAAACTCCTCCCAGGTCAGGATTGGGAATTGGAGATTCGCAAGGCTGTGCGCGAAGCAATTGACGTATAATATTCAACATGAAACAGGATTTAGTTCTCCAAACCTTGAAACAAAAAAACATCGAGTTGGCAACCAAATTCGGTGTAAAATCCTTGTTGCTGTTTGGCTCGGTGGCGCGAAATGAAGCGACCGCATTTAGTGATGTGGATTTGCTCGTGGAGTTCAACCGCCCTGTTGGATATTTTGGCTTGTTTGCTTTGCAGGATTACCTTGAAAAATTGCTCGGCTGTCCCGTTGACCTTGGGACACCCGACAGTTTGAAGCCTTATATCAAAGAGCGAGTAATGGGGGAGTTGATCCGTGTCACCTAGAGACTGGCGAGACCGTATTCGAGATATTTTAGACGCGATTGCAGAAATTCAGCAATTTACGCGTGGCATGGATTATGAAACTTTCAAGGAAGATGATAAATCTATTCGTGCGGTTGAGATGAATTTCATCATCATCGGCGAAGCGGCGAATCAAATACCAGAAGAGATCGAAGAAAAATATACGGCGATTCCGTGGACTCTTATGCGTGCCATGCGGAATCGCATTGTACATGTTTACTTTAAAGTTGACGAAAAGTTAATGTGGGATACCATCCAAAACGACCTGCCTCCTTTGGTGCCAGAATTAGAAAAACTGCTTTAAATTCATATGCAAGTCCGTTTCCGTCCGTGAATCCGTTATGAAGTCCGTTGACAGCAAACGCCCCCTCAAAGTCTTCTTCTGCCATGCCCACGCGGACCGTGACCCCGTCCCACAAGGGGATGATATGCGCGGACTCCCCGCAGGGACCCGCCTGACTCAAGACGGAGTGGGCCGCTGCGCGTGATTCGACAAAGAGAAACTTCTCCAATGGCAGGATTGAAAGTTCATATTCGCAAAGCTGTGAGTATCAGATAATCGTTCCTTGATTCAAAAGAGCATATAATGGGATGAAATACTACCCTGATTGGAGACCGCTGTGGAAAAACTTGATAAAGCCCCGACTGAATTTCAACCGCAATCTAAGCTTCCATTGATCGCACTGGTCCTTTCGCTTTCGTCTTTCATATTTGGGGGTGTTTCTTTGGTCTTGTTTTATGGTTCCAGTTTGTATAACCTTCAATACTTTAACTATGGCCCTGTGGGGATTTTCGCCGTGTGCCTTTCCTGTGTGGGTGTCTTCGCGCCACTTGCGGGGATCATCTGTGGCGGTCTCTCGCTGGCCCGTGGATATCCCCAAAAAACGATCTCTATCATTGCCATTCTGGCAGGTATCCTTGCCATGCTTATTATGGTTTTTGTAGCTTCATTTATTTCCATTTTTGCATTCGCCAGTGCCTGAAAACAAATTTGGAGCGGGACAGCGGGATCATTGATTTGGTTGAAACCCACATGACTGAAATCAAACGCTTTGCCACATCCGCGCGGTCCCTGACCCGTGTGGACTCTTTACTCCCGCCGCAGACCACACCTGACCAAGCGGGTTGCTCAAGGGAAGACAGCGTGTATATATAACTTTCTAATTGAATTCAAAAAAGCCAGCCCCGCAGCGGACTGGCTTTTCATTTACACTCTCACCAAGTTTATAGCATTGCTCGTTTTCGGTTGTATAATTTCATTAACCTAAACCTATCTCGGCGGGACAAACCAAAATGCCCGAATCGAAACGCCCCTTGAAAGTATTTTTATGCCACGCCCACGCGGACCGTGACCCCGTGCGCGGACTCTACTCCCGCCTGACCCAAGACGGCGTAGACGCGTGGCTCGACAAAGCCAAACTCCTCCCAGGGCAGGATTGGGAATTGGAGATTCGCAAAGCCGTGCGCGAAGCGGATGTGGTGGTGGTTTGCCTTTCAAAGCAGTTCAATCAGGCAGGGTTTCGACAAAAGGAAGTGCGTCTTGCTCTCGATACCGCCATGCAGAAACCCGAAGGTGAGATTTTTATTATCCCTGCACGGTTGGAAGAATGTGACAATCTCGAAAGCCTGAGAAAATGGCATTGGGTGGATTTGTTTGAAGACGATGGCTATGAAATGCTTGTGCGGGCATTGAATGTGCGAGCGAGTCGTATTGATGTTACTTTATCCTCCAAAATTGAAAAATCCGTTTTAGAAAAGAAATTTGCAAAAAGCCCAAATGATGTTCGAGCAAATAGTGTGGAAGTTGGCGGCAATGTTTCTGATAGTGTGATTGTGATGGGTAATGGAAATGTAATAAATTTGAGCGCCCAATCCGCATTTTCACGACAAGAAAAGCCAGTAAATGAGCAGTCTACGTTTCATAATACGTCTGAAGAAATAAAAGCTCATATTGAATATGGACTGTATAGTGAAGCTTATAAAAAATGCATACTCCTTTTGTCCCAAGGGGAAAACAGCGCTTTGATTAATTTGTTCGCAGGTATTGCATATGCCCTAAATAAAGGAGAGAAGAAATTACGCGACAATGATATGCAAATCATTAATAAACATATCTCTTTAGCTATTCAGGACAGTAAAGTGTGTCCTACTGCATTGGCTGTATTAGGTTGTATAAAATATGGCTATCATTATCTAAATAAAATGTACGATTCTTCCCACCTGACTTTAGAGTTTATAAGAAAAGAACTCCAAACAAAAGCAGACCCCATTGATAAAGAATTATTAAAGTTGATTGTTCCCACCGAATACGCACTAGGGTTTCTAGGCATCCAATAAACGAGACACTTCTATGCCCGAATATATAAGTTATTCAAGGGATATATGGGATTATATTAAAGATCTTCCCTATATGCCTTCTCGTACAGATAGAGAAAGACTGTTTTTGGATGAAGAAAAACGCGAACGGGTAAAACTTTGGGATTACTTTTTTAGGATTAAACCTGAAGATGTTGGAAAACCCCAACGAGAAGAGATTGCCTCCATAATAAAAGAAATTAGAAAATCTATCGAAGAATGTAAACAGATAGAGAAAGCAATACTCGAGAGAATAAACGACCTAAAAAGTATATCTATTACAAAGGTGATAAAAAGATCTGTTTGGGGATGTGGCATACTTGGGATTGCGCTATTTCTTGTCAGTCGTACTTCTGCATTTGAAACAACACCTGCTCCAGATAAATATATCTATTGTGTTATTTTTTCCATTGCTTGGTTGATAATTTTGGGTATGGTTATTGCTATTGCATATGTTGCTGGCGACGACAAAAAAGAGGCTAGGCAGATTGCTGTAAGCTTGAAAGAAATTAGGAAAGCGCATTTTGAAAAAACTAACGAAGCCGCAAAGCGAATTAGCGCTTTGAAAAAAGAAGTAGCTCGATTAAGAAGACAAATACCAACACCTTTACATGGTCAAGATGTTCGTCAATGGTTTGATGATGAGCTTAATGAACTACGGGATTACACAAAAACACAAGTTGCTTTAGTTCGAGAAATAATTGAAGTACAAAGTGATGACATTAAAGCCAAAGTCGAAAATCCATTACTTGTAAGTGGACCAGGAGAGTTGCAGCAAATAATTCCAAGGCGTTTTTTAATAGATGTGAATAGAGACTTAAATAAGCACCTTGGAGCAAAACAAGCTTTTCTTGTAGAGAAAAAATCGAACAATGATTTAAAAGATTTTCCCTATGACACTTTGTTCGACATTTTATATGGTGTCTATTTTCTTGAGTTTATCGTTATTGCTGAAGACATGTTAGTTACTCATAGCTTTTTTTATGATTTTATTGGGCATTGGTGCATAAATCGAAAAGTAGGCGCAATTCATTTGTTGGAATGAAAAGTTATGCCACTTTGTAACTTTGGGGCATACCCAGATGCGTCATTTTGTTGAGAGCGGCGCAGCGAACTAATGCT
>JABFSL010000110.1 GCA_013140605.1 Anaerolineales bacterium
TCCCCAACCGTCCGCACAAATTGACTTACCGTCCAGCCATGCGAGAGATCAAAGGAGGATGTCCATTTGCTGACTGGGTCAAAGCTGGTCCCGTTGGAGAGCGCCACATACACCCCATCCAACCCAAATCCGATCAAGTCATCCCGTCCGTCATTGTTGACATCCCCGACTGTCCGTACATACTGACTCACCGTCCAGCCATGCGAGAGATCAAAGGAGGATGTCCATTTGCTGACCGCACCAAATCCACTCCCAGTCGAGAGCGACACATACACCCCATCCAATCCAAATCCGATCAGATCATCCCGTCCGTCATTGTTGACATCCCCCACTGTCCGCACAAATTGACTCACCGTCCAGCCATGCGAGAGATCAAAGGACGATGTCCAGCGGCTCGCAGGGGCAAAGGGTTTATTTATCGTATAAATCTCACCACCAGTGAAGTTGCCATCTCCGATAGCCGCCCCGCCCAACGGATTGCTAGCTAGATCAATAATAGAATTATTATCCACCACATCCAGGCGGACCGTACCGCTCCCGCTGCCTGTGTAGATCGTGACAGTGTAGACACTCCCCGAACCGCTGACCCCGCTCACGGCTGCGCCTGAGACACCGCCGGTTGTCGTCAATGTGAAATCGCTGACATTAACCCCTGTCACGGATTCAGAGAAGGTGACCGTGAAACTTATGCCAGCTGCAGATGTGGGATTGGCACTGGCACGCAGAATGGATGAAACGGAGGGCGGAATTACCAGATTTCCTACCCCGTCTTGACTCCATAAGCCACCTTCATTGCGCGCACCAACTATTACATAATAAGGCTGACCATAGGTTAGATTCAATCCCATACGTTTGATTGAAGTTGTTGTACTGGAAACATATGTCCATTCCACCACATCGCGACCGCCTGGTGTAGTGCCAATAGCATAGCGGTACTGGGTGATAAGCGATTGTGGATCACTGCTGCTCCAACTAGCAGAAATGGTTGTTAATCCATCTCCGCTGGCAGTCACAGTAGGCCGTAAAGGTGGCGTCACATCGCTAATAGAACCAGCATAATCCACGACAAAAGTGGTAGAGGAATTTGGAGCAATACGCATTCCATCGGAATCAAATGCGTCACTTACGCTAACGTGATAAGCACCTCTCTGAATCGCAGATGTTATATCTAAGGTTGCTTGGTAAACATTGGAAGACCATTGTTGGTTTTCATTTATAAAACAATATGAGTCTCGAAAAACGCCCACCCCGTTGTCTGCGCTAAACCATTTTGCTCCATCATTATCAATTCTGATTGCGTGAACTTGGCCGCTTGGCAATCGAGTATTTAAAGAAGTGAAAGTTCTCCAAGATGTTCCATCAAAACTGGCAACACCACGATCTGTACCGAACCATTTCGTACCATTGCTATCTATAGCAATTGAATAAGCGGTATTATCTGGCAAGCCAGAATTATATGCACCATATACCGTCCAAGATACCCCGTTAAAGTGGGTAACGCCATCAATTGCGCCAATCCATTTTGTGCCATCACCATCTATAGCTATTGATCTAATCATGTTGCTTGGCAATCCAGAATTGGAGGTGTTGTATGATGTCCAAGATGCTCCGTCAAAACTGGCAACACCATTATCTGAACCAAACCATTTTGTGCCATTACTTTCTATAGCGACGGAATACACCCAATGGTTGTCCATATATATTGTCCAGGATGTCCCATCAAAGCGGGCAACACCGTCATTTGTGCCGAACCATTTCGTGCCATCGCTCTCTATAGCAATCGACCTGATAGTATTATCTGGTAATCCAGAATTAGATGTGTCATATATTGTCCAGGATGTTCCATCAAAATGAGCAACCCCGCCACCATTTGTACCAAACCATTTCGTGCCATTGCTTTCTGCTGCAATTGACCATACAGGATAATCACTTAGCGAAAAACCAGAATTATCCTTGTTGTACACCTTCCAAGAGGTTCCATCAAAGCTGGCAACCCCATAAGCTATTGAGCCAAACCATTTCGTGCCATTACTCTCTGCGGCAATTGCATAGATTTGATTAGTCGGCAATAAAGAATTGGTAGTGTCATATCTAAATATATTAGCATCACAAAATCTCACTGATGGAACATAGTTCAAATCCATAGGCTCGCTAAATTGGGCTTGGAAAGTCCCGGTCTGGATGCCCAAAGTAGTGTCTGGAAGAACATTCACCGAGCGCACATAACCCGGAGCGTTTTGATCAGGCTCGGTCAATACAGGTGCAAAGTTTACGGTTGCTTTCGTGCCGTCATCGTTAGAATCGTAAATGCGACCAGCAATAGTTGCGGCATTCGTCGTTCCCCACCAGTTGTTTTGAACAGGAACTGACGTACCATTCGGAATGTTAATATAAAGATCGTATTTACCAAAGTTTCCATCAATGTTATTATTTGAAATTTCAAGTGGAGTACCGCCTTGTACAACGATTGCAGCATCATAATAATCAGGGGGACCAACGAGATATCCTAAAGAGCCAGTAAAAGTGTTATAACGCACAGTCGCTGCACCCACTCGCAAACCATAGTAATTATTAGCAATCAAATTATGTTCAATTAAACCTGTACTAGCGGTCATACCAGTACTAAAACCAATCAAACGGTTATACTGTGCGGTCACATTACTTCCAGCTATCAGGCCGTTACCAGTTCCCGGAGTAATATTGTTCTCCACATTATTCCAGGTGACTATGGATGAATTGCCAACCACGATGCCATTTGAAGAAAAAAAAGTATTATGATCTACAATAGTGTTGTTTCCGCTACGCAAGATACCACGAAAGGTATTATTGACCACACTAAAAGAGTCGCCCAGAGTGGCACCACCAGCAGAATTGTCCTCAAAAATTCCGCCGCTTCCCGTGAAGGTGCCCATTTCCACTGTACCTCCAATTGTATTTCTCCTAACAATGCCAATACCGCTATCATAAACCGCCAGAGCGAGTCCACCCTCAATAATATTGTCTTCAACTATAGAAGCACCATCAATGACCAATCCACCGATTTTATTGCGATACGCTTTGCCAGCTCCCTGTATCCACACTAAGTTAGCAATATCATTATCTAATAACCACAGCGGCGTCGCCCCCACAGAACAATTAACCACTGGGTTGCTTTTATTAGTATCTGCAAGGGAAATATGTGAGTGGGAAATGTAAGGCGTCGCCTGTGTGCAAGCAATTCCTGTCATTCCAGTTCCTTCAATATTTACATACCGCAGGATCGATCCAGAAATATATTGGCCATCTGCATCAGCCTGGGCATCTGTGCTTGTGTCATCAAAAAAGATCTTATCCCACTTTTCCGTAGAATTGGATTTGAACAGGATTGGCTGATTAGCTGTACCATCCGCGATCAATGTTCCACCTACATTTATTGCATAAAAGCCACTAAATAAGACATTCGTCCCAGGTTGAATTGTAAGCGTTATACCGGGCTGAACAGTCACATGGTTGGTAATCAGATAAGTCCTGTCATTTGTCCAGGTTTCGTTTACTGTAATTAGTCCAGATTTGCTTACAAATTCCGCCTCAGTCGTGATCGTAAAATCAAAAGAATTTGCATATCCCGTAGTGTCGGTGATATTCAACGTAAACGGAATGGAATGGTTATAACCAGCACTGCTGTTCACAGAGAATGAGAAGGCAGCCGCATTTGTCTTTGTGGTTCCGGCGGCAATATTTCCATAGCTCGCACTTCCATTCACAATCGTAACGTGAGCATCCGTAGTCGAGAGTACGCCTGTTACTCCAAGTGCATCTCCATTCCACGAGTCATTGCTTAGGGTTACCGTCAGTTGAGCCGTAGCATTTAATAAAGGCGAGCCATTGGCTTGTCCATTTACGTTATAACCTGTCATGGAAAGCACAGGGGTTGGCGCCAGCATGGCTGTGCCTGCGTTCAGACGTCCACTGCCCAGCAGTCCTGCATAGCTTGGATTTAATCCATCAATAAGATCGGTGGTATGGCTGATTTGAGAACGGATCATATCCTGATCCCAATCTGGGTGCAAAGACCGAAGCAATCCTGCTACCCCGGCTGCAAATGGTGCGGCCATTGAAGTGCCAGAGTTATCCACCCAGCCGCCTCCCAAGGCTGTGGTACGAATGTCAACAGCAGGAGCCGAGACATCCACCCAAGTTCCGTAATTTGAGAAACTAGCTTTGGCATCGTTGCTCTGCGTACCAGCTATTGCGAGTACATTATCATATGCGGCAGGATAAAACGGTTGATTCAAGTTGTCATTACCCGAACCTGCCACAATTACAACACCATAAGTATTGACTGCGGTATCAATAGCGTTTCGCAAGAGAGTAGAGTTGGCATATCCACCCATGGAAAGATTGATAACCTTGGCTCCTTTTTGCGCCGCATATAAAACACCAGCCGCAATATCTGAGTAATTTGCCGTATCGGAGAGCATTACCTTTACTGGCATTATGCGGCATTGCGGACAAACACCTGCAATCCCTTGTCCGTTGCCTCCAACAGCCGCTGCTACTCCAGAAACAAGTGTGCCGTGACCTGTTCCATCAGAAATATCATTATTGCCAGCTACGAAGTTCCAGCCATTCACATCATCAATATATCCATTACTATCATCATCAATTCCATTGCTCGCGATTTCACCAGGGTTTATCCATAAATTCCCAGAAAGGTCTGGATGGGTGAGATCGATACCTGAATCAATGATCGCAATTGTGACGGTGGACGAGCCATAAGTATCATCCCATGCGCCTTCGATATTAATTTTTGCTAATCCCCATTGTTGGTCATATAGCGGATCGTCAATTGTGAGTGAGTTTACAGAGTAGGCAGGAAACGTTTGCGCAGTTGTCGGAATATCAGCCGGGACAGCGATGTAATCCGGTTCGGCGAATGTCACTTCGGGAAGTGCGGCCAATGTCTCCGCCGCGCCCATAACATCTGTGCCTGATCTCAACTGGACCCGATAGACTCTTTTTGTTAAATCAGTTCTGTTTACACTCTGACGTTCAGTTGCAACCCGCTTAGAAGGAAAGAGCGGCTCAACCGAGCGCATCCCTAGTGAACTCAGGGCAGCACTAAGTGAAGTGGAACCTGCAGTATATGATCTCCCAGTTATCCCTTGTGAATTTGATTCCAAAATAACGCCGCCTTGAACTTCCAAGAGGATCATATCTGGAACATAAGGATATTGGGCATTTTGAACTTTTGAAGATTCTAATGACATGGAGTTAATAGGCTCATTGGCCTTATTATTCGGTGCAGCGGCAACTTGCCCGGTGCAAAAAACCAGAAGTAGGATAAGGTTGCTCAAAACTTTGAATATTCGATTGCGAAACATAAGAGTCCTCCAAATGTTCCAAACAGCTTGTAATACCGTTGTTAATTGATTTCAGTATAAATCCAAAGAAGTACAAATCAAGTGTCATTTATCCCCGATTTGTAAATCAAAAAGAGCCGCAAGATTTCTCTCGTGGCTCTTTTTGATTTACAGCTTATTTCATCCACAAATCTCACGGCTTCTCCAACCCATGCGCCGTCAGCAACTCTTCGTTCTCCAGTATTTCCATCGTCAATCCATCGGCTACAATATTGCCATCATCCATCACGATCGTGCGCGGAAATAATTCCTGCACCAGTCTCATATCATGTGTGGAGACCAGCATCGTGATCGGCAGTTCGCGCAGTAAATTAATCAATGTCCTGCGTGCGCGCGGATCGAGTCCAGCGGAGGGTTCATCCAACACCAGAATCCTTGGGTTCATGGATAAAACCGTTGCGATGGCGATGCGTTTTTTCTCGCCGACACTTAAATGATGGGACAGGCGGTCTTTATAGGATGACATGCGCACCGCTTCGAGCGCAGAGTCCACCCGCGCGCGCACTTCTGATTCAGAGAGTCCCATGTGCAGCGGACCAAATGCCACATCCTCGAATACGGTTGGCGAGAAGAGTTGGTCGTCGGGGTTCTGGAACACGAGTCCGACCATTGAACGGATAACAGGCAAATTGTCACGTTTGAGGCGCAGACCGCCCAGATCAATTTCGCCCTGCCCAGCTAGAATCCCATTCAGGTGCAGCATCAACGTGGATTTGCCCGCGCCGTTCGGCCCGACCAACGCAACCTTATCGCCCGAACATAAGTTGAATGAGATTCCGCGCAGCGCAACGTGCCCATCGGGGTAGGAGAAATGCAGGCTGCGTACTTGCAGCACATCGCCTTCGCATTCGGGTAGGTTAAATTTTTCAGCAGCATGTGTAATTGGCATTAGAACCGTCCCACAAATTGCATTGCAAGAATAAACAGAAAAGCGACCGCGGCATACGCCCAATCACGGCCGTGAAGTTCATGCGGATTCAACGTCAACAGTTGACCGACATATCCGCGCGCCAGCATCGCATTATAGATGCGATCACTGCGCTCGTAACTTCGCAGAAATAATTGACCTGCCATGTGCCCGGACACTCTCGCCCGCCACAGCACGCCTCCACCTGACCTTTGGCCTGTTGCGGCCGCCGAACGAGATTGTCTCGCCCGAAGCAGCCGCATCACTTCATCCATCAGCACAAATAGGTAGCGATATAAAAACGCGATGATCGTGGTGAGAATGGCAGGCACACGCAAATGTTCAAACGCGTGAATGAGGTCAGGGAAACGTGTAACCGCCACCAGCAAAATCGCCGCCTGCACCGACAACCACGAGCGAATGACAATGCTGACAAAGCGCAGTAAGCCTGCATCTGTGACCGTGAATTCCCACATCATAAAATGGAATTGAGAGAGTGGCTTACCGGGGATGGAAAACAAAACCGTCACAGCCACAAGCGCAAATGGCAGTGCGATAAATGAACGTTTGAATGTATATCCCAAGCCAAGATCGGAAAGTGCATTCGCAAGGAATAGGAAAAGCCATGCCAGCCCAAAAGCAGTCCATGCGCCATCGGGAAGCAGGGCGTTTGAAAGAATGAAAGCGATCACCACCACAACCTTAATGCGTGGGTCAAGGCGATGGAGTGCGCTGTCGTGATGATGATAACGGTCGAAGGCGTCTGAATGCATGGCGATTTGTGATTTTGGATTTACGATTTTGGATTGGGCTGGGTTGTTCGATTGGTTTTAGCAGGCGCATCAAGACCACGTTTAGATTGCAGCGAGCGGCCTGTTATAAAAACGATTGCCAGAACAACGATGACACCAATCGCACCTGCGACAATTTTCGATGCAGATACTGATGCGAGGAAAGGAACTGTGTATCCAGCCAAAGGTCCACTGGCAGATTTGGCGGTTTGAATAAAACCCAGGTCTGTTGCGACACGATTGAGACCATCGGGATTAGCCGATGCAAATGGCGAGAGCAGGACAACTGTCAGCGTGATCAAGACACCGGTCAATATCCAGCCTTTACCGCCTTGAGCAGATTCCGATCTCTCACCTATCAAATCGGGGCGGGTTCGCATGATGAAAAGTACTGCCGCTACTGTGATCAAAGCCTCGCCAAGTCCGATAAAGGCATGAACAAACAGCATGGCTGGGACAACGATCTGCACTTCAGCATTTCCGCTTAACCAAATTTGCAACGCTGTTGACAACGCGCCAGCCATCACGGACAGCCACGCCGCCACACCAATCACTGTCAACTTGAGCGCGCGATTGCTGCCAAGCACAGAACGATACAGACCATATCCAACCGCGCAAGTCAGGATGCCCATATTAAGAATATTCGCACCCATCACAACCAATCCGCCATCTTGGAAGAGCAGTCCCTGCACAGCGATGACAGCGGTCATCACCAACATGCCCGCCCACGGACCCAGGGTAATAGCCGCTAACACACCGCCGAGCAAATGTCCTGAAGTACCACCTAAAACGGGGAAGTTGATCATCTGCGCGGCAAAGATAAATGCCGCCATGACGCCCATCAAAGGGACTTGTCTTTCACCAAGCGATTTATTCGTACGCGAGATGGCAATTCCAAGAGTAATGATCGTGATCACCCAACAAATAAGCGAAACGGCAATGCTAAGGAAGTTATCCGGGATGTGCATGGGAACAGGGGAATACAACATGTAAATCTCCTTGTGATTTCATGTCGTTACGAGGGCGCTCTTGATCGTTGCCCGAAGCAACCTCCTAATAACTAGGGATTGCTCACCGCACTGGCGTACGGCGCAAGTGTCGTCGCTTTCGCTCCTCGCAATGACGTTGTTTTATGATTGACAATCCGAACACAAGCCAAAGAATGTGACATGGCCGGAATCAAGCTTATAACCGGTAGACGACTCAAGCTGACGGTACAAAAGTTCAAGCGGAGCATGTTCCACCTGAACTGTCCCGCCGCATTTATGGCAGATCAAATGGTGATGTTGTTTCGCCGCCAGTTCGTAAACTATTTTTCCATTGCCCACATGCGCGGCAAGCAAAAATTTCTTTTCGGCTAGATCTTCCAGCGTGCGGTACACGGTCGGCTCTGTCAGGCGTGGATATTCCTTGCGCGCCTGTTTATACACCTGGGTAGGCGAAAGATGTCCGCCGGAATGATGGAGCACGTGCAGGATCGCGTTTCGTTGAGGCGTCATGCGCAGTCCTTGAGCGCGTAATTGGGGGGCATAGTTAATGGAACAGGTCATGGAAATCCTTATTGCAACTTTTTACAATAGCACAATTTAAGAGCGGCTTTTCCCGTGATTTCTTACCTTAAAATAAATCTTCCTCTTTCTTCTCATTTATAAAGAAGGAAGAGGAAGGAAAAATCAAATTGCGGTTTGGGATTAAATATCCCTACGGCTCCCACACATAATGAACGAATGCGGCGAGCAAGGGTTTTCCTGAACTTATGTCCATGCCGACAGCCCAGGTCTCCCAATCCAATCCGGCATTGCCATCGAAATGCACGGAGTAGTAATTCATTTCGGGATATGGCCAAACCGGCTCATAGGTCACGCCGCCCACTTTGAGCTGGTTGCATTCGAGCAAGGCTGCTGGCGTGAACACGATTTTCAATGACGGTAGAATGATGTCTTGAAATGAGCCGAGGGTCGATTCACCGCTTCCATATGAAAGCCCCCAATCTGCTTTAAATGTGGTTTCAAAAACAAACCTCGCATGTTCAACATCATAGTTGACGACATTGCCGTCGCGATAAATGCGTACATCCATACCGGTGGTTGGTGAAACAAGCGCGGCGAGCAATGCGCCATCTTTATTTGCAACTGCCTTGCCAAAAGATGTGATCAGGTCACGGGCGCGCGGGTCATCACAGTATGAAGTCACAATACCCGGCGCGGAGGTCGGAAGCGGCGTGGCGATTTGCGTCAGTACGGGGATGGGAGAAGCGCCAACAGCGGCGGTCAAGGTCGGTTGGGGCGTGGCAGGCAGCAGGGCGGTGGGAGACGGGGGTACATCCACAGGAATGGAACAGCTTGCAAGAGTCAACAAGATCAAAATGGATAAAAATATTTTGAGTTTCATTCTTCATCCTTTCAATAAAAAAACTGGCGGAGGATCCCGCCAGTTGATTGTACTCTTATGCGTTCGCTTCTTCAGCTATTTTTTTTGAGATCCGCTTGACAACCTCTGCCACGCCGCCAATTGGATTCTTCAAAGTTTCAAATGCCACTTCGACGATATCGGGAGCCATGCGTTTGATATTGCGAAAGCGCCGCGTGATGAAGTTCTCGTCGGGTTTTTGTTCCTCAAGCGCGGTTTGGATTTCCTTGAGTTCTTCCTTTATATCCTGTTTTTTTCCAGATTGGAGTTTTGGGTGCGCGTCAACAAGATGGTCCAAGGTTTGAAAAAGCGGCGAGAGATTAACGCTTTGATTGGAAACCGTATTGTTATTTCCAAGAATGATATTGCTTCCCTGCACATTACCGCCGATGACGACACTGCCATTGCCAGCGCTCAATCCACTCTTTTTTCCTTCGGCACGCTTAGGTTGACGCTTTTTCTCAGCCATGATTCCTCTTATCTTGTATTCTATTACGAATCTTTCGGCGCGATGACCACGCGAAAACCAAGATCATCATTGAACGTCAATGGGATGGACCAGTTGCAAAATGACGAGCGCGCAAACCACTGATAGCCGATCCACGAACCGCCGCACACCATACGATATTTCTTTTCCTCATCATACCAGGAACTTGTCCACTCCCAAACATTGCCGCTCATATCCCATGCGCCTATTGGGCTTACTCCCTTCGGGAAGGTGCAAACCGCAGTCGTACCGCCCAGACCTGTACCGGTCGGATCACTGTCCCATGTGTTCGCGGCGGTTTTATCAAACTCATCACCCCAAGGATATTCGCGCCCATCACTGCCGCGTGAAGCGCGCTCCCATTCATCATTATGCGGCAGGCGAATGGCATACCCTTCAGGCACAGCCACGATCTTTTTGGAAAGCCAGTTGCAGTACGCTTCAGCTTCAAACCAGCTCACGCCCACGATCGGCACAATCGGATTACTCAACTCGATGTTATGCCAGTAATAGGGAACATTCCGTTTTGCCAGCGGGCGATGCTCAAGCCAGTCGCGGTTTACATCTTCAAGCGTGCGCTCATCAAACCTGCCTGTGCGCCAGTCCCAGCCATCGTCACTCCAAAATTCACGGAACTGATACCCGTTCTCTTTTACAAAACGCGCAAACTGGATATTGGTGACGGGATATTTTCCGATCCAATACGCGTACGGAATATCCTGCGCTTCCTTCTTAACCCCGGCCTGATACTCGCCAGCAGGCACTTCCACAAACCGATCAATATCCCCGGGCCGCCAGCCAAGCCTTCCCAATAACAGGCTGGCATGACGTCTCAACTCAGAACGGATCACACCATCCTGCATGGTATCGAGCAGGGCCTGTATGACATGTTCCTTGCTTTGCGGAGGGACTCCGCCCGGCCATGTATCCAGAACGGCGTCACCGGCCAAGACCACTGCTTCGCCGGGAGGTCCCGGCCGATTATTTACAAGCGCCTCAACCACTTCACCGGAAACTTTTGGCAACTGCTGACGAAGCCCAAGATAGCCGATGGTAAGCAAGGTTACTTCACGCCAGGCCTGCTCCCCCACATGCGCAGACAGGGTTTCGATGATCGGCACAGAATCGCCCTGCCCTTTCAAGGCAAGTGCGACCGCGGCAAGATATTCTTCAAAGGTTAAGTGAATGCATCCATATTCACCGGGGCCGCGTTCGAGCAGAAGGGCGGCATACTCATGCACATCAGTTAAGAATTGACGCGAGGCTTGCTGCGGTGAAGGATCGCCGCGCTCCAAAAAAAGTTCTTCAAGTTTGCGGCGTATATCCTCACGTCCCACCAGGCCGATGCCGAGACTGATCTCATGCATCCATAAAGCGAGCGGCGCCAGGATACGTATGGTTTGAATTTCATCAATGTCACGGCCGGGAGCGCGGCCGCTGATACTGCGGGCGCGATTCCAGGTGGAGAGCAAAGTATTTACATATTGATCATATAACTGCACACGGCGTTCAGGCAGTGAAACGCCCTGTCTCTTCATCAACGCAAGAATGGTGAGAAGCAAAGGCGTGGAAGCCAGCTGCCTTACACCGGGATTCAACTGGATCGCATCCAACAGTTCGCGGCGGTCGGTTTCCGCGTCAGCGGCGGCGACAGCCGTATTCCCCTGCGCTTGTTTCTCCAACGCAGATGTCCAATACTTGATGAATTCTTCGATCTCATCTTCTTCAAAATCAACAATGGTGCATTCCACCAAATCCTCGGCGGAGGGACGCACGGCGCGGTATCCGATCACGCGGCTGGTCAGTACAAATTTATTTCCCTCGCGGCGATGGAAAGCAAAGAAATCCACCACGCGCTCCACAACCGTATTGCGCATGTTGATGTCACGCACTTCATCGAGGCCGTCCAATAAGATGAGGGCGCGGCCCGCCTTGAGCGCTTCAGTCAACATGGGGCCAATCGGCAGGTCAGCACCGATGCCGGCAAAATATTCGGCTATGAAATCATCGAGGCGGATATCTCTTGTCTGGAGCGCATTGGCAAACGCAGCCAGCGGAAGCAGGATGGGCAGGTAATCCTTCAGCCCGATCTTGGTTCCTTCTCCGCGCGCAAGTCGCAGGGCAAGATATTTAACAAATGTGGTTTTCCCGGCACCGGGGTCGCCCAGTACGATCACACCGGAATGATTTTGCAAAACCTGTAATAATGGAATTGGTTCACCAAAATGCAAAAGGTCCGGTGTTCCATCGCTAACTTCGCGGCCAGCAAGGCTGAGATCGCGTTTCCAGGTTTCGCCTTCGGGCAACTCCATACGCGCTTTTAGCGGCACGTAAAGCTCAAGCAGTTTTAATTTGAGCGGAACACGGTCTGACACCCCCATGCCTTTTAAGCTAAGGTAATAGTGGCGGTCTGTCAGGTAGGCGAGATATGCCGCAGTGGCCTCTCGAAGCGTTTCGGCAGGCAGGGCAGGTTTCAGGTCACGCCAGAAGCGGTCTGCAAAGACAATCGTCTGCCCATGGATGATGGCGCTATCGGTTACCGAACCGCCAACCGCAATGCTCTGATCGCCCGCGCGGATTTCCTGCTCGGGCTTTATCCGTTTTATTGATTTTCTGGGAATTGTTTTCTTTTCGCTCATGCCCTGCCTCATGGATAAACTAGTTTGAGTATACAATAATTCAAAGGGAGTTAACTTAACCAAATTGCAAGGTACACTTTTTCATTGACATTTTGTTTGTTCTGCATATAATCAGCCGAAATAACAAGGCTGTGACGAGGAAAAGTACGCTTGTACGACGGTTCAGAGAGCAGGTAGAACGGTGAGAGACCTGCCCGAAACGACAAAGCCGAATGGCCCTCCGAGCTGCAAGGGCAAAATCCAGTCTGGTAGTCGTTGGTCAGATTGTCGAGTAGTCCGAGACGGGAACTGCACCCGTTATCCCGCAGAGTTACTTGGAAGGAAATAAATCATCCGACCAGCTAACTACAAAGTGAGGCTGGCTTCCCGTTGCATCATAACGGGATTTTTTCTTAATAGCCATTTGTCAGCCTAAGTTGGGTGGCACCACGGATGCGAATCAATCAGCGTTCGTCCCATTTGGGATGAACGCTGTATTTTTTTAACCCCTCACCCGCCCTCTACCCTTTCGGGCACACGTCCCAAAATGGGAGAGGAGTAAGAAAGGAGAAAATATGAACCCGGAACCTGAACCGCAGGAAGTAAATTTGCAAGAACGCTCCGTTGAAACACTGACAGATAATTCCCTGCCTGCCGCGCAAATAATTGAAGATCAAAACGATGAAGCCGAGCTGAATTCCGCGCCGCGCTATTTGCCGTAAATATGTCGCACTGTAGGTCACGTTTGTAACGTGACTGTCACGCTAAAAGCGTGACCTACAAAACTACGAAATTATTTTTTGGAGGAACCCATGACTGACCAAACCCGCTTTCAATTGAACGAATCTGACCTGCCGAAATTCTGGTACAACATTTATGCAGATAGCCCGGTCCCGCCGACCCCGGTCCTGCATCCCGGCACGATGGAGCCGGTCACCCCTGACTTTTTGTCCGTTCTCTTTCCGATGGACTTGATCTTGCAGGAGATCAGCACGGAAAAATATATCGAGATCCCCGAAGAAGTGCGCGAGATATATAAACTTTACCGCCCCACTCCGCTCCTGCGCGCCCGCAGATTGGAGAAGGCGCTCGGCACAACAGCGCACATCTACTATAAATATGAAGGCGTCTCCCCTTCTGGAAGTCACAAGCCGAACACCGCCATTCCGCAAGCTTATTACAACAAGATCGCCGGCACAAAGGCCATGACCACCGAAACCGGCGCGGGGCAATGGGGATCCTCGCTCGCGTTTGCCTGCAATGTTTTCGATATTGATCTTGAAGTGTACATGGTGAAGATTTCATATCAGCAAAAACCGTATCGCCGCAATTTGATGGAAACATACGGCGCACGCGTTTATGCGAGTCCCACAAACTTGACGAATTATGGCCGCTCCGTGTTGGCTGAAAATCCGAATAATCTTGGCTCGCTTGGTATTGCCATTTCAGAAGCAGTGGAAGCCGCGGCTACATCCAATGGCACAAAGAAATATGGATTAGGCTCGGTGTTAAATCATGTGCTCTTACATCAGACCGTAATCGGTGAAGAAGCCTTGAAGCAAATGGACATGGCGGATGAATATCCCGATGTGGTCATCGGCTGCGTGGGCGGCGGATCGAACTTCGCGGGGATTGCCTACCCGTTCCTGAGAGAGAATCTCAAGAATGGCAAACGCACCCGTCTCGTTGGCGTGGAACCAACCGCAACACCCACACTGACCAAAGGCGTGTACACCTTTGATTATGGTGATACCGCGAAGATGGCTCCGATTGTCAAGATGCATACTCTCGGTCACGACTTCATGCCGCCCGGCATCCACGCGGGTGGATTGCGCTATCACGGCATGGCCCCCAGCATCAGCGGATTAGTGGATGCCGGTCTCATTGATGCAGTGGCTGTCAAACAAAAAGAGACTTTCGAAGCCGCGATCCAATTTGCAAAAGCGGAAGGGATCGTGCCCGCCCCCGAGTCCGCACATGCCATACGTGTGGCGATTGACGAAGCCTTGGATGCAAAAGCCAAAGGCGAGAAGCGCGTGATCCTGTTCAACCTTTCAGGTCACGGCAACTTTGACATGGCGGCGTACGAATCCTATCTCAGCGGGAAACTGGAAGATTACGAGTACCCTGCCGAGGCGGTGAAAGAATCGATGAGCAAACTTCCGCAGGTGAATCTCGCAGCTTGATCCCATCTATTTCAAAATTAAGCCAGCCACGGATCACGCAGATTTTCACGGATAAGTTAAAAAAACGTGTTAATTCGTGAATCCGTGGCTGATTTTTTGGCGCTTTGGTTTAAAAAATAAACTCACCCGCGAAAGATTAATTTCGGAGTGAGTCATGTTTGTAACTTTAATTACGCTGACCAGGTTGGGCTTTGCTCCCCAAAAACAATAACAACAATATGCTGATTCAAAAATTTCGGAGCGACGCCATCGGGAGAGGTAACCTGTCCCAATGTATAGCCGCCAGCGATGGGAACCTTTGATCCCAAAATCTCCTGCACGGCTTCGATCTCCACACCGGGCTGCGCCTTTAGCAGCATCTGCCAGGCAACATCAACCAGCACAAGAGCAAAGGCAGGTTTTACATCGCCAAGCTGTAAGATCGCCTGCTGGGTGGCCTGCCTTGCGGCACGCTCGCAAGCGGCACGGCTCCCCACCAGCAAATAAGCATCAATTCCCTCGCGGATCGTGGCGTTCATACGGAAACTGCCGTCTGCCTCCACTCGGATCGGAGAGCGCACAAGCAGATCCTCGCCCTGCTCGACCCCCAGCGGATATAAACGCGCCAGGTAGCTCAACGGAGGAAATGCCCAATCCCGCGCGGGGTAGCCAAAGAGTCCCGCATAGGTTTCGGAGGCGGGACGGCCATCCAATGTGCGCAGCCAGAATCCACGCGAACGAGTGATGCGGAATTGCCGTCCAACCGCGTCCCAACCATGATCGGAACCAACACCTATTTTTAGATTGCCGCGCAAAAATGCGGCCGCCAATCCGCCGGTGCCAGTTTGATTGCCTGCCATTTGATAAGTATTGCCTGTATGCAGATCGCCGCTGGACAGCCCGCCAAAAGTATTTAAACCTGATGATAATGCGCCGCAGAATTGCTCGGCATCGCCATTGAATCCATCTGCAAAAAATAACATGGATTGACGCTCAACCCGCGCTGAGGCATGCTGCTCGATCTTTGAGGCTGTTTCACGCCCTGACTGGGAATACCCCGGCAGCCACAGGGTGTCAGCATGGAAATCACCTGAGAGCAGCGCAACAATCACAGAATGTGGATGCAGGCCATCCCGTGTCAACCCGGCGGGAGAACTGAAACCCATCATGGGAATCTCGCCCAGTAAACTGCTGACACCGTTCAATACTTCACGCGCCTGATATTGATGAGAAGAGATCACGACGGCAAAGCCTGGCACACTTGCGCCCAAATGATTCAAAGCCTGATGCGCCGCCTGTAAACCAGCCTCGCGGCCATCAAGCGCTTGAGCAACTCCCACAGATGAAACCATTGTCATATCAGCTCGCTACTCCGCCGCAACCGGGATGGTAAAGTGAAATGTTGTGCCCTTGCGGAATTCGCTTTCAAACCAGATGCGCCCGCCCTGCATTTCAACCAGACTCTTGGTGATATTCAAACCCAGACCCGTACCGGGCGCTTCACGCGCTTTGGGATCATCGGAACGGAAGAATTTTTGGAATATCTTTTGTTGATCTTCCGGACTCATGCCGATACCGCTATCCTTGACCCATAGGTGGATCACACGCGCGGCGCCTTCGGGATTCCATTGGTTGGCGGTCTCTTCCGCGCCCACCTGAACCAGTCCGCCTTCGGGTGTGTATTTATAAGCATTACTGACAAGATTGGTAAGCACCTGGCTCACACGAATACGGTCCGACCACATGTGCGGAAGGTTCTCAGATAAAACCACATCAAGTATTTGTTTCTTATCTTCAACCTGGCGTTTGATGGAACGAACCACTTCATCCACAAGAACAGCAACGTCAGTGGCTTTATATTCAAGCCGCAAACGGCCTGCCTCGATCTTGGAGTTATCGTTAAGATCTGAAACCAGCGTGGACATACGCTCAACATTGGATTTGATCGTGTTGAGAAAATTATTTTGCATTTCGTTGACCTGTCCCACCGCGCCGCCCGCCAGCAATTCTGTATAGCCTTTGATGGAAGTCATCGGGTTCTTCAACTCGTGTGCCACGAATGAAACAAAGTCACTCTTGGCTAAATTGGCGCGCTGAACTTCGCCATACAACTGCGCATTGGAAATGGCAATGGCGGCGTGGTCAGTGAGGCGGGTAAGGAATTCAACATCCACCTGTGAATCACTTGTGCTTTCCAAATGAAGCAGGCCAATCACAGCCGTTTCACGGCGAATGGGGATGATCGTTTGTGTATGTGTGCTGGAAAGCAATTTTGCACTGGAGTTGACAACAGTCAAACGCTGAGGCTGACCGGTTTCCATCGAAAGCACCATTGCTGGAAATTCCACTTTCATCGTCTGGTCAGGCAGATCTGCCAGACGCTCATCGAATCCCTGATGCGACATGATGTGCAGGTCGTTCCCATCCAGCATACCGATCAAGCCTGCTTCAGCACCGGACTGTCGCAAAGCCCAATCCAAGGTAATGCGCATGGCACGATCCATTTCAAGGCTGGCATTCAATTCCCGGTCAATACGCTGCATGACCGAGAGTTCCTCCACACGGGCGGCGAGTTCCTGATCTGTAAGTTCGTACAGGCGCGCGTTTTCGATGGCCACCGCCGCCTGACCCGCAAAAGCAGTCAGTAGATTTTGGTCATCATTTACAAATGGAAGGCCATCACGACGGTTGATTACTTCGATCACACCCGTAACATGATCCTTTGCCTGAAGCGGCACAGCCAAAAGTGAACGGCTCACAAACCCTGTTTGCTGATCAACGCCTTTAAACCTTGTTGTGGCAGAGCGGTGATCTTCGTTTTCGATCACAGGGCCGCGAGATTGCACCGCCCGCCCAACGATCCCTGTGCCGATCGGCAGACGTTGACCGATGAGATTGGATGCCACCGGGCCAACAGTCGCTTTGAACACGAGTTCATTCGTTTGTTCATCCACAAGCAATAAGCTGCCGGCTTCGCAGTTCAAAATGCCGACCGCGTTCTCAAGAATATTTTGCAGCAACGGCCCCAATTCCAGTGTGGATGTCAACTGGCGGGTAATTTCATTCAAGGTCGAAAGCTGCCGTGCGCGTTGTTCAGTTTCTTCCAGCAGACGGGCTTTTACAATTGCGCCCGCGGTCTGATCTGCAATGGCCTGCAAAAGCTCAAGCTGTCCGCGCGTATACACCGTGACACCATCACGATTGCCAATACTCAACGCGCCAATCGATTCGGCACCGGCATTCAGCGGCACGCCCATCCATGCGAAAACGTTTTCAAGGATCGGAGTGAGATTGCGCGCCTGACATTCGCGGATGTAATCCTGAGTAATGATCGGGCGGCTCTTGCGGATCACTTCCGGACTGAGGCCTGAACTTGTCGAAAATGGCAGATTCTCACGATCGGGGATTCGCTCATTATTTTCCACGCAGAAGCCATAATAGAAGTAATCACTCTTCTTGTTATAAAGTGTGATGTGAAAATGAGAAGTGGGGATGATCTGAACGGTCTGGGCATAGATCAATTCGAGCACATCGTCAAAAGTTAAAGTTACGTTCACGCCCTGGGACACACGAGTCAACGCGTTCATTTCCTGGATCTGACGCTCAAGATGGGCAACGGTTTGTACTCGCTCAATGGCAACCGAGGCCTGGTCGCAAACATTCTCCAGGAATCTCAAGTCACGCGGCGTATATGGTTGACCTGACAAGCGCGACCCCAAAGCCAGCCAGCCATTTACGCGCTGTTTGCCCGGCAATACAATGAACAAACGCGCGCCGAGCAACGCCAGCCGTGATTGTTCAACTTGCAAAGCAGGAGGCAACTCGGCGGTGTTATCCAAATATAAGGGCAGATGTTCAGCTTCAAAATAGCGGGCAAACGGACTTGTGGCCGTAAAACGAATATCACTGGTGGGACGATGATCCTCGCCGGGCAGGGCGGAGAAAAAATCGTCGAGAGAATCGTATGTATAAATGTGGACCCGGCTCGGGATTAGGGTTGAAGCGATCTGTTCGCGCAGGATCAAGCCGATGGTGTTGAGATCCAACGCGGTTGTTAATCTATGGGAGAAGCCTTCCAATTGTTCTGCAAAAGCGCGCTCGCCGCGAAAAAAGATGGTATCCACAAGGTTTTGCAGACGGGTACGGATCGGCTCCAGTAAAAGCGCGATGATAAATACATATCCACCGACAAGGTAGGCGTTATTTGCGGGCATGCTGGTATTGAAAACCATGCTCACGCCCGCAACCAATAAGGCGTAACCAGCCATCACAATTGCTGTAAGAAGAAAATACATGAACCCGCGCCGAACAAGATCGTCGGTGCGCAGGAATTTAAATCGCATAATGTTGTAACCGATCACTGCGGGAAAGATAACGATCGGCAGAAAAAGCATTGGAGAGAAATTGAGCGCCAATATTCCCCCGAGCGCAAGCCAGACACTCAGCGGGATAAAGGATATGACAGCGCCAATAATAATGGCACGGGATTGTGTTTTGACGACTGGGGATCGAGCATAAAAGGAATAATATAAATTCGCGCCAATCAGGAACAGAACACATAAAGCAACAAATATGTAAATGGATCTCCAACTGGCAATATAGGCGGTTGGGTCGTTTAAGTTAAAAAGCGTGGGAACCGCCATGACTGCCATGACCAGCCCTACAATTAGGCCGACCCAGCGCAGATATGGACGGTCTATCATGGGCCGTGGATTCTGGGGGAACGAAAGCGCGAGAGCGATGACAGCTCCGCCGGAGATGGCGCAACTAAACATCCAAATGGCTGTAAATTCGTGAGTGGTTGAGATATTAAAGAAAGCGCCTGTTGCAATGGCTATGGAGGACGCAAAAAGTGAAAACGCGCGTCCGGCGGGTTCATTGCGACGCAGGCCAAAAATCCACAGGCTAAAGATCAGGAAGATCGCGCTGATCACAGTTGGCACGACAAAATAAAGCGTAATACTTTCAGATGGAAATGAATAAAGGGTGATATCCCGGTCGGTGATTTCCCCATCGGCATAGCGTACTGTGATCGGAAGCGTACCCTCTACATCGAAATTACCTGTAATTATTTTATGGACATCGTCCTGACTTTGCACCGGCACATGATTTACCGCAATAAGCTGATCTCCACTGGAAACAAGTTCATTAAATTCCCAGGGGCTTTCCTCTTGAGTGGGACCGGTGTCATTGAATATCAGTGTATGTTCGTAAAAGGAACCAATAAATGGTTCCTTGATCCAGCCCATTGCCAGATAAACACATGCAAAAAATACGAACAGCGCAAATGCCTGATAGATCAGCACGATCCACGTCAGGACATTGCTGAGCAGTTTGTTGGCAGACATTGTTTCTTGCATTAGACCCGATTGCGCAGCCTGAACTTTCATAATGTTCAAATTTTACTCTACAATGCTTTAAGGTGTATGGTACTTTCATAACAAAGAAGCAAGGCGGTACAACAAAAAGAGAGACTGCGTAGGCAATCTCTCTTTTATCTATTAATTTGTTTGCAAAACTTGGAATTAAACGTCCAAATTCCTGACGCTCTTGGCATGCGTTTGGATGAACTTCTTGCGAGGATCCACCGCATCGCCCATGAGCATATCGAAAGTTCGGTCAGCTTCGGCGGCATCTTCCACAGTCACAAGGAGCAGGGTGCGATTGGTGGGATTCATCGTTGTCTCCCATAATTGCTCGGGATTCATTTCACCGAGACCCTTGTAGCGTTGGATGCCCACTTTGTCGCTGCCATACTCTTTGACCGACTTATCCTTTTCCTTGTCACTATAAGCATATTTGACCTGATTCTTATAAGCAATGCGGTACAAAGGCGGCTGGGCAATATAGAGATGACCATCATCGATCAAATGCGGCATGTAACGGAAGAAGAAAGTCAGCAATAGTGTGCGGATATGACTACCGTCAACGTCCGCATCGGTCATGATGATCACACGACCATAACGCAGGCCTTCGAGGTCAAAGTTATCACCGATACCAGTTCCCAGCGCAGAGATGAGCGACTTGACTTCGTTATTGCCGAGGATCTTATCCAGGCGGGCGCGTTCAGTATTGAGAATCTTTCCGCGTAAAGGCAGGATGGCCTGGAAGTGGCGATCACGCCCCTGTTTGGCTGAGCCACCCGCCGAGTCACCTTCCACGATATATAGCTCGGTCTTGGATGAATCACGCTCGGAGCAGTCCGCCAATTTACCGGGTAATGTCAACGACTCAAGCGCTGACTTGCGGATGACAAGATCACGCGCCTTGCGGGCGGCATCGCGCGCGCGGGCGGATGTCAAACATTTCGCGATAATCGTCTTCGCTGCCTGCGGATTCTCTTCAAGGAATGTGCTGAACGCTTCGCCGACCACCTGCGTGACATAGGTCTGCGCTTCGGGATTCATCAACTTGACTTTGGTCTGCGATTCAAACTGCGGATCGGGATGCTTGACCGAAACGATGGCGGTCAGCCCTTCGCGCGTATCGTCGCCTGAGAAGTTCGGGTCGGCATCCTTGAGCAAGCCGTTCTTGCGGGCATAGTCATTGACGACACGTGTAAGCGAAGAACGCAGACCAGTGAGATGCGTACCGCCGTCAATGGTGTTGATCGTGTTTGCAAAAGAGTATACAGATTCTGTGTAGGAGTCTGTATATTGGATGGCGGCTTCAATGCCGATGTTCTCAACTTCCTTTTCAACATGCACTACCGGATGAAGCCCTTCACGGTTGCGATTCAGATAACGGACAAAGGCTGTGATGCCACCTTCAAAGTAGAAGGTCATCTCACGGTCGGCGCGTTCATCAATGAATTTGATCGTAACGCCGCGTGTCACAAAGGACATTTCGCGCAAGCGTTGAACAAGCGTGTCGAAACGGAAATCAATATCTTCCGTAAAAATCTGTTTGTCAAATCTAAAGGTTTGCTTGGTGCCGGTCTCATCCTTTACCTTGCCAATCTGTTTAATGGCTCCCTGAGGCACGCCGCGTTTGTATTCCTGCCGCCAAAGCTTGCCATCGCGTTTGATCTCGGTGACCATCCACTCAGAAAGGGCATTCACGGCGCTGACGCCAACGCCATGCAAACCGCCGGAGACTTTATAACCACCGCCGCCAAATTTACCGCCCGCGCCGATGACTGTCATGACAACATCCAGGGTTTCCATTGGCTTGCCATTTGCATCCTTTTTAGTGGGATGCGGGCCGACTGGAATACCGCGACCATTATCTGCAATGGTCACACTGCTATCAGCGTGAATGGTAATATCAATTCTGTCGCAAACACCGGCAAGCGCTTCATCAATTGCATTATCAACAACTTCGTAAACAAGGTGATGCAGAGCTTTAATATCCGTACCGCCCACGTACATACCGGGGCGTTTACGCACATGCTCGATACCTTCCAGAGCTTGAATGGAACTTACATCATAGTTTATTTGATTATCTTTTTCAGCCATAAAATCCTCCAACAGTTGGGAACTGTCTACTTCTTACTAATCACAGAATTGGGCCGCAGTTTGTCGATCACTGTCTGCAGCCAGTTGTTCATATCACGGTAATAGATGAAACTGCCCGCCAATAAAGCGGTGGCGACGAATGAATGCCCCAGAATACCTATAAAGGTCATCCATGAATCTTCGGGGGGAATGGACCATAGAAAGTTCAGGCCAAAGGTGAGCAGGAATACTGCGAGCACGAACATACTGCTTGTGGGGAGCGTGAAGCGCGTCATTTGCACACTGCTAATAATGGATGTGATCACATTTTGTTTTTTGAGAAAGACACCATGCGGCCAGAAGAACAAGGGCACGATCACCCACATGGAAGCAAGGCTGACGAACAGCACGAGTAAATTTGCGATGAACGGGCTAAATTGAAGCACCAAAGCCAGCACAAGAAAAACTGGAACGCCAATCGCCATTAAGAGAATGCTCCAGAAAATGGAAATCAGCATGGTCTGCACAATGGCTTGCGAGATGCTCATGCGCTGGTCATCTTTATTCACGGTTGTGATCCACGCCACACTGCGGAAGTAAAGTCCGCCGCCGACCCAGCCGATCAATGTCAGCAGGAACATCCAGCCAAGCAAATTAATCGCATTCACTTGTAAATTTGATGGGTTTCCCAAAGGCGTCAGGGATGTCTGTTGGGGCAGGAGCAGGCTTGAGATCCCGATCGGAAGCGTTCGCAAAAGCCAGAACAAATTGAGATTGGGGATGGTGGCGTTATACCAAGTCAGCACACGCTGAATATCCTCGGCAGACACACCGCCATTCTTCCAGATCTGGACCGCATCACCCTTGACCAGGTCAAAGAGCGCATCCATGCGCAGGCGGGGACCAAGCCAGAGGAACAAGTTCAACAATAAGGGTAAAAGAATGGCTGTGATGTGCGTTGCAATGGTATCAAAGCCCGCTTTAATTGAACTGATAACGCCGGGGGGCGGGGGTAAATTTTCCACGCGTGAAACTTCCATAACATTTTGATTCTACCATACCCCTGCTTGCGCTCACGCCCCCCCACAGGTACAATCTTCTCATGCAAGAGAACCGTTCCTACCTGCCATCAGCAGACCGCGTGGGCGTGCTGATCGCTTCTGTGTTACTGGCTTTCGCGTTGACAAGGCTGATTCAATCGCCCCGCTTCACACTGACAATTGCCCTGCCCGGTTTCTATTTTGCATATCCCGTCACGCTTGGCACCGCCATGAGCATACTAACCGCGGCCCTGAGCGCCACCGGAATGAGTTGGCTGACCCGCGAACATCCCACACTTGGACAAAAATCGAATATCGAGCATATTATGCTGCCGACCCTGACGACTTTCGTCATTGGCGCTCCATTGAGCATATTGCCGAATGGAATAGTCTGGTGGGCTGGCTTCTCGTTTGCGGCGGTCCTGCTGGTCATTGTTTTTCTGGCAGAATACATCACCATTGACCCATCTGCCCCGGCCTACGGATTCGCGCGCGCTGGGTTAACCGCGCTTGCGTACGCACTATTCCTGATCCTCGCCACATCGCTGCGGCTTTCCGGTGCGCGCATGTTTTTACTTGTGCCGGCCATCTTCATCGTCGCGGCGTTGATCTGCCTGCGCATCCTGCACCTCGACGGCACAGACCGCTGGGATTTCCCGTGGGCGATAGGCATTGGACTCGTGTGCGCACAAATCGGTGCGGGATTGCATTACTGGCCGCTTACACCGATTCAATTCGGTCTTGCACTCACAGGTCCGCTCTATGCTTTGACCATGTTATCCACCAGCCTCGCGGAGGAAATTCCTTTGCGGCGCGCTGCGCTTGGCCCCGCCATCATCACCGGCCTTGCATGGATCTCGGCGATCTTTTTAAGTTAATGCATTCCCTGACTCTCACAAAAGAACAACTTCAAAAAATGATCGCACATGTAGATTCACACGCACCGCTTGAGGCGTGCGGGCTTTTGGCAGGACGCGGCTCAAAGATAGAGTCAGTGCTAATGGTGACGAATCAGGCTCAAAGCCCAGTGCGATACGTGATGGATCCCATCGAGCAGTTGCGTGCCTTCGAGTGGATCGATTCCAATGGACTGGAATTAATCGGCATCTTCCATTCGCATCCAACGGGACCTGAAACTGTTTCGCCAACTGACATAGCGCAGGCGGCCTATGCAGTTGTGCAGATCATCCTCGCGCCCGTAGATGGTTCGTGGCATGCCCGCGGCTTTTGGATGGAAGACGGCGCCTATAGTGAAGTGGCATTGCAGGTACTCTAAGCAACCTTATTTCTTTCTTTAGGGGCTCAAGCCGCCGTCCTCGGCGGCGTCCCCGCCGCCGAGAGCATTGTGCAACCTTATTTCGTTTTCTGTGTTTTATGATTACACTCAAACTGGAGGAGTTTCAATGCAAATTGCATTCGATATTGGGATCATTATTCTGGCTTACATATTTGGATCGATCCCCTTTGGATTGCTGATCGTTAAACTAAAAACGGGAAAAGATATTCGTGAAGTGGAAAGCGGCCGCACCGGCGGAACGAACGCGATGCGCGCGGCGGGTTTTTGGGCCGGCTTTGCCACTGCCCTGCTTGATATATTGAAAGGCGCTGTCAGTGTGTGGGTGGCGCAATGGCTTGCTCCAGACAACCAATGGGTGCATGTGCTTGCGCCAATTGCCGCCATTCTCGGACATAACTATTCCATCTTTTTGGCGGAACATGATGGGAACGGAAAATTTCGACTTCGCGGCGGTGCAGGCGGAGCGCCATCCGTCGGTGGCGCAATGGGACTTTGGCCCGCCTCGATCCTGATCATTCTGCCGCTTGGCATGTTAACCTTTTTTACCATCGGCATCGCATCCATCACCACGATGGCGGTGGGATTGTTCGCCATTATCGTTTTTGCCATTCGAGCCTTCCAGGGAGGCCCATGGATCTATGTCTGGTACGGCGTGGGCGCGGAAGTTTTACTCATTTGGGCATTGCGTCCAAATCTCAAGAAACTGATCCAGGGCAATGAACGAGTGGTGAAATATAGTTTGAACGGCTGGCTGAAAGCAAGGCGCGAGGCGAAGGAAGTGGAAAAGTAGATTCAAAAGAGACTGTTCTTTCAACAGTCTCTTTTTGTTTTAGGAATTTCATCTGCTCTTCCAGATACTCGCAAAATTTTGCGGGTTCGTTTGGATAACTTTATCCATCGTATCTTAAACACCAGTCATTTGATAGATCTGGATAAGGTTTCCACAAGTATCTTCCAATATTGCTATAGTTGTTGTACCCATATTCGTTGGCTCCATGGTGAATGTCACGCCCAGTTTTTTCAGGTCGATCATATTCTTTTTGAATATCATCGACCTGAAACATTGTGAACGGTATCCCATCTTTGACAAGCGACTCTTTGAGCGCTTTCATCGCCGGGTAATCGGCGTTTGGCTCAAGGAGCAGCTCGGTGCCGTTTGGCTCTTCGGGTGAGACAACCGTAATCCAGCGGGCGCCTCCTCCCAGGGGGATGTCCCGCTTTTGCACAAAGCCCAACACCTCCGTGTAAAACTTTAGTGCCTTGTCGTAATCGCCTATAGAGATACTGGTTACTGTGATCCTCATGTTAATTCATCCTTTCTTCAAAATTTGAGTCGCCGCACTACAACCAAGTTGACGAAACTCGCTGGGGCTAAATCCATATTGCTGTTTGAATGCCTTGCCAAAAGCCGCGTGCGTATCGTACCCCGCGGCTAGCGCGACCTCAGTAATGTTCACTGCGCCCATGCGCAGTTTTCTACCCGCACGTTCAAGGCGCACACGGCGAACATAGTCGGAAATATTCTCGCCCATGTGATTGGTGAAGATGCGATGAAAATGCGGCACGGAGAATCCAGCAACCGCGGCCAGCACTTCCCGATTGAGAGGTTCATTAATGTGCTCGCGGACATATTGCTCAACATGGCTGAGCCGTTCGCTATAGTTCTGGATATCTTGTGTATCAACTGCCATAGATGAATTTTAGCATACCAGAACACATGTTCGCTATTCCAAATGTATCGTATCGGCAATTCCTCGAAAGAGATCGGCTTGAATATAAAACAGCGTGGGTCCTATTCAGACCCACGCTGTTTTATAAATTCCTGACTATTAGTCGAGAAGATTCTGCGGGATGTTTCCGCCATTCTCGGCGATCTGCTTCAAAACTGTCTTGTGAAGCCAGACATTCATTCTGGCAGAGTCGCTCATCGCGTCAGCAGGGCAGCCGAGTTCGACGGCAAGTTCCTTGCGCGCGGTTAAGCTGCTGTCCAGGTCCAAAAGTTTCAGCAGATCAACAATGGAAACCTGCCAGTTGAGTTTGACAGGACTCGCAGCGGCGAGTTTTTCAAGGTTGGCAACCACGTCAACTTCCGAGATCGCTTTCGGAGCAGCTTTGACGGGTGCTTCGACCGCATCCCTGTCATCTTTCATGGCGCGAGCGGCACCAGACTGGGCTACAGTAGTAGCAGCGGGCTTGGCTGCAACAGGAGCAACAGGCTTAACAACGGCTGGAGCGGCAGGCTTCGCGGCTTCAACTTTGGGGGCCGCTGCGGGTGCAACGGTTTCTGTTTTTTCCTTGCGAAGGCCAAGTTTTTCAAGAATGGATGTGAAGATACTCACGGTAACTCCTTTATATAAATGGGATGAAGGATATCTTTTGTTTTTGATACCCTAACGACAAATTATTATAACCAATTTCCCCGCACAGATTACTTTTCGATTCTAAATTCTCCATCGTAAAAATTTCCCTTTATTTTTTCACCAGATACGGATCGCCCCAAATTGTCCAGTCACAGGACATGTCATTTCCTGAAAGCGTTCTCAACGTGAGCACCTTACCGCCTGACACATCCAGTTCCAAAGAAATATGGTTATCAGAGGGAAGCATATTTTCGGAACGGTATATTTCACGATCATCAAGGTTGACTACAAAAGAAGCTCCATCTCCGCAGGCGGTTTCATTGATTCCAATCTCAGTTATAAATGAAATATATTTTCCATCAAGCGCGTATTTTAATTCTGATGGAGCATGAGCAAACAAGCCGTATGGATATTCTCTTTCGTGACTGGTAATAACGTGATTAATTATCAAACCAGACTCAGAAGCGGGAAAGATGCCTTTCCCAAGGGTCCAAAAGCCAACGGATTCGGATATGGCCGGCATATCTATCAGATAATCATAGGCGGGATTCTTGATGTTAGGAAGAACACATTCTCGCTTGGTAAGTGTGGCAGAAACTGTATCTTCAAGGAAAGTCAACGTATTGGGGTCTTCCGGGGAACAGGCTGAAAAAATCTCCTGCTTCCATTTCACATCAAGAGATTTTGAAACGCGGTCATAGGTGAGATCGAATTCTCCAACAGCCCGCCCCAATTCACCTGCTGTGACAACATAAGTATTTCCAACAATTTTAGGTTCTTCCATCCAATCATGCGAGTGGCCGCCGATGATGAGGTCAACAGGTTTTCCTGCCGCGTTGAGATCCCTGGCGATTTTGAGATCCTCGTCCAGCCCGCTATGACTCAACACAACCAGCACATCTGGATGTTCCGTTTCCATTAACTGATCATAGATATTAATGATCTCTCCTGCCGGGGTTTGAAAACAAATTCCCGTTGTCCAGGCATCGTTATAAACCAAAACCTCCAGATTCCCGATCGACACCCCGATCACAGCGACTCTAACTTTGGGACCTTGTTCTTCTCCCAATTCATATATCTGGTATGGACTTAGGATCCGCTGGTCGGAACAAGTATTATTTATTCCCTCTCTTCTTAAGTTTGCGGAAAGGATATCAATAGGTTCAGCCTCGCTGGCGATCTGATAAAAGCGGGGCATGCCAAACCAGAATTCATGGTTTCCGAGTGTGATGGCATCAACTCCCAAACTTTTGTAGAACTCCAATACTTTGGCGCCTCGTGACGGACGTGAAAAAGATGATCCTTCATACCAATCGCCAGCATCAAGGAGCAGGACTTGATTCGGATCAACCCCTGCCTCTTCCGTTTTTACAAAAGCCGCCAATCTTGCAGCTCCCGGTACCCATGTTCCATCAACAACGTGTTCTCCAAGTTCACCGTGAAAATCATTCCAATGCAAAATACGGAACTCAACCACTCCTTCAGAGGGTAAAGCCTCGCGCGGTTGCGGCGTTCTGACAGGCATCTTTTCCATGAAGGCATCCAATCTCTCATCAATAGGCATGGGAGGTAACATCGTTGCTGTCGATGTGGCAGTAGCAGGAACAACTGTCGGCATTGCCGCAGGAGATGCGGCGCACGCAGTCAATAGAAAGAAGAACACGATCAATTTCAATGTTTTTTGCATGGCTATTCCCATTCCTCCACCAATTTCAATTGCAAAAGGCGACATTACAGACAGCAATACAAGATTTTGACTCCCCGTAAATATTCAATCCGCGTTATCCGAAATCCACTCCGAGCAGGCTGGCAATGACACCGATCTCGCCAACATGTTGGTATGGATGGGTCATGCCGAAATTCATCAGGCATTTCCCTTTTGTCCAACCGAGGTAATTATCCAACAACCCGGCGGACCTTGGACTTGCCAACCCTTCATCAAAAAGAATAACGCGCAGATAACCCTCTTCCATCACCGAGTCCAGGCTGTCATAAGTGAGTTGACCGACGATCTCACGAGTGCGGACTTGCACGGCTTTGGAATATTCCTGCAAAGCCTGTAAATTGATGCGCTGACTCAGGTCATCCACTTCGGCGAAGTTCATATCGCCGCCATTATGCCTGATGGGGACATTCATCTTTTCCATCCATGAACCTTCGTCCAGGATTTGGGAACGGTCAACAACAAAACGATTTAAACCCGCATCTTCGACACGGGTCAGATGCCACAGAATCCAGGCAATTGAGTTGACCCGCGGATGCGGCCGCTGGCGCATTAAATCATCGGGCACCATTTCCCAAACGCCTCCAAGCCAGAAGTCATAAAGAGCGTTATAGCGCTGAAGAAATAATTCATTGATATTCATGTTCCTGCTCCTGAATAATTCCAACCTCAACCTCGCGCGTGAGACGATCTGTGTCCCTCCTCCGTCCCATCTCCCTTATTGTCCGAAGAGATCGTACGTTAATTGTTAGGTTTAATATCCATTGATCACTAAAATATACAACAGTTAGGTATCTAGCGACTCTTCCCACTCGGCTCCCATCACCCAAGCAATAGCTGACAAGCGCCCGCTTAACAACCCCCACTCAAAATCATCCCATCCAAGGTTTTTTCTGCCATATTTTCGCTCGATACGTTCAGCTGCTTTCTTAGCTTTTGCGAAGACTGGCTTCTGCTCTTCCGTTAATGGCTCTTCTCCGGTCTTAATCCTATAAAGCCAATTTTGGTGACGATTCCACCACACCTTATCCCAAAATTCCTTTTCGGCCATGAGGATATCTTTATCATTACGACGGAGTATCAGCGGCCATTCTTTGCCAGGATGCTCGTCATCGGGGATCCACTCTACTTTGTCCCCATCCTGGTTATATCCGACCTTATAGCCATTTGGTCCAATCTCCCCAGGTTGCACCGGATCAGTCGTTCCGGCACTCGAACGTCTCCTCGGTCCCAATATCTCATCGCTGTATCTTTCAAATTCATCAGAAGTAATTTTGTTCCGCTTATGTGTCACAATCAAATCAGTAATTTTTGATGCTTGATCGAGTTTTTTATCTCCCCGCAGTTGAACATGCTTAACAATTGGACGCTTCCCCATTAAGGCTTCCGGCCTGAAATACGCAAAACCAGCAACAATGGCAACAAGCAAAACCATCAGCGCGATCATACTTATGATGAGATAAGTTCGATCTGATCCTTGACTGAAATTCACTGTAATCCCAAGAATTACTTCTACAACTAGAACTGTAAGCGTGAAGAATCCTAGCGGTGTTTGGACAGTCTCAATAATACTAACGCGATTAGATTGATTGTCGTTGACTTTGTTTTCCATATGTTTTACCGCCTTCGCAAAAATATCTTGATATACAATGCTGCAATCAAGAATCAAAACCATAATTTATGTGCAGAGTGTACCCTTATTTCCCATACCTCTTCCCAATCTCTGGCAGGGAATAATCATCGAAGAAGCAATCCACATCGTACACTAGTTTCCAGTTCCATTCGGCGGGGCACGAGAATCGTCTACGTTTTGGACAAAGCACTATCTGCTTGATCGTCCCGCAAATAAAAGCACAACAAGAATCGAAATGAAATCAATTACGATTAAAACCCATTCAAGGGGAGTAAGCACAATTGGCATCGACTTTAAGAGTTCAATTCCAACCGCCATCAATTGTGTAAAAATAAATATCCCTGTATGAGAAATGACGACAAAACGCCAGGCGCCCAATTTCTTGTTTTTTGACCTTGCCCGCTGAACGTACGTCTCATATCCAAGACCAATGGGTACTGTTTCCAAATTCTCACGGATGTAAGTCGCCAGATCTCGTATGCGAAAATCATTCTGCGCCCAAGCTATGGAAAGGAAGGCGGCCAACGGAGGATAAATCAAGGCGACTGTATCCGTTGACAATCCAAAGCTTAAGAATATACCCGCCAGCGTCAGGGTGATCGATATGATTTGCTGTCGAAGTTCGATCCTTTTTAGAATCTCGCCTCGCAAGGAATTGTATTCCAAATCAACGCCATGTAAATCAGTTGTCTTGTTTTGTCTGGATGGCATGACATACTCCTCTTAGTAACTCACCTTACACACCCAGCCGTGTCACCCTGAGCGACAGCGAAGGGTCTCTGAGACAATTATAGAGGTTCTTCGCTTGGCTCAGAACGACACTGCGTAAAGTGAGTTAGTAAGTGTCGGGGCGATGAATACTGATAACTGTTCACTGTTCACTATCCACCACCCACTATTCACTAATTACTTCCCATACCTCTTCCGTATCTCCGGCAGGAAATAATCATCGAAGAAGCGATCTACATCGTAATCGGGTTTCCAGTCCCATTCGGTGCGGGCGAGGGAATCGTCCACATCTTCGGGCCATGAATCGACAATGCCCTGTCTGCGTGGATTCGAGTCAAAGGTGATGTTCGCATCGGGGAAAGCCTTCAACGCGCGCTGACGGAATTCCTCGGCGGTGATGGCAAAAGCCGCGATGTTGTAGACATTATTCGACAGTTTCTCGCGCGGCACATCCATCAGCATCAAGAGGGATTTGATCGCATCGGGCATGGCCATGAAGGAAATCTTTGTGTCGGCGCGCACGAAACACGAATATGGCTTGCCCTGTGCCGCAGCGTGGAGCATCTCCGGGCCGTAGTCACTGGTCCCGCCGCTGGGCAATGTAAAGGCGCTGACCAGCCCGGGGAAGCGGATTGCTCTAAAGTCCAGCATGACCGGCGGGTTTTCATCCAAATGTTTTTGACCAAAATATTTTCCGTAATACATCCCCAGTTTTTCGCAATACAATTTGTTGCATCCGTACATGGTGTGCGGCATGTTCCAATCATCTTCCTTCACTGTACCCGCGTTATTCTTTGCGTCAGCGCTCGGCATTCCATACGCGGCGATGGAACTCGGAAATAAAAACTTGACAGCCTTGCCGTATTTCTCGGAACGATAAGCCGCCAGCATCAGCAATTGCATCGTGCCTTCCACGTTGATGCGATGCGCCTCTTCGGTGGCCACCTCGGCCTTTGAAGAAAGCGAAGCCGCGAGATGAAAAATAATATCGAAATCGTAATCGTAAAAAGTTTTGATCTTGTAAACCAGATCCCCCTGTATATGTTCCGCCGAAAGCGCCCTGATCGAATCCGGCAGCGGCATAAAATCTGCCGTCACAATTTTATACCCGCCCCGCTTTGCCAACCCCTGCACCAACGCCTGTCCAATTTCACCACACGCGCCAGTCACAAGCACTTGCTTCTCGCTCATGTTCGCTCCTTATATGCTAGAATAAAGTCAAGTAATTTTACGACACAATCCATGAAAACCTGTCATCAAACATATATGATGTTTCTTATGTCGTTGCGAGGAGCTGCTGGTCGAGTAGAGCGAGTGTTCTTCTCGCTCGTATCGAGACCAAAGCGACGAAGCAATCTCCAACTCCTTAGGAGATTGCCGCGTCGGGCTACCGCCCTCCTCGCAATGACGATATTACTAACATCCTGCATCGCGCTGGATGTCTCGAATGTCACGCCTGTAGCTTTTTCCGCGACTGAAACTGCGCTTCCCACCCCGACCATAAACTGGTTCCCCGCTTCGGCCACTCCTACCTTTCAGGTTTTTCCCACCAATACCCCCGTCCCAGACATGCGCCCCGGCCTCGGCACAACCTTCCTCGAAGATGATTTCTCCGACACCTCGCTCTGGGACATTGCATCCTCCAACGATGCCAGCGCCATCATGGAAGATAACCATCTCACGCTCGCGGCTCAAAGCGGCGTGTACATGTTCAGCCTGCGCCACGATCTGATCTTGAGCGACCACTACGCGGAGATCACCGCGCGCCTAAACTTATGCCGCGCTGAAGATACATACGGAGTACTGGTACGCGCCAGCGCAACTTATTATTATCGCTTTGAATTGGAGTGCAACGGCACCGTCCACATGGACAGACTGAGCGCCGGGACAAAGTTAACCATGCAGCAACCCATTCCCAGCGGAGACGTTCCCCCGGGCGCGCCGGGCGAGGTCCGCATTGGGATGTGGGCAGTCGGCTCAGAACTGCGGCTCTTCCTCAATGGCCGCTATCAATTCAGCATCAGCGATCCCAGTTACCCAAGCGGAACGCTCGGCGTGTTCGTCAACTCGTCCGGGGATACCCCAGTAGTTGTCTCTTTTTCTGATCTGGAAATTCAATCAGTGGATTACGCCTTGCCGACAAAAACTCCGCTACCCTAATAATCGGAGTCCGAAGTCTCCTGACTTCGGTGCAAAATCGGGAGATTTTGCACTCCAGACAATAATCAACAATGATCAACTCATCGAACCTCATCCGCCTCCCCTATACTCCCGACCTCACCGAAGGCGGCATTGCCTATGCTCTGCGAACCTTGTCAAATTCATTTGAACGCAAAGGAAGCAGGCCTTATGACCGCATTCGACGTGTGGTGGCAGAGGCGGCAGTGGAATTAGCCTTTCGACGCTACCTTTCCCAGCAGGAAATTCCGTTTGAAGTGATCAGCGCTTCCCCATTCACTGACCCCGATAAATATAATGTCTCCCTGGGCGGGCATCGCTGTGACATCAAATCATTTCTCATTTCACATCGCGACCAGATATCACAAATGCGGAATGATCCATCTGTGATATTGAATGCGCCTGCGCTTGTGCCATCCGATCATCACAGCATGGATGGATACTCAGACCACGATCTATATCTATTTGCATTTCTTTCAGGCGTGATCGCGGCTTCGCAGAATGATCTTAAAAAAGTGATCGAGATGAACAAACCGCATTATCTAGTTCACGTTATGCCTGATGAGTGGCGCAAGCCGTTGAAGTGGAATCCGCTGGGGCCGCTGGTCTTGAAATCTGAATCAGATGCGGACATGCTGGTCGAAGTCAGCGGGCAGGATGAGGCGCGGGGGTTTTCGACGCGGGTTGCAAATCTGCCGGCGCAGAAACGTGTCACGCTGGAGAATCCATTTTATTCGGTGACGGCTGTCCACATCAAAAATATGCCTTCGGCTCGTTTGGGGATTCTTAGTTCTGTTATTAAAGAAGCGCATGTCATTTCAGCGCTGGATTGGGGAAATATTTGGGTCTACGGCATGGACATTACGCTGGCAGGGTTTATCTCACGCGGAGAGTTTCGTCAGCGCGCGAAATTCATTGCGCCGAATTCGCGCGTGTTCCAATACGATCATACGAAAACAAAAAATCTGGCGGTGGCGGTCTCGAATTTGAATTCGCTACAGGATTTGTTTGCGCGGGTACAGAAGTGGAGCGCAAGTGCTTAAGGGAGCGCGGACTTAAGTCCGCATTCCGAGGGTGGAAAATTGACCATGAATTTGTATGATTTCCCCCTTGTTTATTCAATTTTAAGGTAATATTATGAATAGAACATGGAATCTACAAAAGAACGCCCCATTTCCAAACCTGCTCCAAAAACACGCCTAGTCAATGCGTTCGCAACGACGCTGGGCGTTGCCGTTTTGCTTGCGACTCTCTTTACCGCATGGACTCCCAACAGTTTATTCGCAAGCAATTTGCAGGATCAACTCAATTTAATTCTCACACCTCAGGCCGCGCCGAATGCGATTGTCACACCATTGCCGCAGTTGCGCATTGGCATTGTCGCGGGGCATACCGGCAATGATTCGGGCGCGGTTTGTACAGATGAAAACGGTCAGGTGGATCTGACAGAGGCGGATGTAAACCTTGAGATCGCGAACCTTGTGAAAGAAAGCCTAGTGGCGCAGGGGTTTCAAGTGGACCTGCTCAACGAGTTTGACACGCGCCTGAACGGTTATCGCGCGGTGGCGCTTGTTTCCATTCACAATGATTCATGCGAATATGTCAACGATCAGGCCACTGGATTCAAAGTGGCATCCTCATTGGAAACGCGTGATGTGAACCGCGCACAGCGTCTGACCGCCTGTCTCGTGGATCGGTATCAGCGCATCACAGCGTTGACCTTCCACGCCAGCAGTATCACCAGGGATATGACGGAATATCACGCCTTTTCTGAAATTGACCCGAACACGATCACAGCCATTATCGAAACTGGTTTCTTGAACCTCGACCGCGAGATATTAACTCATGAAACCAGCCGTGTGGCGGAAGGCGTCACGCAGGGTATTTTGTGTTTTATTAATAACGAAAACGTACAGCCCACACCGATCCCCACATTAGCGCCATGACAAAATCAACATCTCCAGCCCGACGAAGCCCGTTATATCCAGCCTTGATCATCACATTGATCTGCGCGGTGGTCGCAGTCGCGGCATGGACGGCTACATCGTCACCGGTGCTGGGATTGAACAGCACACCAACTCCGACACATGGGGCTTACTTTGCGTTCGCACAGATCGCGAAGCCAACCTATACGCCTTCACCGACAGTCATCCCGCCATCTCCGACTGAACAATCCCTGCAACCAACCAATACACCCGAATCAGTTGTAATCGCCGAGATCGTATCAGACTCAAGTTCGGGTTACACTGCGCCAAATCAGAATGCAGTCCCAAGCTATAGCGGGAACAAATATATTCTGGTGGACATCTCTGAACAGCACATGTATGTATATGAAGGCGATGCGCTAGTGTATAGCTTTGTCGCATCCACTGGCATGAATAATGCCACGCGCGTGGGAATGTTCAGCGTGCTGGATAAGATCCCCAGCGCGTACGGCGCCACATGGAATATCTGGATGCCAAACTGGCTTGGCATTTATTATTCAGGTCATTTGGAAAATGGGATTCATGCCCTGCCAATCCTGTCGAACGGAGCGACCTTATGGGAAGGATATTTGGGAGTTCCAATTTCCTATGGATGCGTGGTGCTTGGGACTTACGAATCGCAATTACTCTATGATTGGGCTGAAGTCGGCACGCCTGTGGAGATTCAGTGGTAAGGATTATGTCCAGAATTTATAATTGATTTTTACTTGTATTCTTATGTACTAAAACAAAGGTGACCCATGAATGATCGTTTTGTTGAATCCCGTGAAGCGTTATCGTATGCCCGAGAAGCCCTGAAAAATGGAGCGATAAAGGAAGCACGTCAATGGGCGGAGCGTTCTGCCGAACTCGCGCCTCAAAGCGAAGACCCGTGGTTGATCCTGGCGGCGGTGGCCAGCCCACGTGAAAGCGTGGAGTACATCCGCAAGGCGCTGGAAGTGAGTCCTGATAGTCCACGCGCAAAGAAGGGGATGGAATGGGCGCTGCAAAGATTGGGAGAAACTCCAAAGAGCAATGTCAACCCGCAGAATGAGAAGCAGGCCAAAGTCACGAACGATGCGCAGCCGAAGAATCAGGTAAAAAACGCAGGCGTGAAAAATCCAAAAAAGAAGAGAAGTCCGCTTTTGCCCATCCTGTTGGGTGTGGTGGGATTGGCGGTTCTACTATTCGCGGCATGGTCGGCGGTGACTTCACCAGTGCTCGCATCCATTTTAAGTCTTGCATCTGCGCAGCCCGTTGAGAGACAACCTTTTGCCCAAGTGGATATTGCAAAACCAAGTGTTGCAAATACGCCAGTTGCATTACAGCCAGTTGAGCAGGTGGTGATTCCAACGGCCACATCAGTACCAACAGCGACAGCTCAACCAGAAATCGCAGTTATTCCAGCAACTGATACACAAGTTGTTTTGCCAACGAATACTCCAGTCGTTGAAGTTCCTACAACTACACCTGAGGCAACAAGCGTGCCCGGAGTTTTGGTGGCTGAGATCGTGGCGGATACTCCCACACCTGAATTTTCCGCAACGGCTGTTGTACCAGATATCCCTCTGGGTATTGGCAACGGCGGCGAACATTGGATCGATGTCGATCTTTCGCAGCAGCGTGTTTATGCCTATGAAGGCGATACCGTTGTGAATACTTTTGTTGTTTCCACTGGCACATGGCAAACGCCGACTGTGACAGGTAAATATAACGTCTAGATCAAATTACGC
>JABFSL010000087.1 GCA_013140605.1 Anaerolineales bacterium
AAATCCCCGCCAGCCGATTTCTTCGCCCAAGCCATCAAATCCCAACGTAAAGACTAAAAACAATATGACAAGTTTCTGTAAAAACGGCGTCTCAGGCGGACCAAAAGGGAAAACTGCGGACGAAAAGTCAGGCGCAGTGCCTCCTGTCCATTTGTTTATGTTGATTGCAAGGAGAATCACGAACGCGGGCATGAACAGGGCGATGAGATACCATTGAATTCCCACACGCCATCTTAACAGTCTGCCAAAAAGTTCGCGCAGACCTTGCCGTCCATACGTCAGTGACACAATAACGATGGCTGCAAGTGCGGGACCATAACCCGAAAGAATAGCCAGAAAACCAGGAACTTGAATTGAAGTGATGCCGCGCGAAGCGAGTGCTTGGGGAAACCAGTTGGACCAGGTAAATAGATATGCAAGAAAGAAGAAAAACACGAGCGCGTATTTTTTTATCATTTTGTTTTCTCCAAAGGTACCGTTAATTTGAATAAATAAATATGATAAGGAAACACATTTTACAGATAAAAGTTATTGGTTTTTCTCGGTTAACTCAAGTTCATATCTGTTCCAGCCATACAATCACTAAATAGTCATCTACAACCTTTCCCCTCTAAACTGTGTTTCATACAACTGACTATATAGCCCGCCTGTCGCGAGCAACTCATCGTGAGTTCCTCATTCGATGATCTTGCCTCGTTCCGTATTTTCGTCATTGCGAGGGCGTTCTCCCTGGCACCGCCCCGCCAGGGCAGGTGTGTTTTTTGCCCGAAGCAATCTCCCACACTATACCGGAGATTGCTTCGTCGGAAAGAGCATCCTCCTCGCAATGACGGAATTATTTCTTACACCCTCTCCCCTCGAAACTGAGTTTCATACAACTGACTATATAACCCGCCCGTCGCGAGCAGTTCATCGTGAGTTCCTCGTTCAACAATCTTCCCTCTATCCATCACCAAAATTAAATCAGCGGCCAGGATTGTACTCAAGCGATGCGCGATGACGATGCTGGTTCTGCCTGCCATGACTCGTTTCAGCGCGTCTTGAATCAATGACTCAGATTCGCTGTCGAGGGAACTGGTGGCTTCGTCTAAAACCAAAATCCTTGGGTTCTTCAAAATAACTCTGGCGAGGGCGACGCGTTGTTTTTCGCCGCCGCTCAGGCGATATCCGCGCTCACCGACGATGGTGTCGTAGGTGTCGGGCAGTCCCATCACAAAGTCGTGGATGTTGGCGGCGCGCGCGGCGGATTCGATCTCGGCTTGCGTCGCATCCATTTTTGCGTAGGTCAGATTCGTGCGGATCGTGTCGTGGAAGAGATGCGTCTCCTGCGTCACCATGCCGATCGCGGCGGCCAGCGAGTCGAGCGTCACATCGCGCAGGTCGTGCCCGTCAATGCGGATGACTCCGCTGGTGGGGTCATACAGTCGCGGGATGAGATAGGTCAGCGTGGTTTTACCAGCGCCAGATGGGCCGACGAGGGCGATCAACTGTCCAGGGGCGGCGGTAAAGGAGACTCCCTCCAAAGCGACTTCCCGTGCCTGGGATTTCGGATCAGCCTCCCCGACGATTGATTCGGCGTCCTTCATCCCGTTCTTGCCTTTGGGCTTTTCAGTTAAAGACATCACGGCGGTCACATCCGCCATGCTTCCATAACGTTTGACTTCCTTGAGCATTGTGTTTTCGTTGACCGCATATTTGAAGTTGATGTTTTCAAACGCGAGTTCGCCCTGTGCATTGGTAAGAACGAGCGCATCTTTTTTCTCGACGATGTCGTGCGGCAGGTCTATGATCTCAAAAACACGTTCGAATGAAACCATGCTTGTTGAAAATTCAACGGGCGCGCCCGCGAGACCTTGCAGCGTGCCGTATAGATTTCCCAAATAAGAACCGAAGGCCACGATGGTGCCGACGGTGAATGAGCCTTGAATAACATACCAGCCGCCGAGGCCGTAGACGAGCGCCGTGCCCACCGCGGTGATTAGCCCGAAGATGACGAAGAACGACGAGCCGACCACTGCGCGGCGGATGCCAATATCGCGCACACCCGCGGCGCGTTCACGGAAACGCTGTTCCTCTTCGAAGGCGCGGCCAAATAATTTAACGAGCAATGCGCCGCCGATGTTGAGGGTCTCACCCATGTGCGCGTTCATCTGCGCATTCATGTCCATGGCCTTGCGCGCAATATCTCGCAACACAACGCCCAGTCTCTGGGCGGCAATGATGAACAACGGCAGGATCAAAATACTGATGAGGGTCAGCCGCCATTCGAGCGTGAGCATGACAGCCAATAACGCGATGGCTTCAATTAAATTTGTGACGATGTTGACGATGGTATTGCTGATGGCATTTTGCGCGCCGACCACGTCGTTGTTGAGGCGGCTCATCAACTCGCCAGATTTTGTGTTCGTAAAAAATCGTAATGACATGCGCTGTAACTGCGAGAACAGAGTCGAACGCAGGTCATAGATCACGCCTTCACCAACGGTCGCATTCAAGCGCCGCTGAATGACATTAATTCCCCCAGTCAGCGCGGGGATGAACAACAGTGCCACGCCGAGGAGCACGAGTCGATTCACATCCTTGGCGGGCAGCACCACGTCGATCATATTGCGAAAAATTAGCGGCGTCAGCAGGGACAAGCCCGTGGTCAGCAAAATCGTGGCCAACATGCCTGCAATATGCCACCAATATCCGCGCGCATAAGTAAGGACGCGTAACAATAATTGACGAGTCACCTTGGGCTTCTCGTCTCCTGAACGCATGTATTGAAACCAGCCACCGTAGTGCATGTTTTGTAGTCTCCTGGTCGTTTTGTCTTCTGGTCTGCTGGTCGTTGAACAATAAGGTTTTGACGAGCAGACTAGTCGACTATAAGGCTATCCGACTAAATCCGCAACTGGAGAAATGGGGAGGGGTCTTTAGTGTGAAGTGAGGAAATATCCATTTCATGAGCTATTTGATTGACAATTAAACCCAAAAATACTAAAATCCATTCAGCTTTCAAGCGGCTTCTTATAAGGTAGTGAGGACATAAATATGGCAAAATTAGTAAAAGACATAATGACACCGCGTAAACGGCTTATTATTTTAGAGCCTCAGAGCACCATTGAAGAAGCCCGCCGAATTATGCATGACCGTGGAATAAATAGTGTGCTTATACCTCCAGCTGGTTCGAGTAGAGGAGTAATTTGGCGAATTTTTACTTCTACAGATTTGTTATTAGTACTCTCGCAAGGAATTGATTTGAATAGTGTTTCTGTTCAGGAATTTGCGTCTTTTGCTAGATATTATGCTGGGCCTGAATGGACCGTTGCAAAAGTAATTGGTGAAATGGCACGTAATGGAGTTCAGCATATGCCTGTTTTAAGTGACAAAGGCGAGTTAGTGGGCTTATTAAGTAGTCACGATTTATTTGATAATTATTAAATTATTATGCTTTAAGGATGCACATGATGAAAGCTCAAAAGAAAACCTGTTTTTTTATTGCGCCGATTGGGGAAGAGGGTTCGGAGTCGCGAAAATGGTCGGACAAAGTTTTGAATTATATAGTAGCTCCAGCAATTAGGTCTCTTGGTTATCAAAAACCTGAAAGGTCAGATACGCTTTCAATTCCAGGGTCAATAACGTTAGATATTATCCATCGGTTAGTCGAATATGATCTGGTTATTGCTGATCTAACAGGCCGTAACCCAAATGTGTATTATGAACTTGCTATTCGTCATGCCTCACAAAAACCGGTAGTACATTTAATCCGAGAGGGGGAAGATATTCCATTTGACTTAAAAGACTCTCGTACTATTAAGATATCAGATGATATTGCTAAATCAAAAGTAATTATACAAAGTCTACGTAATCAAATTAAAGAATCAGAAAAAGCACCGATGGTATACACACCTATAACTATTTATGCTAAATTGAAAAGTCTCTCGGAAACTAAAGAACCAATCGAAGAAAAACAAGCATTGTTTGAACTTTTGACGGAATTTCATTCTGCCATTAGTGGAATAGATGCTCGTATAGCGGACTTAGACAAAATTATTAATGATATTAAAGGTGATGTTCAAACTATTAAAGTTTCATCTTTGCCTTCACCATTTGTTGAGAGGCGGTTGGCAAAACTTGATTTAATTAAGTACAAAGCACAACAAAAAGGCTATATCAAGAATACTACAAAAGACAGCTAAACATCTTGTGCAATCTTGATTCCGAAGTTATCCTATTTTGGATTTTTTTATTAATTTAAATGTGCTTTTTTACTAGACGAGCGGGTGATAATTGAAAAGTCTGGCATACAATGTAAATGCTGCAGTTATCTTAAATCAGTTGATATTAACTGTTCATATGTCTATCTCAACGAGAGGTTTTTAAAATGAAAAAAATTACTGTTCCTGCTTTGCAAATTACTCAGCAAAAAAGAACCTTTTGGGTAACCCGAATTTTAGCAAAGGTACTAGTAGATATCAGCTATGTAGCCATTCGCAGAAAATCAGATGAACCGGGGGCAGTGCAACGAGTCTTAAACGAAGGCAGAATAAATAGCATCAAAGAATTTACACTAAAGGTTGGAGAATTTCCAGGAGCAATAATATTGAACTGGAATAACTTAGAAAATCCCATAGAAAAGAATGAAAACAATATCTCCTTCGAGCAAATATCCGCATCGGCTCAAGTTGTCGACGGACAACATAGATTAGCAGGCATAAAGGCGGCAATAAAGGAGAATCAAAAAATCGAATCCCTAGAATTACCGGTGGTGATTTACGAAAACCTAAATACTCAGGAATGCGCCGATATTTTCTTGTCAATTAATACTGAACAGAAACCAGTCTCACGCAGCTTGGTTTTTGATTTATATGGAGTTGCTAGTGAAGCATTAATTGACTTGGCTGCTCAACGTGCAAGAGATATTTCACTTTATTTAAATGAAGACCAAGATTCTCCCTATTTTGCAAGTATTAAATTACCAAATGCCCCTGTAAGAAAAGGCGGGATTGCACTCTCAACCGCAGTAAGCGCTTTGAAACCTTTAGTAGAAGAAAAGGGTGATTTTGATCGTGTAGATGTGGAAGAGCTCGAATCGCAAAAGAAAATTTTAACAAATTTCTTTGCGGCATTAAGAGAAAAATATAGTGACCAATGGTATGAAAACACCAATACTTTCATGTATGGAGCCGGTTTTACAGGAGCTATCGATTTTTTTTAGATTTAAAATTATTCCATATTGCAACCTAAAAAAATCATACACAATTAAAACTATAAGTGAAGTCATTAATTTAAGGAAAGAGAACCTTATATATCAAGAGGTAGTAAAAAAATTAAGCGGAAAAGATGCTCCAAAATTGATTTATGAAAAACTCGTAGCTGTCTTTGAACCTAAAACGGATACAAGCAAAAAAATTGAATACTAATTATGCATCAATCTCAGGCTTATATCGACAAGATTGCTTTAAAGATTCAGCCAACAAATATAACTGATTATGTGTTCGACCCAATATCTGCAAGTGCAATGCAAACTTGTTTATTAACGGATGCGTCTGATTATATTTACTCAGCATCGGTGTCAATAGCAGATGCAATTAATGGCGTTAGACGTGGTTTATTAAGTTGGGCGACTGTAAAGCTATACTATTCGGTTTACTATGCGTGCAAGGGAATTCTTGCTGTAAATAGTGTAGGAATAATTTATCTTAATAGGAAACCATATATCGTTACCGCAATCTCTGGAACCAAAATTGCGAAGAAAAACGGGCAAACTCATAAAGTTGTGTTAAATGAATTTCATAACCGCAACATAGATAGAGGCTTATTATCTCAAGAAATTGAATTGCAGTCTCCACTATTTTGGTTAATGGAAAAGCGCGAAACCGCAAACTACAAGAATTCGAGATTCTGGGAACCAGATCCCCCCGATCATTTCAAGAAAATCCTTGATGTTGGGATTCGAAAGGCAGTCAATGCTTATGTTACGGATTTTGATTTATATGCATTTGACCCAGAACATGCTATCTTGGCATATCCGATAAAAAGTTTGGTAATAGCTTACGACCTGTTAAAGTCAAAAGGCGGACAATGGAGTGATGATGATAAAAAATATGTTGCCAATCTCTTCAAGGACGACAATGGCATTCTTACTGAACTTCATAGAGTGTTTCGATAAACTATCATAAATCGAATCTTCCCCCCCTTTGTGACATAATTATTTTCGATGGCACTGGAGACAAATCATATGTTTGAAGTAACCTCTGCATGGAAGTCGGCTTTTCCCGAAGCCCACGCGGGGGTGTTGGTGATGCGTGATGTGGTCAACCCTGCGCATCAGCCTGAACTGGAAAAACATAAAACAGAAATAGAGGCGGGACTGCGTTCTCAATTTTCCGGGCTGGATCGCGTGGCGATGTCAGACCTTCCCATTTTGCAGGCGTATAGCGCCTATTATCGCCGCTTCAAAAAGACGTATCATGTTCAACTTCAACTCGAATCAATTGCCTGGAAGGGAAAGTCGATTCCAAGTGTGTCGGCTCTGGTCGAAGCCATGTTCATGGCAGAAATGAAAAACATGCTGCTAACAGCGGGGCATGATCTGGATGTTCTTCATCTGCCTCTCACGCTGGATGCTTCAAACGGAACCGAAAGCTATACACTAATGAGAGGGAATGAGCAGGTTCTTAAAGCAGGCGATATGAGCATCAGCGACAGAGTGGGCATTGTTTCAAGCATTGTGTATGGTCCCGACCAGCGGACGCAGATCACAGATGCAACACGCAATGTGGTATTTACCGTCTACGCGCCCGCTGGAATCAATGAACAGACAGTGATGCAGCACCTGCAGGATATTCGGGAATACGTGATGATAATTGCTCCACAGGCACGAGTTGATTTGCTCAAAGTTTACGGGTGAGATGAATACGTTACCAGCTTATAATCTTAGTGGTAAATCATGAAACTCGAATTCAAACGCATGAGCAAAGTAGATTCTTCTGAATACGTCGCCCTGAACACCAATCCGCTGGTGATGCGGCAAATGCCTTTATCTGATGACAGTTTTGATGAAGCGGTTTGCAGCCAGAAGAAGGCGATGCCGATCTCGGACTTGTCCTTCACCCTGATTACTGGGGCATGGGAAAGATGATCTACGAAGAGCTCATCCGCCGCACGTTCGGCGAAATGGGTATGGAATCTGTCACGATCCTGGTCCCGCCCACCCGCACACGCATCAAAGGCATTCTGCGTCTTGGCTTTCAACCCAATGGAGAGGTGGAAGTGGGTGGCGAGCGATTTATCCACTACAGGTTGTATGCGCCGAAAAAATAAAAAATTCCCTGGCATAAGTCAGGGAATTTTTATGTTATTCACTAATTTTTATCAACGCTTCTTTCAACCGTTGCACTTCTTCCAATGTGTTGTAATGTGCTGCTCCCACGCGCACCATGCCGCCGTTGTCTTCCAGTCCTAATCGCTCAGTCACGTTGATGGCGTAATAATTTCCGTCCCAAACATAGATCCCATTTTCAGCAAGTTTCTCAGCCACAACGCGCGGCTGCATATCCCTCAAGCGGAATGAAAATGTGGCTACGCGGTCGTCAAGGCGGCGTTCGTCGGTGAGGCCAAATAACGTTAAACCGGGAACAGCTTGCAGGGCCGAAAGAAGCGCGCGTCCGATCTCAAATTCATAGGCACGGATGGCGGTCATCCCTTTTTTGAGTTCCAGTCTGCGGCCTTGATAACCTTCCTCTTTTAATCCTTCCATATATCTTCCGCCGAATTCTTTTCCGATCCATTCAAAATATTCGATGGCTCCAAGAACGCCCGCAATGCCCTCATGATTTTGTGTGCCGGTTTCGAACTTGCCCGGCAGTTTGTTCGTTGCAGGGCGGACTTTATATGCAAATAGTTTTTCAAGCAGATCACGTTTGCCATATAAAATTCCAGCATGTGTGCCGAAGAATTTATAGGCGGAGGAAACCAGAAAATCACAACCCAGTTTTTGCACGTCGATCGGGCCATGCGGCGCATATTGGACAGCGTCAACATAAACCAGCGTGCCCGCGTCATGCGCCATCTTGATAATTTTTTCAACGGGGTTGATGGTGCCAAGCGAGTTGGAAGCATAGCCCACAGCCAGCAGGCGCGGTTTCCTATCCAAAGCCTTTTGCATCTCGTTTAAATTGAGAGTGCCGTCCTCCATGTCGAAATCAACCCAGTTGACTTTGACGCCTTTATCCTGCGCGGCCAAAACCCAGGGAGTGACATTGGCATCGTGATCGAGTCGGGTCACTACGATCTCGTCGCCTTCCTTCCAATCACGTGAAATGGAGCGGCTCATGTGAAGCGTGAGTGTGGTCATGTTGTTACCGAACACGATCTCTTCGGCGCTGGCGGCGTTATAGAAATCTGCCATGGCGCGATGGGCCTCATCTAACACAGCGTCAGATGCGATACTGGTGGCGAAAGCGCCTTCATGATTTGCATTGGATTCGATCAGATATTTATTGATACGGTCAAGCGAATGTTTCGCGATCTGTGTTCCGCCGGGGTTGTCAAAGAAAACGGCGGGGCGGTCAAGAGCGGGGAATTGGCGGCGGATCAAATCCAGGTTTGCGCTAAACAGGGCGCTGCCCTGAGCGTGTCGAAGGGTCGAATTGTTAACTGACATGAAAGGCTCCTTTATTAATTAGATCTCTTGCGAAAGTCTTTTTAGCCACTGAGATCACAGAGAAAAAGAGAGTTCAGAACTTTCGCTCAACTTTGCTTTATTGTGTCGCCCTGAGCGCTAGCGAAGGGTCTCTACCCCTGAAATCAGAGATTCTTCGCTCCGCTCAGAACGACAAGCGAAAGTCCTGGAGTTAAGAGTCTTTTCTCAATGGCCTCTGTGTACTCTGTGGCCGATGGCGCTCACTTATGCAAGATGTCAATTGAAATTCATATAAAGAGATTGTATACTGAAATTGTACCCCACACAAAAGGAGCCACCATGTTTGACAGGATTCTGCTCGCAGTAGATGGTTCAGAACACGCACTCCATGCCGCACGCAAAGCCGCCGAGATGGCGCGCACCATGAAACCCAGTGAGTTTCGAATTGTGGTCTCATACGATACCATCCCCGTTTATCTTGGCGAGCCGAATATGCAGCTTGCCATTGATGCCCGCAAGATCGAAGCGGAGGAAATTCTCAGCCGTGCTGTAAAAGAAGTTGGAAATATTCCATGCGAAATCCACACCGAGATCATCGAAGGCGACGCCGCCGAAGCCATCATTGATGTGGCAACCACGCGCGGGAGTGATGTGATCGTGATGGGGTCACGCGGCTTTGGCAGGCTGGCCGGTTTGTTGTTGGGCAGTACCAGTCAAAAGGTATTGGCTCATGCACCGTGCCCGGTGCTTATTGTTCGTTAGCGCGGCGTTCCGCTTCCGCAAATTCTGCGGGAGTATTTAAATTCCAAAAACATAACCCCGATGGATCCAGGGATTTAACTTCATCAGGATTCAATGTCCGCACTTTAACTTGCGGAAACCAAGCGATGACTTTCCATTGATCGGAATCAATTGCTGATTCAATTGCGGGAAGACAGGTCTCACGGCGATACAACGCGTGGAGAGGTTCATAGCCCTCATCAGTTTTGGCGATGACAACATCCGCTTCATCCCTGACCATGAGCCTGCGCGCGCCTTCGAAGAACATTTGACTCGCGAAGGGCATGTCGCAGGCCACCACAGCCACCAGCGGATGCGCCGCAGATGCGATGGCAGTGTAGAGTCCGCCCAGTGCGCCGCGCCCCGGCTTGAGGTCAGGTACGAGGCGGAGATTAAGGAAAGTATATTCAGCGGGGCGATTCGTCGTTACAATGATCTCATCTGCAATTGGAGTCATCCGCTCGATCACGCGTTGAATGAGCGGCCTGCCAAGAAAAATTTTCAAGGCTTTATCTTCGCCCATGCGTGAAGATGCGCCGCCTGCCTGAATGACAACAGTTATCGCTTGTTTCACAGATCAATCAACCTTTCATCAAAAACCAAAAGTAAATTTCGCATGAAGATTAAACATTAGGCTTACGCACCCCACCGTGATTCCCTGAGCGGAGCGAAGGGTCTCTACTTCTGAAATCCGAGATTCTTCGCTTCGCTCAGAACGACACTGCGTAAGGTGAGTAAACAAATTATGCGATACTATGTAACACAGGTATATTATAGATGAGTTCGCTCGCAAATGTATTGGATAGTTTAACGGTTGAAGGGACGTTGTACGAATCGCTGCCTGACGATTCTGTGCGCTGTTTTGCGTGCGGACATCGCTGTTTGATCCGCGAGGGCAAACGCGGAATTTGTCAGGTGCGATTTAATCAGGGCGGGAAATTGCGCGTGCCATGGGGATATGTGGCCGCATTGCAAAGTGACCCAATCGAGAAGAAACCTTTTTCACACGTTATGCCCGGTACAAACGCGTTGACGTTTGGGATGTTGGGCTGCGATTATCACTGCGGCTATTGTCAAAACTGGTTAACGTCACAAGCCATGCGCGACCCGGCTTCTGATATTTCAGAACAATTTGTAAGAAAGATAACGCCTGCTCAAATGCTGGAATATGCGAGGAAGACGAACGCTGCCGTGGTTGTCTCTTCATATAATGAACCATTAATTACAAGCGAGTGGGCGGTTGAAATTTTCAAAACTGCAAAATCAAATGGGTTGATGTGTGCCTATGTTTCTAATGGAAATAATACGCCGGAAGTGATGGAATATATCCGTCCTTACATTGACGCATACAAGGTGGATCTAAAATGCATGGACGATAAGAATTATCGCAAGCTGGGCGGGACTTTGCAGCATACATTGGATGGCATTAAACGCGCGCGTGAAATGGGTCTATGGGTGGAGGTTGTGACTTTGGTGATCCCCGGTTTCAATGATTCAAATGAAGAGTTGTGGGATGCGGCGCGATTCCTCGCGAGTTTATCTATTGATATTCCCTGGCATGTGACGGCTTTTCATAAGGATTACAAAATGACCGAGCCAGATAACACCGACTCGAAGACTCTTTTGCGCGCGGCGGAGATCGGGCGTGAGGCGGGGCTGCGATATGTGTATGCAGGGAATTTGCCGGGCAATGTCGGGGAGTATGAAACTACCCATTGTCCAAAATGCAGTTATCAGCTTGTGAAAAGAAGCGGGTATGTCATCCGCGAGTATAGGATTACAGGCGCTGGAAGGTGTCCAAAATGCAATGAGCAGATCGCCGGGCTTTGGCCGAAAGACCCTGCTGCAGTAGGGTTAAATGGAATTGGGCTTCCGCTACCTGTCTGGTAAGCTGCTTTTTGTTGTATAATTTACACCTGTCGGGAGGCTCAGGAGAGAGATTCCCTTTCCCCTTACCTCCATAATTACACTTTTTCTCTAAGGAGGAGAAACCGTGAAACGAAACCTTTCTGTTTTACTTTCGTTAGTTGTGCTTGCGAGCATCTTGCTCGCGGCCTGTGGCGGTACCGCCGCCACCGAAGCCCCGGCGGCTACTGAAGCCCCGGCTGCGACCGAGGCCTCTGCTGCTACTGAAGCGCCTGCTGCCGCTTATGAGGGTCTGTCCGTTGTGTCACCTGATTGTGAATACGGCGGCGAATTCAAGTCCATCGAAGCTGTGGACGAATTGACTGTCAAGATCACACTCTGCGTGCCCGACCCCGCTTTCCCATCCAAGATCGCTTTCACATCCTTTGCTATTCAGCCCACTGAATACATCGAGGCCACTGGCGGTAACGGCGATTTGCTCGAGAAGCCGATTGGCACTGGCCCGTACATGATCGAATCATGGGAACGCGGCAACCAATTGGTACTCACCAAGAATCCCAATTATTGGGGTGAGAACGTTGGCGCAGATACCCTCGTCTTCCGTTGGGGTACTGAATCAGCCCAGCGCTTGCTTGAGCTTCAGTCCGGCACCGTTGACGGCATTGATAATGTTGGTCCCGATGATTTCGCCACCGTTGAAGGTGATTCCAACCTGGCTCTCTACACCCGCCCGGCCCTTAACACCATGTATATCGGCTTCAACAACAATCCACAAGTTGAGGGCTTTGATAACACAACCAATCCATTGGCCAATGAGAAAGTTCGTCAGGCCATCGCCATGGGCATTGACCGCCAGCGCATCGTAGATAACTTCTACCCGGCTGGTTCTGAGGTTGCTTCCCACTTCACACCCTGTGTTATTCCGAATGGCTGCGTAGGCGATGAGTGGTACGCCTTCGATGCCACAGCGGCCAAGGCTCTTTTGACTGAAGCCGGTTACCCGGATGGTTTCGAAACCGTATTGAACTACCGCGATGTTGTCCGTGGTTACCTGCCTGACCCGAATGTTGTGGCGCAGGATCTTCAAGCCCAGTTGAAAGAGAACCTGAACATTACTGTCAATATCGAAGTAATGGAATCCGGTGCTTTCCTCGCCGCGGGTGATGCCGGCCAGTTACAGGGCATCCACTTGCTAGGTTGGGGCGCTGACTATCCTGACCAGACCAACTTCGTTGGTTATCACTTCGGCGCTGGTGCTTCACTGCAATTCGGCGATAAATTCGAAGACATTACCAGCGCACTTGCCAGTGGCGCTCAATTGGCCTCCGATTCTGACCGCGAGCCTTTCTACACCACTGCCAACAACGCCATCCGCACCCACGTGCCGATGATCCCAGTTGCTCATGGTGGTTCTGCTTTGGCTTTCAAGGCCTCTGTTGAAGGCGCTTTTGCCAGCCCGCTTGGTAATGAAGAATTCTCCGTCATGTCTAATGGCACTGACACATTCGTCTGGATGCAGAACGCTGAACCGATCTCGCTTTATTGTGCTGACGAGACCGACGGCGAATCCCTGCGTGCTTGCGAACAGGTGACACAATCCCTGTTGTCCTACGAAACCGGCGGCACCGCTGTGGAACCAGCTTTGGCTGAATCCTATGAAGTCAGCGATGACCTGACCGAGTGGACCTTCAAGTTGCGCCCGGGTGTTGTTTTCCACGATGGTTCCACGCTTGACGCGAACGATGTGGTAACTTCCCTCTCCGTCCAATGGGATGCGGCCAACCCGCTCCACACTGGTAACACCGGTGCCTTCTCCTATTGGAGCGGCCTCTTTGGCGCGTTCCTGAACGCTCCTCCGGCCCAGTAATTTCAACCTAGTACATCTATTAGACCCCCGTCAAGAGTCATCTTGGCGGGGGTTCTCCCTAAACCGACATGACAACCTATATCATCCGACGACTCCTGCTTAGTATTCCAGTTCTATTTGGCATTTTGTTTGCCACATTTGCGCTGGCCCGCCTGATCCCAGGCGACCCGTGCCGCGCCATGCTGGGGGAGAAAGCCACCAAAGTGGTTTGTGATGAGTTCAATCATCGTCATGGTCTGGATAGACCCATCCCAGTTCAATTTGGGGTGTATGTTAATGAAATTGCACACGGTGATTTTGGGAGTTCCTTCCGCTACTCCAAACCCATTACTGAATTATTAATGGAACGCCTGCCGATCACTGTTGAGTTAAGTTTTGCGGCGCTCCTTGTCAGTATTTTTATCGGCATTCCTTTAGGCGTGATCTCCGCAGTCCGCCACAATTCATGGGTGGATGTTGTTACCATGATGTGGGCCAACGTCGGCGTATCCATGCCCGTTTTCTGGCTGGGATTAATGCTTGCTTATATTTTTGCGCTCGCATTAAAAGATACGCCACTTCAATTGCCGCCATCCGGCCGCTTGAGCCCCGGAATTATTACAGTTCCATTTTTTGAAACCTGGGGGATGCAATTAACCGAAGGTTCCTTTGGTTTTATTATTGTTGATTTTTTTAGCCGCATGAATATTTTCAATGCCCTTATGACAGGTAATTGGACACTGCTCAAGGATGCTGTTACTCATCTGATTCTCCCTGCGTTTGCGCTGAGCACCATCCCCATGGCGTTGATAGCCCGCATGGCACGCTCAGCCATGTTGGAGGTACTCGGTCAGGATTACATTCGAACAGCGCGCGCAAAAGGGTTGAATCGCAGGGCTGTGATTTTGAAGCACGCGTTTCGAAATGCCCTGCTGCCTCTCGCCACGGTCATTGGCCTGTCATTGGGCGGTCTGTTGGGCGGCGCGGTATTAACAGAAACCGTTTTCAATTTATCCGGCGTCGGACGTATTTTATATGACGGAATCACTGCCCGCGACTATGGTATTGTGCAGGGATTTACAGTTGTTATTGCCATGTTCTTCGTTTTACTGAATCTGATCGTGGATGTTTCCTATGCCTATCTTGATCCCCGCATCCGCTTGAACTAGGAACTGCTCATGACCACCATCACCGCAACACCCCCGAAACTGGATTCTGAAGCCCTAACCCTCAAGTCAACGAGCCTCTGGCAGATCACTTGGCACCGGCTTTTTCGCCGTAAATCATCTATTATAGGCATGATCATTTTGGCTCTTCTGGTGACCATTGCGCTAACTGCGCCATGGATCGCTCCTTATAGTCCGACACTTTCGATGTTGGATGTGGATCCGCCTCAGGATATTCAAAAACGATCCTCCCCCTGCATTCATCTTTTGGGATGCCCGCAGGATCAGCCCCAGCATATCATGGGAACAGACGGCAATCTCCGCGACGAATTCAGCCGTATGCTTTATGGCGCCCGCCTAAGCTTGATGATCGGCCTTTCCACCGTAAGTTTCGCCATTATTATTGGCACTGTTCTTGGAGCATTGGCTGGCTATTTTGGCGGCTGGATCGACAACCTCATTATGCGTGTGATGGATGTGCTGCTGGCATTTCCCTCGCTTTTGCTGGCCATTGCCATCGTGACGGTTCTTGGACCGGGCCTGATCAATGCTCTGCTTGCGATTGGCATTGTCTCCATCCCGGCATATGCGCGTGTTATGCGCGCCTCCGTGTTATCCGTCCGCGAAATGGACTTTGTTTCTGCGACCCGTTCCCTGGGCGGCAATACATATGAAATCCTCTTCAAATGTATTTTGCCTAATGCGTTGACCCCGCTGATCGTGCAGGGAACTCTTGGTATCGCCACCGCTATTCTGGATGCTGCCGCGCTTTCCTTCCTTGGCCTTGGCGCACAGCCTCCCACGCCTGAATGGGGTTCCATGCTTGGCGCGGAACGTAACCAGGTTTTCACCGCTCCACATCTAGTGTTCTACCCCGGGCTTGCCATCATGCTCACTGTACTTTCCTTCAACTTGATTGGCGATGGCTTGCGTGATGCACTCGACCCAAGACTCGTGCATGTAAGTTCGTAACCTGTCTTCCAAAGAAAAAGCGCCGCCAATTTATTGGCGGCGCTTTTTTAATTGTCAATGCTACAACCCAAATAACCCAAAGGCGGCCAGCGCTCCAAAAATGAGGATAACCAGACCTGCCCCCAATGCGGTTTCTCGAAACTCACGCTCATCCTGCAAATGGAAGTTGGGGAAAATCCCCGCCACTTCCCAGCGCGGACTGGCAAACCACGCGAACATTGCGCCGCCAAGCAGACCGCCAACATGTCCCCAATTATCAATGCCGGGCGATAAGCCAATGAATAAATTCACAGCGATGATAAACACAGCGTTGCTAATAGCCTGCTTTGCCTGGCTGCCGAACAATTTTCGATTCTGGTAAAAGAAGATCACCTCCGCCGCAACCAGCCCGAACACGGCTGTGGATGCGCCAACAGAGTATCCGTTTTCGCCGGTCAACAGGAATGAAAACACATTGCCAGAGAACGCGGCTAGAAAATACAAAAGCAAGAATCTGCCGTGTCCAAAGTGCTTCTCTAAAAATGAGCCGATGGATAACAGCGCATACATATTGAAGAAGATGTGCGCTACGGAACCATGCAGAAATACCGGCGTGATAAATCGCCACAATTCACCGGCGCGGATGGCGGCATTAAAGCGCGCACCGTATACTTCCAGCCAGTCAATTTGACCAACCGCATATCCAAATACCACCACACTCAATTTCTGTAAAATGTAAAAAATCACAGTGACACCAATGATCACATAGGTGGCTGTGGGCACAAGGACTGGCAGGGCGATGCGTGCTGCCTGGGGTTCAGGAGCAGGCTCAACGTTAAGAGATGATGCGGGAGTTTCGTTCACAATGTCACCTTGCGATGCTGTACCTTCAAATGTTCAGCATCAATAATGGCGCGCACTTTATTTACCGTATCATCCAAATGAAAATCGTGATTGACGATAACGTAGTCAAAGGCTTCGATGCGCTTTAATTCTTTTCGGGCAGTGGCAATTCGCAGGGAGAGGGAATCGGCGGTCTCGGTTTTACGTTCACGCAGGCGGCGTTCCAATTCATCTTCACTTTCGCATGTGATAAAGATCAGCAAAGCCCCAGGCGCAAGTTTACGCACCGTCTCTGCGCCCTGCACATCCAGCCGCATCACCACATCCTTGCCGCTCTCAAGCGCTTCGCGTACCTGCGCCTTTGGGATGCCTTTGTAATCGCCATACACGATCGCATATTCGATCAATTCATTATGCTCGATCATGCGGGCAAATTCATCCTTGGAAAGGAACCAGTAATCTTTCCCATGCTCTTCGGTTTCGCGCTTTTCACGCGTTGTGGCGGTCACAACAAAATGGAATGGCATGCCGCGTTCCATCATGCGCTGCACAACAGAATCCTTGCCGACACCAGACGGGCCGGATATGACGATCAAAAGAGGCTCGGGTTTGCGGAGTTCGAATGTAGTGGACATAAGTTTATTTTACCAAAGAGACTCGCCGCCTCGCTCCCATCTTTGGCTTGATCCTGTCTAAATGAGCTTCGTTGTGCTGTTGGCTGTTTTCCCCCAATCCCTTTTGCGCATGGATCATGTCTTCAAAATATTTTCAAGAAGCAGTAAAATTAGTCCATGCCAACTTATGATTTTGTCTGCAACGCTTGTGAAAAACGTTTTGAAATATTCATGACCTTCAGTGAATACGGAAAGAAGGCTGTTTATTGTGCGCATTGTGAAAGCGATAATGTCCGCCGCCGCATGACGAAAGTGCGCATTGCCAGGTCAGATGAAAGCCGCATGGAATCGGCTGCCGATGACCTCTCTGGTCTTGAAGGTCTGGAAGATGACCCCAAGGCTCTCGGCAGGATGATGCGAAAAATGGGCGGCGAAATGGGCGAAGACCTGCCCCCGGAATTCGATGATGTTGTGGATAGACTGGAAGCGGGCCAAAGTCCCGAAGAGATCGAATCTGCCCTGCCTGATCTTGGCGCTGATAATTCAAGTGATGAATAATTTGATCCAATAAAAAAACGTCCCAAAGAATTCTTCGGGACGTTTGCTTTATTCGTGGCAGCTCATGTAGTGAAGTGCATTACTTCTCCAGCGCTCCGTCATCGATCCATTGCTTGACCAGTTCCAGATCGTCAGCGGAAAGATTGAAGAAATGCTTTTCGCTTTGGATCTTGATCAACAGGCTGTTGGCCGAATCGTTCGGCACGATCACCTCTCCATCCGTGCCGCCTTTCATCAAGTCAGCATAAGTGGTGACGATTAATCCGCCGGATGCGGCAGCTCCGTGACAGGCTCCGCATTGGGCTTTGAGAAGCTCGCCGATATTGCCATCGTAAGTTGCTGCTCCGTTTGAAGGCGCAGCAGTGGCAGGAGCAGGAGTCGGGATTTGCTCCTTCAAAATCTCACGCAGCGCGGGAGCGTCAAAACCTGCGTATGTATAAACACTTCCGTGACAGGCGCTGTTCGAACAGAAAGAGGTGTTGGAAACGCCGCCCATATCTTCAACACTATGGCAGGCGGAACAGGTCTGGTTGATGGACTGATTGTGCAGGCTGATCCAGTTCGGGTTAAGATGTGACTCAGGTTCAACGCCGCCGCTGTTGATCTCGATATTTGTCACCAGGTCTTTTGGACCAGTCACGATCGGGATGGAATGACACAAATTACATTCAAGGCGAACCGCTTCATTTTCCGCATTTAAATGTTTTCCGTCATGACAGCGGAAACAACCGGGCGTATTGATATGTCCGAGATTGTTTGGGTGCGTGGTTGAATCGACTTTTTGATCGTGGAATACGGTGCGGTCATAGATCGCCTGTATTTCTGTAACCGCCTTTTGTACAGCCTCGGTGTTTTGACCGTAGAAATCAGCAAAATTGGTCTTGTAATCTTCCTCAACGGCGGCGATGGCTTTGACCGCATCATCGCGTGTTTCATATTTTACGTTGAGCACTTCCACAGCCTTTGCGCGAATGGACGGAATGGCTGGGTCAATCAGTTTGCGCGAAAGGGATTGATCCACCGAGTCCGCCGGATTCTCGAAGGCGTGGGTTACACGGTTATGACAGGTGGTGCAATCGATATCCTTGAGCTGACTCCCGGCTATGGTCGCTGTATCAAAGCCAGCTTCAACATCCACATATTCCGTGAAAGTGCCATCATCGTTATAGACGCGCACATACGGTATTTCCTGATTCAAGGGGTCTGTTGCATAGTACTGAACCTTGTTCGAAATATGCCAATGGATGCCCTTGCCGAGTCCTTCGCGTTTATCTCCGCCGCCGGTCTTCAAAATAAGGTAGGTGGTGGATTCAGTGTTGACTTCATCATCGGCAAAGTGCTTGATGGTGCGCAGACTGTCATTGGTGAATGTTTCAGGCAGATGGCATTTTTCGCAGGTGTCACGCGCCGGGCGCAAGGCTTTGGCACGGATCGGATATTCATAAAGCGAGAAGGTCATGTAGTAAATTTCATGCAGCGCCTGTGACTTGCGCGTGAACTGCTCAATAAATGAAGCGCGGCCAACGTGGCACTCTTCGCAGGTGACATTAGCGTGAGGAGAATCCGAATGGCTGACGCCTTGAGGCGGCATGGTATGACAGGCAGTTCCGCAGAATTCAGAAGAGTTCGTATGTTCCCATCCATACGTTCCACCTGCAAATATAGCGATAAAAAGAATAACCAAAACCAGGTACGGCATGATATACGTCCAACGTGAAGAGCCTGGGGCTGGTACAAAAAAATTTCCGAGCCGTTCCATTAACTTTTTCATTCACACCTCCAAAAAATAAGCAGATGCACAGCCGTGCATCTGCTTTATTATAAACCCGTGATTATTTTTCCAGTGCGCCGGCATCCAACCAGGATTTGATCTGATCCAGTTCCTCAGTTGTAAGCACAGCGTACGGATGTTTCCCGCTTTCAAACTTTATGATCATTAAACTGCCGGCAGAATCTCCGGCTGTGAATACCACGCCGGAAGCGCCGCCTTTCATCGCATCTGTATAAGCGGCTAAATTCAATCCGCCGGATGCGCCATGACAGGCTGCACATTTTTGCTGGAATAAAGGTCCGACGCTTCCATCCCAGCTGACAACTGCTGTGGCCGCGTCAGGCGTTGTCGCCGCTGACGGGGTATCTGCAACCGTTGGCGCAATTGTTGGTTCTGCTGTTGGGGTGGAGGTTGGCCGTGGAGTGGCTGTCTGCGGGACAAAGACTTCAACCTGCTGTTCTGCCAGCGGCGGAATGGTCGTCAGTGAGGTTTCTTCAGTGTTGATAAAGCCATAGATACCGGCCAACATACCCAGGGTCAGAATTGAAGCGATGGGGAAATATATCTTCTGGCGTTTGCGGATGGTGGCTTCGTCGGGTCTGCGGTCTGCGATCCCGGCTTTAATATCGGCAAGTTCGAGCGGGTGCTCATGCAGCATTTCCTGCTCGGTCAGTTTGCCCGTCCACATTGCTTTGTTGAAAAATTTAATATGAACGCCGTACATGTGCCAGAGAATGATAGCCAGAACGGCTAGTACAGCTTCGCCGCCGTGCGCGGCTTTGGCGGCTGGAATGAATTCGCCGGGCAGGATTTTGGCCGATGTGATCGGGTTCCACATCAGGAAGCCGGTGACGGCCATGACGATCGTTCCCCACACGAAAGCCCAGTATTCGGCTTTTTCTTCAAATGTAAAACGTCCCATTTGCGGGCGCGATTTTGCGAATCCGATATTGTAGAGCAATGCCTGGAGCGCATCTTTCGCATCTTGAAAACCCGGCAGCATGCTCAAACGAATGCGCAGAACGTAAGCCTGGTAGCCAAAGACGACGAGGTGATACATTGTGCCGATTATAAGAACAATGGCGGCGAAATGGTGAATGCTGCGTACACTTTCAATACCGCCCAGCAAGCCAACCAAAAACTGTGAGGTGGTGCTGGTTGCAAATTTTTGGATCAACCCGGTTAAACCAAGCGTGGTAAAGGAAAGCAGCATTGTCAAATGTTCGATTCGCCTTGCGAGCGGGAATCGTTCATAGGTGCGTTCTGTTTGCGGAGGAGTGGATTTCTTAGCCATTAATGAGTTGCTCCTTTACGGCGTTCGATCCAGCGGCGTACAAAGTCTGTGACGACAAAGACAGCCATACCGCCCAACACTGCCGGGATGAAGAATTTGTAGAAGAGGTTGACGTAATAAACTAGCGGAAAATTATCCGGGCTGGCAACGTAATGACTCATCCACGCATCCGGGAAGTTGGCAGTCGCATCCGGATGACAGCGCTGGCATTTTATGAGCAAGTTCTGTTTCAACGCTATGCCTGTTTGGAGGTTATCCACTTTTGAAATATCATGGATACCGTGACAGTCTGTGCAAACGGGTTTGTTGGTGGGTTGGTCTGGTGAATTCTTTTCAAACAGTGTGACTGTTGTGCCGTGGAAGTCCGCAACATAGGTGTTTAGTATGTTGGTGGAAAGTCCGTAGGCGCGCATGAGCGTTCCATTGGCATGGCACTTGGCGCATAATTGCGGTGTTTCATTTCGGAACTGGGCTGTTGTGGGGTCTTGAATATTGTGGACTCCGTGACAGTCAATACAGGTTGGCACATCAAGGTTGCCTTCTTCGGTCAACGCGGCGCCGTGGACGCTGTATTTATAGGTATCATAAATTCCGCTGTGGCATTGGGCACAGGTCTGCGGAATATGTAATTTGGCGGTAACTAAAACTTCGCCTGTATCTTTATTTGTGATGCGTGTTTGTTCGTGCGGGTCGTGGCAATCGGTGCAGACGGCGGCGTTTGTTTGTCCGCCTGCCAGTGCGCGCTGATGAACACTATCAAGTGCCTTATCGTATTGTTCGGCATGACATTGCTGGCAGGTTGTGTAATAAGTGGTCGCTATCTCACGCGGGCTGGCTGCCTTGAGTTCCGGGTGTGGAAACCCGGTAAAATCTGTATGGCAGCTTGTGCAGGCAATCTCATTTTCGCCATGGACAGATTGACTGAATTTGTCTGGATTGATGGTTAAAGAGAGGTCTTCACCATTGGCCATGGTCAAATTGAAATCCGGTCTGCTGTGGCAGGCTAGGCACACGCTATTATCCACTTGTTGCGAATTAGGCGCAGCAACCTGGTTTATATGCGGCGCGGCGCGTACCGTCTGGGATCTGGAGCCAGCTATGGCGAGCGCGACCAGCACAATTCCTGCGAGAAGCGGCAATGCTTGCGCTATTTTTAGTCGTCTCATTGAATTCTCCTGGGAACTTATTTAATAAAAAATATAACTTTGACACATATATCCAAGTGTCATGGGGCAACGACCCCAATTTTACGGGTCGTATCATGTAAACCGTAGTGTTGAATATCATTGATTTTACATGATTTATGGACAGAAGTCATCCTAATAATTAAAGAGATGGCGGGCGCAATGCGCCCGCCATCGTAGTTCTTCCCCTATTATTTCGATGGTAGTTCCTACGGAGTGTATGCTTTCATCGTTTCCAATGCTGCATCAAGAAGAGCCTTGGCATACGCCGAGTTGTGAGCGCCATTACTCTGATCGTAGGTTACGAACTTGTAGTTCCACATCGCGTTTGCGACTGCTTCGGGAACTGTCAAAGGAGCATCTGCGGAGGGATTGCTCCATTTATCGGTCGCCGCGTCATAAATACCCCATAGATTGGATGGGTTCGCCACCTCGTCCGGGTTCATTAGCTTCTTTTCGACGAAGAGGGTATGAAGTTCTTCGAGCTTCGCCTTAACTTCGGTCTGCACGCCGTTTACGTCAAAGTCTTTAGCATCGGCATGGCAGGCTTGGCAACGCGCCACTTTAGGCAGGTAAGTATGGTTGAATTCCTCTCCCATATGGCAACCTACACAGGTATCTTGAACAGATGAGTAGTGTACGCTTGGGCTGCCAGTTGTCTCACCCAATCCGCCTTCGCCAAGCAACATCTGGGATTCAACACCATAGTGGGTGCCAAACCGGCTGGATGCAATCGCGACGTTTCCGCCATCGACTTTGGGCTTTGCATTGCGGATCTGATGGCAGTTGGCACACAAGTTGCCAGCGCCGCCATCGAAGGTGCCATCGGTAAACTCCATCTTCGTCGGTTGTTCAGCTCCCGTCAGCGCCCAGTCTTCACCTGTATAAGTGGTGTGGATGTTATGGCAGGTACGGCAGTTGAACGGCGAGACGTTTACCACGCCTTCAACCGACGCATCATGCGGGAGCAGGCCGGCGTTGATGCGCGCTTTGGCGCCTTCACTGCCGTGGCAGCCGGCACAGTCGGTGCCTTCGCCTCTCTCAAAAGCTTCACCTGTTCCATGCACAGAAAGTTCCTTGAACTGCGCCTGCTTTGAGACGATCAAGGTCGTGTCATTGTGGCACTCGGTGCAGGTCAGGTCAGTAGCTGACGCTGGAGCGCCAACTGCTCCAGCAGGACCGGCAGGGCCGGCGGGGCCAACAGGACCTTCAGGACCGGGCTGTCCTGCGCACGCAGTCAAGACGACAGCGGCAAGAAGAAGGAAACCAACGAGCGAAAGTACTTTTTTAAGTGACATTTCTTTACATTCTCCTTTTTTATTTGAACAGGAACGATTGTGTTCTTTTTTACAACAAATCGGACAATCTTGTCCACTATTCTATGATTTTATTGCAAAGTTAGATTAAAATCCAGTTAATTTGGTTAAAATTTAAAGTGACAAATGTCACAAAAATGAGAAAGAGATTAATAATTCAGCTTGAATGAACTATTTCATTGAATGCCCCAGATGTAAAAAGTTAGTTCTTTATCCCCCTGTTACTATTAAAGAAATGGCGGGCGCATTGCGCCCGCCATTGTAGTATTCCCCTTTGAACCAAATTTACTTATGGGCGAGTGTACTTGCTTATATCGCCGCCAAGATCTTCGATCGAGTCGATCTGAATCTGGATGGCATATTTCGCATTGTGTACAAAGGTGCCCGGGATCTTGCGTAGGAAGTTGAAGTTGTAGGCGGCCTTGAGCAGGCGGGGTGTCCAGGTGGTGTAAGACACGGTCTTGCCGTCTACAACATCGGCTTTATCGTCGCCATCGGCATCAACAAACCAATATGGATAAGCATTGGTGTCGTAAACAATGCCTGTGCCAACAGTTGTCTTGGCGTAAGCCTTGATCTCGGCATACAGAGCATCGCGCAGGGCACGTACTTCCATGCGAACAGGTTCTGCAACGTCACCGTTGCCGTTCCAGTCGGTGGTGTCTGAAGCGCCGCGGATATCATCAACGCTCTCGATTCCTGGATGGCAGGTCGCGCATTTTGCGGTGTCCCATGAACCGTTGTGAGCATCATGGCAACCAACACAGCCGGCTTTGCCGTCTACTTCAACGTGAGTGTTGACGCCAACGTAGGTCTTACCTTCGTATTCATAGAAACCTTGCGCATCAGTACCGAACCACATGGCGCCAATACCAAAGTAATGGGCGTTAATGAAGCTGAATCTGACATCCTTGCCATTGGCATCCTTGATGGATTCAACGACTGTATCCGGGGCATCAGCAGCGCCGGGGAACAAGGCAATCTTGTCATCCACTGACTTCTTGGAGGCGCGGCCCTGATGGCACTGAATACACAGGTTGGAGTCTTCGCCTTCACCGTAGCTTACGATCATGCCGGAGGGCATGGCAACTTCATTGACTGCGTAGCGGGCCGGGAAGTTGGCACCGTCATGGCAGGTCACGCACATCAAACCATTACCAGCGGGAACACCTTCTTCAGGAATTTCCTGTCCAGCGAGGAGCAGGGGCAGGCCGGAAGCGCTGTGGCACTTGGCACAAGCAGCTTCGACTACGTAGGAGGGAGAACCATCATCGTTGAGATCCCAGTGGCGGAAGGCTTCAGCCGCGCCATTGAAGTGACCAGGATCTTCACGGGACAGGGTAGTTGCATCGAATTTGGTGGTCAGTTTTTCGCTGGCGTTGACATCTTCGATGGAGTCAACAAGCAATTCGATGATGTACTTGCCGCCGTGGGCGAACGCACCGGGATCCTTGACGGAAACCTGGTAATTGTAGGTGGCTTTGAGCAAGCGGGCGGTGAAGGAAGCGTAATTTACATTCTTACCGTCAACCTGGTCAATAACGCCATCGCCATCATCATCAACGAACCAATAGGGATTGGTGGCAGCATCGTAAACGATGCCCTTACCAGCTACTTCAGTAGCATAAGACTTGATCGAGGCATACAAGGTTTCCTGCAGGCCGGCGATTTCAAAGGCAACGCCTTCTTCTTTGTCGCCATCGCCATCATAGTCAGAGCTCGAGGACGGTTCGCGAACATTCTTCAGATCTTCAACGCTGGTGACGCCTTCGTGGCAGTTGGCGCAAGCTTCGACTTTAACTTCGAGGCTGTGCTGATCGTGGCAGCCGACACAGGTATTGAAACCATCAACATGGGCATGTTTGCCATCATAGTTCTTGCCTTCATACTCATAACCCATCTTAACCTGTGAGCCATAGAGTGTGCCGCCTGCGGCAAAGTAATGAACATTGGGGAAGGTGAATTTTGTAGTTGTCGGTTTGCCATCTTTGTCCAAAACGGGGGCGCCAGCGGCGTCTACTGCGGGGATGGGTTCAACAACTACATCAACATCGGTCACTGCGAAATCAGTGATCTTCTTCTCAACGCTGACCTTGGACTGGCGTCCCTGGTGACAGGTCATACAGCGAGCCTCTGGGCCGAGGTTGCTGACAACTGCGCCGGACGGGAATGTGACTGAAGTCAACGCATCAGCTGCATCATTGTGGCACATAGTACAGGTGAACGGTACGTTGGGAACTGGTGCGGCCGCATCCACTTTGCCGTCGGCGATGAAATCAACAAAGCCGGCTTCGCTGTGGCATTTTGCACAGGTGGTGGGAACTTCAGCTTCTGTATCCCAATGAACGAAAGCTTCAGCTGCGGCATCTGCGTGACCGGAAGCAGCGAAGATGGGTTCAATTGCTGCGGCTGGATCTTCTGTGGGGGCGGCTGTCGGTGCCTCGGTTGGGGCCTCTGTAGCGACTACAACAGGCGCTTCAGTAGGGGTGGCTGCGCCGCCACAGGCTGCTAAAATAACAGCTGTTGCGAGCAATAAGCCAACTAGTATGAACATTTTTTTTAGTGACATTTCTTTACATTCTCCTTATTAAGACTTGGGCGAACTGTAGTGGTGAGTAGTAATTTACTGATTTTTCTGGATTGCCCTCCCAGTATTCGTTGTGGATTTTTTTCACAACAAATCGGACAAACCTATCCACTATTCTATGATTCTATAGTAAAGGCAGATTAATAACTAGTTAATTTAGCTCATATTTTATGTGACAAATGTCACAAGATGAGAAAGAGATTAAGAATGAGGTTTTTGTTGAAATATCTAAAAAAGCCCGCTAAAAGGTTAATATGCTTGGATTTTGTTCGTATGCACAATGCTACATGCAAACAAGGGAGCCATTTATTGAGATGGCTCCCTTGTTTGACAATATGTTTCTATTTGTATGGTTTTATGCGTTTGCAGTTTCTCTGGATGTCACGGTTACCACTTCATGTTCTTCGCTTGTCAGGCGGTGATCCACCACCCGCAGGTATTTCACACCGAGCGAGAAGGCCAGCAGACCGTAGGCGATGATACCCGATCCTGATGCCCATTCCACAAGAGAGGGGGTGTAGCTTGTGTAAGTGACAGTTGCCTGGCCTGGCAGATAGGAGATCACCGCAAGCTGGCCGACAATGTTTATATCGAAGCGAAAGGCTATTACGCCGCCAACGATCATCGCGAAGGCGAGCATCCGCCAGAAGGGAGATAAACGCGCGGGGCGGTAGAGCAGGATGAAGGTCGGGATGAGCGCGCCAAAGATCAATTCGCCAAACCAGAAGTTGAAGGAGAGCGATCCTGTGGTGAGCAGATGATAAGCCTCGGTGCGTCCAGGTTCGTAGGTGTATCTTGAAGCCAGCCAATCCCAAAAGCGGAAGTAGAGATAGCCGATCATCAAATAGCCGAGGAATTGCGCAACACGTTCGATCAGAATGTCGTTGACTTTGGCTTTGGGAGTTAATCTTCCTGAAAGCATGGAAGCAAACAAAGTCAATGCGATGCCGCCTACAATGGCTGAGAACATAAAGAGCACAGCCATTTCAGGTTTGTACAAATAAGGGCGGGCTTTGATGACGCCATACATGGCGCCCAGTGATGATTGATGCAGACTTGAAAGCCCAAGACCGATGATCGCGAGGAAGGGGGCATAATGATGCGCGCTTTCCATTTTGTGTGCGATCTTCGGAAATTTTTTACGCAGCCATTCAAGGGATGCGAAGATCGGCATGCTTTCAAATAGCAGAACCGTCAGGTACAACATCACGCACATGGTGACTTCCCACATCAGGGAATGTGTGTTCCAGAAAACCAGCGCTTTCCAAAAACGGTCTGGACGGCCAATGTCGAGCACGAGCGCCAGCATGGCCATGGTGTATCCGATGAGACCAATGAAGGTGGCTGTGCGCGCGATTGGCGCGTAGCGCTTGAGTCCAAAGAGATACACGCCTGCACACAAACTGAATGCACCTGCGCTGACCGCAATCGAGGAAAGATCGATTGTGATCCACAAGCCCCACGGCACGAGATCTGTCAGGTTGGTGATTACCAGTCCCTTCCAGAATACGGTGATGCCGGCAACCAGTGCGCTGAGCAGGATCACGCCCAGAAAACCAAGCCACAATCCCCAGGGTGTAAAGATGTTTTCACGCATGAACTTTACAATGGATTTCATATCAGCCCTCCACCACTTCATTTACTACATCATTATCGGCTGGTAAATAATAGACGCGGCAGCCGGTGCCTAGATTTTCGCGCAAGCGGTAAGACACGTGCTTCTTAAGGATCTGACTCACATTTGAATGTGGATCATTGAGATCGCCGAAGATGCGAGCGCCAACAGGACAAACTACACAGCAAGCTGGTGTGGCATCCGCGTCAATACCGGGGGTCAGTCCGAGTTCGAGACCGCGATCGATTCGTTGATAGCAGAATGCGCATTTCTCCGGCACGCCGCGCGGACGTCGTTCCACTTCGGGTTCGCCCCATTCGGGCACTGCCGGGTTATTGCCATCAAAGTTTTCCCAGTTGAAGGAGCGCGCATCGTACGGGCAAGCCACCTGACAATACCGGCAGCCGATGCATTTATCGTAATCCATCATGACAATGCCGTCATCGCGATAATAGGAAGCTCCCACAGGACATACCTCCACGCATGGGGCGTGTTCACACTGCATACAAGGCCGTGCAAGATAAACCTTTTTGCCATCGATCTCGCCGGCATCAAGGACCTTATTCCATTGAATATCCGGGTTGACATCATTGTGAGCCTGGCAGGCCAGTGTGCAATATCCGCAGCCTGTGCATTTGGATTGGTCAATGACCATGGCCCATTGGTGCTTGCCTTTGGAGCCGCCTGAAGCCTCCACATTCTGAATTGCGCGAGTCCCTGCGGCAACTGCAACGCCAACTGCTGTCAATTTCAGAAAATCGCGGCGGTTGAAATTATTCTCAGTCATGTTTCACCTCTTCTGATTTTTTCAAAGCAAGTCGATACCAGCGGTCGAGCCAGGGAGCCATCACCACGCCGCCAGCCAGACCAAACATTGCGGCTATCATGGCATACCCAAGCGGGCTGACCGGGGTGGGAGTGTTCCTGGTGGGTTCATCAGTAGTTGCTACAGGAGACGGTTCAGGGGTTGGTGTGCCACCCAGATGTTCAATATTGATCGCGGCAGCAGCTACAGCCTGACCGGGAGCATGCATTTGATCGGTATGGCATTTATTGCAAGTATCAATGGAAGGCATGAAATTATGATCAGGAGCCTTGTGAGCCTCTCCGATATCCTCGGCGGTTAACCCCTCAGCGTTGACATCAAAACCAAGGTGGCAGTTGACACAAGTTACGTTGGCCGCCGCATGTTTGGATGTGGGGAAGTTCGTCATCGCATCCTTATGGCAGTTCGCGCACAGCGGTGATGCATCGCCAGTTTCAACTACACCTTCAGCGCCTTCGATGGTTTTCATCCCGGCGGTGTGTGCGTTATGGCAGGTTGAACAGGTCATACTGCGCTGATAATGCATACTCAGTTTCCAGTTATCAGTGGCGAAACGCGGATCGCTATGACATTTGCCGCACAGATCAGGCGACTTATCCACCGGCATATTGTCATTTGGATGGCTCGCCGGGATCGGGCTATGACATGCTTCACAAGTCACGCCTTCCGCTTTGGATGTGCCAGTCGCCGGGTCATAACCAGTTGTATGGCAAACGAGGCAGGCGCCTGGTTTGCCCTGATTGTCCCAACTTTCAGCAAAGATCGGGTCAGAAAGCGCCTGACCATGCGGCCCCAATTCCCACGTATCGTTAATTTCCTTATGACAGCCAGCACAGGTGTCATAATTCATATTCGTTGTTGGAGGCGGTACGGTGGGAGTTCCCTCCTGAGCCTGGGCAAAGACAAGTGTGGCCGCTGCCGCCAAAAGGGCGAATACTAAAGCGATCACAATGCGTTCGAAACGTGAGATCATTGATCATTCTCCTTATTAAAAAATTTATACGTGCGCGTGAGTCACGGGGGCAGGTACAGGCGCATCCAGGAACACTTCACAGCTTAGGCAGGCTTCGCTCAATCGTCCGTTATGCGAACGTTGAACCTGCCAGCAAGGTTGGGCGCTTAAAGATGCGCGCAATTTCATTTGCTCAGTAGAAATACCCTGCATCTTCAAACAGGGCATTTCATCCACTACCAGCGTTTTCATTTCATTTCTGGCTTCTTCCTGCCAGCGGGCATCCAGCTTGTGAAGTCCGTAAACGACCAGGGCGGTCACAGCAATGGGCACAAGCAGGCGGAGAACCACACCAAACAGTACAGCGAGAATTGAACTAAGAGTATCCATATTTCCTCATGATTTCAGCCAGTAATTGGCATCGTATCGGTGTAACCATTCACCAACCAGCAGAAGCAAACCAAACGGGACAACCAGACGAACCAGGAAGAGTAGTAGTACGATTTCAGTTGCGTTCATGGCAATCTCCTTTCTTTATCTTGACTACACTATAAGACTTCCTTAAAACAAAGTAAATTCGGCTCACTCCCCATCTTGCCCCCATCTTGGATGAAGGACATGCGCATCTTTCCCCGCCCAAACCTGCGTACTCCGCCCCATGCCTTTCCCACGCTGATAGGTGATTCACCCCATTAAATAAAAAACTCCCGTCTTTCGACAGGAGTCACTTGCGATTTTCGTTTTGCCTTACGCCTTGATGATCCCCTTGCGGATCGCGTAGCGCACCAATTCGGCCCGCGAATGCAGATTCAACTTCCGCATAATATTCTCGCGGTGACGTTCCACCGTCTTCGGGCTGATCACCAACGCCGAAGCGATCCCATCATTGCTTGAACCCTCTGCCAGATGCGTCAACACTTCATGCTCGCGGTCGGTTAATCCATCCAGATTCGGTTTTTCCTCAGATGGGCGTTCCGTGTTCAAAAAATCACGCACCAAAAATTTTGCCAGGGATGGATATAAATACACCTCGCCAATGGCCGCGGCATTGATGGCGGTGATCAATTCATCGGGAGCGGCGCGTTTGGGAACATACCCCGATGCGCCCGCATTCAACATTTGAAAGAAATATTCCTCATCCTCGTGAATGGTCAACGCCACGATCTTCACATCAGGAAACCTCGCCTTGATCTCACGCGTGGCTTCGATACCCGTTTTATCGGGCAGACCAATATCCATCAAAATGACGGTGGGATGTGTGCGTTCCGCCTCCTGCAAGGCCTCGGCGGCGGATGCTGCCTCCCCAACGATCTCCATCCCCTTCTGGCTGCCCAAAAGCATTTTCAACCCGGAGCGTACAACGGCGTGATCATCCACCAGCAGTAATCGTATTGTCATTTAAACCTCTTTCTCCACCGCATCATACGGTATCACCGCTTCCACTTCGGTGCCGTAATTTGGGCGCGAGTGAAATTCTACAGTCCCACCCAAAAGTGCGGCGCGTTCTGCCATGCCTGACAGCCCGAGTGATATTCTTCCAACGCGGTTCTGGACGGCATCCATGTCAAACCCCACCCCGTTGTCACGCACCAGAATTTTCGCTGATTTTTCCGTGTAATCCAATTTAATAGTCACAACACTGGCGCGTGAATGTTTGATAATGTTATTCAACGCTTCTTGAATGATGCGAAAGATGGCGATCTTGACGGCTTCATCCAGTTTGTGCTCTTCGCCGAAGATGTCCACTTTGATGCTCAGGCGGGTCATCTCTTGCAGACGGTTGGTGTACCATCTCAAAGTGGCAGACAAACCCAGATCGTCGAGGTGCGCAGGCCGCAGGTCAGAAATGATGCGTTGTAATTCTCCAAGCGAATCTGATGTGAGGGACTGTAATTGTCCAAGAGTATCGCGCTGCGTTTTATTGCGCGGACTGATCTCATCCGCAAGTCCGCGCAAGCCCATACCGATGGCGGTCAGCGATTGACCGGTTTCATCATGCAGATCGCGCGCGATGCGCTGACGTTCCGATTCCTGCGCGGCGACGATCCGCCTGAATAATTCTCCGCGCAGTTCTTCGCGCTGACGCGACTCATGCAAACGCGCTTCCTGTAATTCAGCGATCTTGTGGTCGCTTTCCACTTGAAATGCGCGCAGAAAACGGATGACAAATACCGAAGCGAAGATCGCCGTAATCGCGCGCAATAATTGAACGGGAAAACCAAATGTGGAGAGAAAAAATTCCGAGTTGAGGAAGTTGGATGGCGGTAACAGACTCGGCGTGGTAAATATCTGGCCTACAAGGCTGTACCAGCCGAATGATACAGATGCCCACAGACTATCGCGCCCAAAGCTGACCAATCCCGCATGGCGGAAGGCGCGCTGCTGGACGATCAGCCCGGCCGCCGCCAGCAGACCCGCAGGAATGGCAAGCGCATAACGCGTCCAAACATCGGAGATCACAAGAAGGTCTTCCTGCAAATATCTTCCCTTGAAAGCGACCAGTCCGAACACCCATACTGCTTCGAGCACAAGCGGGATGATGAGACTTACCCGCCATGTGGATTCGCTTCCAAGTACGAGGTAGGAACCAAATGCGGCTAGTGATAAAAACGAGAAGGCGAGTATGCTAAATTCGATCACAGACAGCCAGGCTGGTTCTGTACTGCCATTAAACCCCGCTACGATTTCGAACATTTCAAGCCACTCGTGCGCGGCATGGACGAGACCAAACCCCGCCAGCGGACGCAGCGCCATGCGCAAACGCGCATCTGTGGAGCGGCCGCCTTCCATTGCCACCAACAGGCCCATGCTGAAAAATGCTAGGCCGTAAAAAAAGTAGATGGCAACCAAAGGCGACATGTTCATATTTATGTTTAAAATATTCTCATTCTTCCTGGCGTCTGATTCTCGCGCCGCACACACGGCAGAAACGATCATTGGATTTTGCGCGAGTACCGCATTGGGGACAATACAATTCCTCGTCCGCTTCCTCGTTCTCGACATTTATTGTATGCGCTCTGCGCCGCGCTCGTTTGGATGAGTTGCGGCCTGATCTTAAGTAGTAAACAAATCCGCCCACGATCAACAACACTCCCACGCCCCCGATGATGTATGGCAGGTAATTATTCAATGATACGCGGCCGGGTGTATTTTCATCCACCGGCGCGGATGGCTGGACTGTCTGCGAAGATTTGATCAACGTATCGGTTGTTTTAGTATATTGCAGGTTTAATGCGTACTGTTCGCCGGACTTAAGCTTTACCGGCTTGCCCTCAAAATATTTGAGACCATCCGTCTGTGATATTGAACTGAGTTTTGGAACTGTCGTCAGGGAGGTTGTATCGGCAGGTTCAAGCACGCGCATATTGAATGCGCTCACCGCGTAATCGCCATTCCATAGATATGAAAAAACGCGCTGATTTCCGCTGAATGTGATCGGCTGATAATATTCAAAACGGGCGGAAGCGGCTTCCAATGTAACGGTAAAAACCTGCCACTCGCCTTGTACGGTCGGGCCTTCAAATACAGCGTTCATCAAACTTCCGTCCGCTGTGTAAGTTGCGACGGCGATCAGGTTGGCATCCAACGGAATGCGGAAAGACATATCGACGGGGAATTTTGTGCTTGCGGCTGCTGTAAAATCTGTGATCACCAACACGCTGGGCTGATCGAATTCAGGCCATAACTGCACGTTCATGCTGGTTAAAGTTATGCTGGTTTGTGCGAACGCCGAAGAAGGGAACGCCAAAAATATCCCCAATATCAAAATTAATATCCACTTGCGCATGGAAGTACCTCCTACAATAAAAGTTTCCTGTATCTTACCATGCACTATTTACACCGGGCAGAAACGAAGTCACGAACTAACGCGGAAGAATGTCACCCTTTTTATCTTGATTAGGTCACGCTTCAGGCGCGACCAACACTGGCGCGCACCAACTGCCAGCACGCGCGATTATACGGAGCATGAATGCCATGCTTCTCCGCCCGCCTTGCCACCGCGCCGCAGATGGCATCAATTTCTGTGGGTGCGCCGCGCCGCACATCCTGAAACATCGAGGAATGATTCGTGGCAGTCATGCGCGCCACATCCTCCGCCGCCGTAACTGGATTACTGAATGGCAAATTCACTTGCTCCGCCGATGCCACTTCCGCAGTTTCACGCGCCAGAAGCGCCATCATTTTGCGCGCATTCGGACGCGATAATAATTCGCCGTTTGGAACTCGCAATAACGCAGTCAACGGGTTGATCGCGGCGTTGATGACAAGTTTGCCCCACATGAGCGACTTCGCATCGTTGACGATATGCAAATTAAAGTTGGAGGAACGAAGAGCCGCTTCAAGCGGACCGAGTGCCTGATTCTGCTCAATGGAGATGACTCCGTCCCCGCCTGCCCGCACCAAGCCCGGACCGAGCAGAGTCGCTCCAGTGGTGGTAATGCCCAATGCAACCCGAGCAGGCCCGAGGTTACGTGCGAGCGTTTCACGGTTGCCGAGTCCATTTTGAAGGGTCAGCGCAAGCCCATCGCTTGCAAGCACTCCTGTAAGTTGACCTGCCACACGTTCCGTCTGCCAGGATTTGACCAGCACCAGCGCAAACTTCGCGCCGCTCACTTCAAAAGGATCATCCGTCGCGTGGACTTTGAATGCGCGTTCGTTTCCATTTGCATCCGTAATGCGCGCGCCGTTTTTCTGCAAAGCGTGCAGCCCATGCTTCCACGTTCCAAGCATGGACACGGAATGCCCCGCTTCACTCAATCGCGCCGCAAACAAAGTTGCCAATGCGCCAGTTCCAACAAGAAGAATATCGTTACTCATTTTATTTACCTTTTATATGTCGTTGCGAGCCGTTCTTTGGCGAAGCAACCTCCTGAAAATTTGGAGATTGCTTCGTCGGGAAGAGCACCCTCCTCGCAACGACATGATTTATTTTATTTCCTTCTGAAACATATCCCACTCATCATCGCTCATCTCAACCGTATGTTCAACAGCGGGGAAGCGTTTTGTTTCCACATCGTCAAGATATTCAGTGAAAGCCCTGTTCATCTCCGCGTGGAAGTTTGCATACTGCTTGACGAACTTCGGCGTGAAGCGCTCAAAGAGACCGAGCAGATCGTGAGTGACAAGTACTTGACCGTCACAGCCCGCGCCCGCGCCAATGCCAATGGTGGGAATTGAAATTTGTTTGGAAATATATTCCGCCAATCGCGCAGGGACAGATTCCAGCACGAGGCTGAACGCGCCTGCTTCTTCGAGAATATGCGCATCTTCGAGCAGGCGTTTTGCCGCGGATGCTGTTTTGCCCTGTGCGCGGAATCCGCCAAGTTGATGGACAGACTGCGGCGTGAGACCAAGATGACCCATGACGGGAATACCCGCTCCCACAATCGCGCGGACCGCGTCTGCGCGTTCCCGTCCGCCTTCAAGTTTGACCGCATCCATGCCAGCCTGCTGTAAAAATCGCCCCGCATTGCGGACAGCTTCTTCGGTTGAAACTTGATACGACATGAACGGCATATCGCCCACCAGCAGCGCGGACTTCGCTCCGCGTGAGACTGCGCGCGCGTGATGCAGCATATCTTCCATGGTAACGGGCAGAGTATTTTCGTAGCCGAGGACAACCATCCCGAGCGAATCGCCGACGAGGATGGAATCAATACCAGCCTTGTCTATCGCCATTGCAGTGGGATAGTCATAGGCGGTAAGCATGGTGATCGGTTCGCCGCGTTCCTTCTTCTGGCGGAACGTGAGCGTGGTCACCTTTCTTCTTTGTGACACAGTGGTTGAAATAGTTGTTGTAGACAAGGTACCCTCCGATAAAGGTAGAGTCCGCTTGCGCGCTATGCCCCTGATCTGCGCGCGTTGGGTTGGGTGAGATTTTGTTCCGTCACGTTCCCAAGGATACGTGCGGTGTGGACATTATGACATAAAAAGAGAGTTTTGGGTATTAAAAATTTGTCTGAAATTGGGTGGGGACAAATTTGTAAAACTACACTAGAATTGTATTTAGCGGTTAAGAAAAGAAATAGTCCGCTTTGATTTACTTAATGAGTGTTATCGAAAACTTGTAAAGAGGAATATCGAAAATGGAAAAGAAGTCCCTCTCTCGTAGTGAAGATCTAAAGCCAGTTAAACTATACCTTGATGATCTCGAAAAGATAGTCAGCATCCTCAGAACCGAATCTGCCGAGGTGAGTATTGAGACACGTGAGTATAAATATGAGTCGTTAGAAGAATTAGCTAGGAATAGGAAAGATACTATTTATGAACTTAAACTAAAAAGTAGGTATGTGACACTTACTTTCACAGAATATTCTGCGGAGTTGTACATACTTAATGACGAAGATAAGTTACGGGGTATATTCGAGAAGATAAAAGAAATAGTTGTGAAAAGAGAGAGGAATTATAGAAAGATTGTATCTACGTCTTGGTCGTGGGTATTTTGGATTCTCGGGGCAATTCTTTTTATAGGCAAATTCCTGCCCTCATCAATTAACAATTCTCTTGCATTGATTTTCCTGATTCCTGCTTTGGTCATTAATATCTGGTTGTACTTAGAACAAAATAAATATTCGATTATTATACTTAGCTATCATACAGATCAAAGCTCTTTCTGGAAACAAAATAGAAATAATATTTTGATGTTAATAATTGGCGCTGGTGTTACTGCTTTTGTAGCAACCTTGTTTGAAGTAGTTAAAAATTTTCTAAATAATAAATAGTGATATTAATTGGCATTGGTGCATGAAAGGTTTGACAAAAAGGGCGTGACTGTGTAAGTTTGGTTTATGCCTAAACAAAAGAATGCACAGCCACGCCCAAAAACATTATACCGTGTCAAGAATTGGTCTGAATATGATAAAGCCTTGGTGCAACGCGGCTCAATTACGTTCTGGATGTCAGACGATTTTGAAAAGACATGGATGTATGCTGGAGAGAAACAACGCGGAAGCCAGTTTGATTATACGGATCAAGCCATCCTGGTGATGTTGACTGTCAAAGAAGTATTTCACCTGACCAATCGTGGCGTGGAAGGTTTTGTGCGTTCCTTGTTTCAAATGATGAAAATCAACTTGCCAGTGCCAGATCATTCGACCTTATCTAAACGCGGCAAGGATTTGAAGGTGAAACTGCCGAAGAAAACCAGTCAAAGCCTGAACATTGTTATGGACAGCACAGGCTTGAAGATCTATGGCGAAGGTGAATGGAAAGTAAGAATGCACGGTGTCTCAAAACGACGTACTTGGCGCAAATTGCATGTAGGTGCAAATCCAGAAGACGGTGAAATCCAAGCCGTACTCCTGACTGAAAACAACGTTAGCGATGATCAAGCAGTAAAAGGATTGTTAGGGCAAATCGAGCAAACCATTATTGATTTTGCGGCAGATGGAGCCTACGATAAACGCAAGGTATACGACAGTCTCAACGCACACTCACCTGAGGTGAATATCTTGATTCCACCGCGCAAGAATGCGCGCATCTGGACACACGGCAATACTAAAACAGAACGGCTCAAACGAGATGAGAATCTACGCGCCATACGTAAAGATGGGCGTAAGGAATGGAAGAAGAATTCCGGCTATCATGTCCGTTCCTTGGCGGAGACAACCATGTTTCGCTTGAAAACCATCTTTGGCAACGAACTCTCGGCGCGTTTGCTTGAAACGCAGACAACGCAAGCTTTAGTTCGCTGTGCTGCTCTCAACAAAATGACGCATCTGGGTATGCCCCAAAGTTACAAAGTGGCATAACTTTTCGCTCCCATCAATCCAATTGCGCCTACTTCTCGATTTATGCACCAACGCCAT
>JABFSL010000017.1 GCA_013140605.1 Anaerolineales bacterium
CACTGCCGCTGTCCAATCAACAGCCCGTGTCTGTATTGCCGCCTGTTGTGGCGGTTGCGCCCATTGACTCAAATGCTGAGAATCCCGCCGCGCAGCAGGAAGGGTTGGTGGCGCTTTATGAAAACGTCAGCCCTGGCACGGTTGCGATCATCACCGATCAGGGGCAGGGCTCCGGGTTCGTCTATGATTCGCTGGGACATGTCATCACGAATTTTCACGTGATCGAAGGCGCACAAATCATCGAAGTTAGATTCACATCGGGTTTCATGGCTTATGGAACGGTTGTCGGCACTGATACGGATTCCGATCTTGCCATCATCAAAGTGGATGCCCCGGCCGGCGAGCTTCACCCGCTCCCGCTCGGCAATTCAGACTCACTGAAGGTTGGTCAGACCGTAGTGGCCATTGGCAACCCCTTTGGTTTGGACGGCACAATGACGGTCGGCATTATTTCCGCGCTTGGCCGCACATTGGATGCCATTCGTGAAACTCCTGAAGGCCGCCCATTCACTGCTGGCGATATTATCCAAACCGACGCGGCCATCAACCCCGGTAACTCCGGCGGCCCGCTCTTTAATACCAGTGGCGAAGTGATCGGCATTAATCGCGCCATCCGCACCAACAGCACCACCGATACAGGTCAGCCCGTTAATTCTGGAATCGGTTTTGCGATTTCCGTTAATATTATTAAACGTGTCGCTCCCGTTTTGATCGAAACGGGAAAATATGATTATCCATTTCTCGGCATCTCTTCAATGGACTCTTTGAGTCTTGAGGTAGTGAATGAATTGGGCTTGAATACATTCACCGGCGCATATGTGACTGAAGTTGTCTCAGGCGGCCCTGCGGATCAGGCTGGTATCCAGCCGGGCAGCACGTCCACAGGCATTACAGGCTTGCTTGGCGGCGGTGACTTGATCGTTGCCATTGACGGACGCGATGTGCGTACATTCGATGAATTGCTGGCTTATCTCATCACGAACAAGGGTCCCGGTGATACGGTCACATTGACCGTACTGCGCGGGTCCGAAAGAGTGGATGTTCCCATAACGCTTGATAAGCGGCCGTAAAAAAAGTTCGGGACTGGTCTGAGACCAGTCCCGAACTTTTTATTTTTATCCAAATCGTTCTTCGCGCCAAACATCAGCACGGTTGTGATAGCCGGCCTGTTCCCAAAATCCGCGTTTGTCGCGCGGCATGAACTCCAGTGACCTGATCCACTTGGCGCCCTTCCAAAGATACGGGGTTTCCAAATCTTTTTTGGCGGGGATAAATCCCACCATTCCGCGCAATGGATAACCGTGATCGGCTGTGATCGGCTCGCCGTCCAAATGGGTGGCAAGCAGAAAATTATCCTGCAAGACAACTTCAAGCGGCAGGTTGACCGTGAATCCGTATTCGGCATGTTGCATTACGTGAGTCGCTGTCGGCTTGATCTTGATCAGGCCATTCTCCACCATCGTTTTTACAGAGACACCTTCCCAAATTGTATCGGCTTTGCTCCAGCGCGTCACACAATGGATGTCCATTTTTATGGATGTGCGCGGCAATTGATTGAACTCATCCCATGACCAGCGTTTTTCCTCTTCCACTTCGCCCCACACACGCAAATCCCATGTGGCCGCGTTGAATGGTGGCACGGGGCCGTAGTGCAGTACGGGGAATTTCAATGTCAATGACTGGCCCGGGGGCAGCCTGCCTTCAGAGCGGATGCGATCCTCTTCCTTGCGGCGGTCAAAACCTTCGAATGAGAACATGATGTACCTCGCTTTCTAATAATAAGGATAATTGCGGCACTAAATAGACTCGATAGATCGCGTTGATGTTACTTGCGGAAGATTATAGTTTTCTTAACTTGCCATGTTTTTTCGGAGTAAAGATGCAAATAGATTGCAAGTCAATGTTTCCATCATTTTCGAAGTATAACCTCTTATAATATAACCATATCACCCTGCCAGGAGTAACAATGAAAAAATATACCTTCAAACAAAAGTTCCAATACTGGTTCGATAACTACATGTCACGCGGCTCTGGTGCAATGCTCACCGGGCTTTTTGTTCTATCCGCATTGATCATCTTTGTTGCGGCGGCATTGGTGAAGATCACCAACTCCGCGCCCGATGGAGCAAGTTTCCTTCAAGTGGCATGGATGAGCCTGTTACGCACGCTCGACTCTGGCACGATGGGCGGCGATACTGGCAGTCCGTTCTTCCTGTTCATGATGTTGGTGGTTACATTTGGGGGCGTTTTTGTTGTCAGCGCACTTATCGGTATTATCAATAATGGCATCGAAGACAAAATGGATGAACTCCGCAAGGGACGTTCACAAGCACTGGAGAACGACCACACCGTTATTCTTGGCTGGACGCCGCAAATATTCACCGTCATCTCTGAAATTATCCTGGCCAACGAGAATCGCAAAGGCGGCGCAGTCATCGTCGTATTGGCCGACCAGGACAAGGTCGAGATGGAAGATGCGATCAATGAACGCATCCCAGACACGAAGAACACGCGCATCATCTGTCGTTCAGGCAGTCCCATTGATCTGACCGATCTTGAGATTGCCAGTCCGCATACGGCGCGCTCAATTATCGTTCTTGCTGAAGGCGCTGACCCTGATACGCATATCATCAAATCCGTTCTGGCGATCACGAACAATCCCAATCGTCATGCGGAGCCCTATCACGTCATTACGCAGATCCGCGACCCGAAGAACATGGATGTGGTTAAGATGATCAGCGCGAAGGATACCGTTCAGCCGATCCTGACCAATGAACTTATCGCACGCGTCGTTGCGCAAACCTCACGTCAAAGCGGACTTTCCCTCGTGTACACCGAGTTGATGAACTTCGGCGGCGATGAAATTTATTTCAAACAAGAGCCTGCGCTTTCAGGAAAGACTTATGGTGAAGCGCTGCTTGCCTATGAAACATCCACGTTAATGGGCATTCGCAAAGCGGATGGGACCTGCGCGATGAGTCCTTCGATGGACACGCGCATTCAATCCGATGACCAGATATTTGTCCTTGCGGAGGATGATGACAAGATCAATCTTTCAGGACTTTCACGCATCCCGCTTGATGAAAGCCTGATCCAGATCAACAAGAATGCCTCTGGCTCCAAACCTGAACGGGCGCTCATCCTCGGCTGGAATCGTTCCGGCGCCATCATTATTCGTGAGTTGGATAACTATGTTGCCAAAGGTTCACAGGTCACTGTGGTTTCTGATATCGAGGACCTTGAACATCAGATACTGCTTGATAGCGGCAAACTTGTAAATCAAAAAATTACCGTGCAAACAGGCGACATCCGCGACCGCAGCCTGCTTGAAAAATTGGAAGCCGCGGAATACGATCATGTCATCGTTCTGGCATACAGTCACCTTGAACCACAGGAAGCGGACGCGATCACACTCGTTACGTTATTGCATCTGCGCGACATCGCCGAGCGCGATGAGACCCCATTCTCCATCGTCAGTGAAATGCTCGACCTGCGCAATCGCGAACTGGCCGAAGCCGCCAAAGTGGATGACTTCATCGTCAGCGAACATCTCATCAGCTTGATGATGGCGCAGCTTTCAGAGAATGCGGAATTGCTCGGCGTATTCACCGACATCTTCGACCCCGAAGGCGCGGAGATCTATCTCAAGCCGATCAGCGATTATGTCGTAACTGGTCAGCCCGTTAATTTCTACACCGTCACCGAAGCCGCCCGCCGACGCGGCGAGACCGCACTTGGCTATCGTTTAATGAGCGAAAGTCACGATGCCGAAAAATCGTATGGCGTTCACACCAATCCGAAGAAAGCTGAAAAAGTGGCTTTCACTTCGGGAGATAAATTGATCGTTATTGCGGAAGGTTAAACATATGTCGTTGCGAGGGCGCTAGCCCGAAGTAACCTCCAAGCACAAAGAGGAGATTGCTTCGGCGGAAAGAACACCCGCCTCGCAACGACATTTCTATTTCAATCCCGCAATTTCAATTCCGTTTTTCGTCAACACTTCACGCAGTAGAATCGCATTTTCTACTGCGTGTTTGTTATCACCATGCAAACATAATGTATCCACAAATACGCGCCTTTCGCCAAATAAAATTCCCTCCCTAATCAACTTCACCGCATTCTTAGCCACATCTTCAGGTGACTCAATTACCGCGCCTTGTTTACTTCGCGACATTAATGTGCCATCAGGATTATAGGCGCGGTCGGGGAATCCCTCGCCTGCGACTTTGATTCCCGCTTCGAATCCCGCATCACACAACCCCGAGCCTGCCAGCCCGACCAGGATTAAGTCCACGCTGAATCTTTTTACCGCCCGCACGATGGCGTCTGCCAATCCGCGATCTGTTGCTGCTTGATTATATAAAGCCCCATGCGGCTTGACATGAGTCAGCGCAATGCCTTCCGCTCTTGCAATTTGGGCAAGAGTATTTATTTGTTCAAAGACAATGGATTCAACTTCTTCAGCAGGGATGTTTATTTCGACCCTCCCAAAATTTTCCCTGTCTTTCCAACTTGGATGTGCTCCAATATTCACGCCATGCCGCTTTGCCAGTTTCACGGTGGCCTGCATCACACTCGCATCGCCCGCATGGAATCCACAGGCGATGTTGGCGGATGTGATATGCGGCATGATCGCTTCATCATTACCAGCGGATTCGCCGAGATCACAATTCAAATCTATTTTCATTTTGCCCACCAGACCTCCGAGTTCTTTAAGAACTCGGAGGTCTTCTTGTACTTTTCATGCGCTTCTTCCATCATTATTTCTTTAAACCTTATTTTACTCACACCCGCCTCGCATTGCGCCAGCAATGGCAAACTCGATTTCACAACATTTGCAATTTTAGGATAGCCTCCCGTTGTCGGAGAGTCCGCCATCATCACAATTGGCTGTCCATTGGCTGGGACTTGCACACTGCCCATCGTCATCCCCTCCGAGATCAAGTCCGCGCCTGCGATATGTGAAATGGAATTTCCTTCCAATTTATATCCCATGCGGTCAAAAGATTTACTTAATGTGTATTCGCTATTCAGAAAAGTTTGATAACCTTCTTTGGTAAATCTTTCATTTTGCGGACCTGCAATGACTTCAATGACAGGTGACTGGCTGTATACCATGTATTTCTCAACAGGGAAATTTTGTGCCGCAAGTTTTAATAATTCACGAGAAGGTTTTCCTGTTTGCAATAAATCTCCTGTGCGAATTCCATTACCCAACCCGCCGCGCAAATAAGTGGAACGCGAACCCAAAATTGAATCAACTTCAAATCCGCCAGCGGCTGCGAGGTAGGCCCAATTGCCACCGCTTTTCTTTTTTATATTCACATACCAGCCTGCGCGCACGAAGAACGAAGTCCATAACGGGAATGTCCACACGTAATTCAATACTTCATATCCTGCGCCGGTAACTGCCAATACACAATTTCGTTTTGCGCGAAAAACTGCTTCTCCCAAACCAATTTCGATCACAGTTGCGTTGGCAGAATTACCTACCAAAGAATTTGCGGCCTGATATGCAAACCAGTCCATTGGGCCTGAAGCTGGCACGCCATAGCTTGCAAAGCCATGCCTGCCCGAATCTTGGAATGTGACCAGACCTGAAACATCAATGACTTCAAGCATGGTTAAATTCCCGTCAGCGAGCTGTCGGAATCCAGAGGGATAAATTTAATAATGTCGCCGGGGGAAAATAAAAATGGTGTTTCGCTAGTTGGGTCAAATAATTTAAGTGGAGTCCAGCCAATCAGATGCCAGCCGCCGGGGGAATCAAGTGGATAAATTCCCGTCTGCGAGCCGGCAATGGCAACAGAGCCAGCCTTTACCAGTGTGCGCGGCGTTTCCAAACGCGGCATAATGAGGCGTTCATCCAATGCGCCTAGATAGGGAAAGCCTGGCGTGAATCCCATCATGTAGACGATGTATTCACGCTCGCTGTGGATGCGGACTATGTCAGTGGTGGAAATGCCTTTCGAGACTGCGACAGCTTCCAGGTCAGGACCGGATGCGCCGCCGTATCTTGTCGGGACTTCGAGTTGGCGCGGTTTCCTATTGAGAGAATCATCCACCTGAATTAGTTTATCCCGCACCCAGTAAGTGACTTGATTAAATGTCAATATCAATGGATCGTAGTGGATGAGCAATGTGCAATACGCGGGGACAGTTTCAACGATGCCCGCGGTGCTGTTCGTTTGCAAAAGCGCATTGAGCGCGTGGACGCGTTGATTGATGGCGGGATCTATTTTGTCGCCGAGTTGGACAAGCAAAGCAGAATCGCCGAGAGGCTTGAGCATTTACATGCTTTCGAAAATTGAAATTGATTCGATGTGATAGGTCTGCGGGAAAAGATCGAAGGGAGTTACTTCAACCAAACGGTAACCGCCGTTGATCAATCGAGCCGCATCACGCGCAAGCGTGGATGGATCGCAGGAAACATAAGCAATGATCTGCGGCTTGATGCTGAGGATCGCATCCAAGGCGTGCTTTTCGATTCCCGCACGTGGAGGGTCAACAATTACAAAGGTTGAACTATCCAGACGACCTGCCAGCCCGGGCAAAATTTCTTCGGCTGCGCCTTCATATAATTCGACATTGTCAAATTCATCGAGATTGAATACGAAATCCTCGCAGGCTGATTCGGAGGTTTCGATCCCGATCACTTGTTGGCATTTGGCCGCAAAGAACTTGCTGAATAATCCGACACCGCAATAGACATCAAGTAGAGTCGTAGACATGGATACAGGTAAACGGGTAAGTAAATGCTCCACCATCTTTTCCGCCATCTTCGTGTTGACTTGAAAGAACGATGCGGCAGAAACACGGAAATCTTTTTCATGAATACTGACAACAAAATGATCTCGTCCCGCAATAACAACAGGATGTTCGTCAAATAAATGAATAACGGAAACATCCGCTTCGATTTCAAGTTCTGGTGTTTCAAAATTTTCAGATTCAAGCACGACCATTAATTCTTCATTGTGTCCTGCCCGCAGGGAAACACGCTCCACTTCCTTGTTGGATTCGAATTGCAATTCTCGCCAGAAGGAGTCGATGCCTGTTTCAGGTAGATGACATTCTTCAATGGGGAAAACTGAATTCCCTTTTGAGTTTACAAATCCCAGTTTGCCTTCCGCGGTCAAATGGAACTGAACGTGATTGCGATAATTCCATTCAAGCGGTGATGAGACTATTGGCTTGACTGGCGGATTTTCTATTTTCCCAATTCTTTGTAATTGGTCACGCAGGATTTCTGTTTTTGCCTGTAATTGATTTTCATGGGATAGGTTTTGGTAATGACACCCGCCACATTTGCCGAAGTGTTTGCATTTCGGGTCAATTCTTTTTGGCGAGGAGGTTAACACTTCCAGCAATTCTCCGCGCGCGAAATTCTGTTTGTCTTGTGTCAAGCGCACGCGGACCGTTTCGCCCGGCAGGCCAAATGGAACAAAGATCGCGCGGCCGTCAGGCAAACGTCCCATGGCTTCGCCGCCGTAGGTGAGTTTTTCGAGCAGGATGTCAAATGTAGGTTGTGTCATATTCCTCGAATTATAACTGTAACCAAAAAGAGGAAAGGCCATCAAATAGCCCTTCCTCTTTTGTTGCGAAACTGGATGTTTATTTGATGAAAAAGGAAAGCACGATCAGCCCGACAAAAAATGTGCCTGCAAGGATCCCGATGCGCGCCAGGTCTTTCTTTACCGTGCTGTAATCGGGGTTGAATTCCACGGGCGCGGCGGGGGTTGCCATGCGAAGTGCTGTTGTTGGTCGTTTGTTTTTCTTAGCCATTTTATTTCTCCTTAAATTTAATTCTTTAAAAATCATTGTAGAGATTGTGCGGGCCGCTTCGCGAAGCGCTGCCTTCACAATGACTTCGTCAGTTTTGTAATCGCGCAAAGACAACAATGCGCTGGTTGTCAACAAGATATGGATAGCATGAGATCAAAGTCACTGTCGGTGAGCCAGTGGATGCCATCACTTCCACGGCGGTTGGTTCGACTAATACTGTTCTGTCCACGATGTAGATATTGCCGTTGGCGCGTCGAAATGATGACCTGATCGCCGGGGGCGAGTTTATCCAAAT
>JABFSL010000108.1 GCA_013140605.1 Anaerolineales bacterium
AATTGAACGCTTATTACCTAAATCGATTCATGCTGTCACTGCCAAAGGTTTTGAAATCAAAGTTGCGCTTTTTGTGCTCGCTTGTAGCATCACTTTCCTTTGGTAGGTAGCAACTTGGGTTAATTATGAGATAAGCGATAGTGTACAAGCTTAGGTCAAAAAAGTCAATTCACCCCTTTTTCCTGCCATGTTTATTGTCAGCGGTGTCTTCATTGCGTTTTCCATGAGGCAGGAAAACCACAAAGACCGTGCCAACGCCAACTTTGCTTTTTACTTCGATGCGTCCGCCGTGTCCTTGAATGATCTGTTTACATATGGATAGACCCAGGCCGGTGCCGGCGATGCGTGATTCATGTTCGCGCACGCGAAAGAATTTTTCGAATAAGTGCGGTAAGGATTCTTCTGGAATCCCCAGGCCTGTATCTTGAATATAAAATGCGATTTCCTTTTCAGTTTCCTCGGCGCGCATCATGACCGAGCCATTGGGACGATTGTACTTGATGGCATTGCTCAATAAATTCAATAAAACTTGTTTGACCTTGTCGCGGTCAGCTTCGAGCAGGGGGAGTCTTTCCGGCGATTCCACGCGAATCTGAATGTTGTCTTCAGTGGCCTTGGTGGACATGACATCCTTGCATTCGTAGATTAAATCCGCGATGCTGAAGATGGTCTTTCGGAATTGCACACGGCCCGACTCAAGTCTTGCCAGATCCAGGAAGGACGATGCAAGCGCATTCAAGCGGATCGTTTCGTTGTGAATATTGTTGATGATCTGATCGCGCTGTTCCTGCGACATTTCAGGCCGCAGCAGTAAATATGTGGCTGTACTTAGTGATGATAACGGCGTGCGCAGTTCGTGGACAAATTCGGATATCAGATCTGATTGTTGGAACAAGCGCGCGTTTTCAATTGCGACTGCGGCCTGCGCACCCAATACCAACAGCATTGATTCATCTGCATCTGTGAATTTGCCTCTGTGTTTATTGATCGCTTCCAGCACCCCGACGATCTTGTTCTTTGTAACCAGTGGGATTCCAAGAAGGGATTCTGTGGAATAGCCGGTTGTTTCCTCCACATTGGAGAAAAAGCGCGGGTCATCATGTGCGTTGACGATGCGGACCGCCTGACGATTGTTCACGATCCAGCCTGCGATGCTTCCATCCAACGGGACGGTTATCCCGCGCCGGGTGGAGGCATCCAGATTTGTCGAGACCTGGAAATATAATTGACGGGAAGTATCGTCATACAACAAAATGGATGCGGCTTCCGCTCCGCTGATTTCTGCGGCGGCGTGCACAATGCGTGAAAGCAGAATGTCAAGATCAAGCGTCGATGCGAGATCTCGCGCAATGTCAATTAAGCGGCGATAGCCATCCAGACGTTCGGTTTTTATTTCAGCCATTAAGAACTCTCTCTGTAATTGCGGGAATGATCATTGACACATCTTCCAGGATCGCCACATCTGCGCGGACATTCAAATAAGTCTGAGTGTTGTTGATAATGATAAGGTGTGCGCCGCGATCGAGTGCCTGCATGGGCAACCCGGCCACGGGCAGGACTTCCAATGAGGAACCCGCAACCAGCATCAGGTCGCATTGACGCGCTTCACGTTGAGCTTTGAACCACGCCGCCTGAGGCAGTTGCTCGCCGAAGAGGATCACATCGGGCTTTAATATCTCTCCGCATTTTGGGCAATGAGGAAGCTCGCCCTGTTCAACAAATGGAGCAAGATAAAGCGCCGCATCCACTTGATGATAACACTGGGTGCAGGTTAACGTTTTCATGGTTCCGTGCATTTCGATTACAGTTTTTGACCCCGCCTTTTGATGCAGGATGTCAATGTTTTGAGTAATGATGGAAGATATGCGCCCCGCTTGTTCCAATTTGGCCAGCGCAACGTGCGCGGCATTTGGCTGCGCAGTATAGATTTGATTTGCCAGCGGGCGAAACCATTGAAAGAATTTTTCCGGCCTGGTTCGAAAGGTATTTAATGATGCGACCTCCATCGGTTCATCGCTGGACCATAAGCCTGTTCCTGTGGAACGGAAATCGGGTATGCCTGACGGAGTGGAGAGTCCGGCGCCTGTCAGCACTACAGCATGTTTTGATTGGCGGAATAAGTCCGCGGCGAAGTCAATGCTTGTTTGTGTCTGAGGCGAAAAAGAGATCATCGCGCCTTTTCACGCTCAATGATGGCATCGGAGATCTTAAGGAATTGCTGGGATGTCATGTTTGTTGGCTGGCACATGACTGCGGGTGTTTGCATCCGCTCGGCTTGCAGGAATAATTCGGGAGCGGGAGTGAGAGTGCTTGAAATCGAATGCCCTAATTTTTCCTGGACTTGAGTCCAGGCCATTTGCGCTTCGGAACGCTGACGATTGTTCAAGACCACGCTGATGCTTTTACGATCAATGTGCAGGCTGACAATATCGTCAATCAATAATTTCGTGTGTTGAATGGTGCTTGGCGCGCCTTCCAGTACGACAATGCGTTCACTGCACAATGGGAGGACTTTTTGCACAAAGGTCGGCAGCCCCGTTCCCAGATCCAGAATAACGAAACGGGCGAGTGAAGAGAGGCGTGTAACAAGTGCTTCATAATTTGGCACTTGAGAAGTCAATGTTATATCGCGCGGGTTTTCAGAGGCGAGGAAAAGTTTAATACCGGAGTTATGAGGAACAAGTGAAGCCTGCACCTTTTCGCGGGTCACTTCCACAACACTTCCCTGCAAAATTTCAGTTAAACCCTTTTGATTTGGCGCGCCAAAATTCAAGCCAAATGTTCCTTGTCCTGGAACAAGTTCGGCCAGGATCACATCTGATTGCGTGCGGGTAAAGATGCCGGCGGCTAAATTGGAAGCGAGTGAAGACACACCCAGCCCGCCGCGTGCGGCAAGCACGCCGATCACATAACCGTGATGCTCATGTGAAGCGGTGACTACATCAGTTGGTTCCTTGTGTATCGTGCGTGCAAGCAGGGCCTTTACATGCGCCTGCAGTTCTGTTGGGTGGGTTGGCTTGGTCAGGTAATCATCAGCGCCGACTTCAAATCCTGTCACCTTGTCGTCCAGTTGAGTCTTTGCGGTAAACATCATGATCGGAATGGCCACGGTTACCGGATTTTTTCGCAGGCGGCGTGTGACTTCGTATCCGTCCATGTCCGGCATCATCACATCCAGGAGAATTAGGTCTGGACGTTCTTCCAGAGCTTTTGTCAGCCCTTGTGAACCATTTGATGCTGCGATAATCTCATAGCCCTGTCTTTGCAGCATCAAGCCAACCAATCTCAGTGTGTCCACATCATCGTCGATGATCAGAATTTTTTCAGCCATTTTCGCCTCTTTATAAAATAAATAATTGCAGTGTAAATGATTATAACGGATTAATAATGCTATGCGGCGTCGGTGTATGAAATAAAATGGAAAAGACAGGTAATGCATACCCTTAATGTTACTGACCGAAACCCATGCTCATATATTTGTTATTATATCCCGTCTGGTTCGTCTGCGCAGGAAAGTTGATTGAAATCTATGAAGAAATATCCTGTGCGAAGGAGTGCTTCGGAAGTTGTGATCAATCAATCGGGTGTTTATGCTTGAGTAAACAGAAATAACTACGGGCGTGGAAAGAGGCGGCTTCAACCGCAAAATAACAGACTCTTCACTAATTAACACCCTTGACGGGCATCCCCTGCGTGCGTATAATCCTTCCATTGAAGGTGAAAACCAAGTACACACAGCAAGCGCTTGAGGAAAAATCTCAAAGCGCTTGCCTTTATTTGTCTCTGACTTAAGCCGACTACACGCTACGCAGAGAAAAGCAAAAGAACACTAATTTTAGGAGAGTACCAGTGGAAACTAAGGGACTGACCGCACTCCGTATCAGCCTAGCCTCGCCCCAGACAATTTTGTCGTGGTCGTATGGTGAGGTGCTCAAACCCGAAACAATCAACTATCGCCGCTTGCGGCCAGAAAAGGATGGTTTGTTTTGCGAAGCCATTTTTGGCCCAACCCGTGACTGGCAGTGTTACTGCGGCAAATACAAGAACCCGCGTTATAAAGGCATTACCTGCGATAAATGCGGTGTGGAAGTAACCCGCTCCGCGGTTCGCCGTGAACGCATGGGGCACATCACACTTGCCACACCCGTCGCGCATATTTGGTACACCCGCCGCATCCCATCACAGATGGGCATGCTGCTCGATGTCTCGCGCCGTAACCTTGACCGCGTGTTGTACTTCGCCCAATATATCGTTACCTATGTGGATGAAGAAGCACGCAAGAAAGCTTTGCAGCGTTTGGAGGATGAAATCTCTGTCTCTGAACGGGAACAGGCTGCGGGCGTAAACGCTAAGATCGCCGAGATCAAACAGAAGCGTGATCATCAAATTTCTGATCTTAAGCAAAAGCAGGTTGTGCTTGAGCAGGGCTATGATGAAGGCATTGCCGAACAGATGGACCCGATCATTAAAGAGGGTCAGAGACTCGAGAAGCAGCTTCAAGACCAGATGGGCGAGCACGCCAAGAAAACGATCGTCTTTGAGCTTACTGGCGAAAAGATAATCGATGCTGAAGACAAGGTTGCCAGCAAACACATTACACTCGTTCAGAAAAACGTTCAAAAGAAGATGGAAACTCTTGAGAACGAATTGAAGGATAAAAAACAACGCGATCTGGAAGCGATCAAGACCCAGTCTGCCACCATCAAGGCACAGGCAGATCAGGAAATGGAAGCATTGCGCGGCGAGTTGGAGAATCAGACCAACGCTTCGTCGAATCAATCCTCGCGCCTGCGTGATGAACTGGTGGAGCTTCGCCCCTTTACATTTCTCAGCGAAATTCGCTATCGCGAACTCAAACAACGTTGGGGACAGGTCTTCCGCGCCGATATGGGCGCTGAGGCCTTCTTCGATATTCTCGAACGCCTTGACCTCGATAAACTTTCAGAGGAATTGTGGCACGAAGTCCGCACCACCAAGAGCAAGCAGAAGCGCAAGAAGTCCACAACCCGTTTGAAGGTCGTGGAGGCGTTCCGCCGCTCGGGCAACAGCCCTGCGTGGATGATCCTTACTGTTCTCCCCGTGATTCCTCCAGACCTGCGCCCGATGGTGCAGTTGGATGGTGGTCGCTTTGCAACATCTGATCTTAACGATCTTTATCGCCGCGTGATCAACCGTAATAACCGCTTGAAGAGATTGCTCGAACTCGGCGCACCGGATGTCATCATCCGCAATGAGAAGCGCATGTTGCAGGAGGCTGTTGACAGCCTTATCGACAACAGTCAGCGTGGCAAGGCTCTGTCACGCCGTGGCCGCCGCGAACTTAAGTCCTTGAGCGACATGCTCAAAGGCAAGAAGGGACGTTTCCGCCGTAACCTGCTCGGCAAGCGCGTGGATTACTCCGGTCGTTCCGTGATCGTGGTTGGTCCTCAGTTGAAATTAAATCAATGCGGTTTGCCCAAGAGCATGGCGCTTGAGTTGTACCGTCCGTTCGTGATCGCACGACTCGTACAAAATAATTACGCGGCGAATGTCAAAGGCGCACGCCGTCTCATTGAGCGCAACAGGCCAGAGGTCTGGGAAGCTCTCGAAGGCGTAATCGGCGACCGTCCCGTTATGTTGAACCGCGCGCCCACTCTGCATCGCCTTGGTATTCAGGCGTTTGAGCCGATCCTCATCGAAGGCTCTGCCATTCAACTACATCCGCTCGTTACAACAGCGTTCAACGCGGACTTTGACGGCGATCAAATGGCTGTCCATGTTCCACTATCCGCCAAGGCGGTATCGGAAGCGCGTGAACTTATGCTCGCGTCCAAGAACCTGCTCAAGCCGGCGGATGGCGAGCCGATCATCTCCCCATCCAAAGATATGGTGCTTGGTGTGTATTACCTGACCATGGAGAAAAAGGCCGTTCATAAAGGTGATGGCCGCGCCTTTGCCGATATGGATGAAGTGGAACTCGCATATGCTCTCGCGCAAGTTGAAGTACACAGCGAGATCAAGTTCCGCGCGAAGACCTGGTACGATGACAATGGCGATCGCCTGCCCGAAGCTGAATACCGCATTCTTAATACGACTGTCGGTCGTGTGCTCTTCAACCGGGTTTTGCCCGAACAGGTACAGTTTGTCAACCAGAAACTCGATAAAGGCGGTGTGAAGGATCTGATCGCTGAAGTGTACGAGTTATGCGGACAGGAAATCACAACCGATGTAGCTGATGCTGTAAAACATATCGGCTTTACATTTGCAACGATCTCCGGCACCACACTGGCGGTTGCGGATATTTCCATTCCGCCGGAACGCAAGGGGATTATCGACGAAGCTTTGAAGGCTGTCGAAGTGGTGTTGCGCGATTTCCGTCGCGGCCTTCTCACAGAACAGGAAAAGAACGAGCGCGAGATCCAGATCTGGCAGGAAACCACAGACCGTGTGGGTGTTGCTGTAAGAAAACACATGGATCCAGATGGCAATCTTTCCACTATGGCTACCTCCGGCGCGACAAAAGGCGGTTTCTCGACCATCTCCCAGTTGGCTGGTATGCGTGGTTTGATGGCTGATCCGTCCGGACGCATCATCCCCATGCCCATCCGTTCCAACTTCCGCGAAGGACTCACAGCGCAGGAATACTTCATTTCCACGCACGGCGCGCGCAAAGGTCTTGCGGATACGGCTCTCCGTACTGCTGACGCTGGTTATCTCACCCGCCGCCTTGTGGATATTGCGCAGGATATCATCATCAACGAATACGACTGCGGCACGCACGAAGGGATTTGGGTCCGCAAGTCGGATGATGTTGCCGGCCAGTCCATTATGAATCGCATCTATAGCCGTCTCGCTGCCGAGCGTGTGCTTGATCCGCAGACAGGCGAAGTGCTTGCTGAGTACAACGATGTGATCACGCACGACCTCGCGCGTAAGATCGCCAACACAAGCGTCTCGGAAATGAAACTCCGTTCACCGATGACCTGCGAATTGACTCACGGCATCTGCGCCAAATGCTACGGCATCGATCTTGGACGTGGTGAAATGGTGGAACTTGGCGCAGCGGTGGGTATCGTGGCCGCTCAATCCATCGGCGAGCCTGGTACACAATTAACACTGCGCACCTTCCATACTGGTGGTGTGGCCTCCAGCGGTGCGTCAGACATCACAACAGGTCTTCCGCGCGTGGAGGAAATCTTTGAAGCACGCAAGATGCCGAAGGGCGAAGCGGTTGTCGCTGAGATCGCCGGCGTTGTGCGCGTCATGCAATCTGAAAAATATACCGACATGCGTGAAGTCCATATTGAACACGCGGAAATGATCCACGACGAATACGCGCTTCCTGAAGATTGGAAGTTCGTGGCAAAGGATGAAACCGAAGTGCAGGCTGGTGACATCCTTGCGACCAAGGAAAAAGCCACCATCACAGCCCAGCATGCCGGGCGTGTTGCCGTGGAAAAGAAAGACCGCAAGATCATTGTCTCCTACGAACAACGCGAAGAAGCCATCGAAGATATTCCCACCACTTCCCGCCTGCTTGTCAAAGACGGTGTGCACGTGGAGGCTGGTCAGCCGCTCACTGAAGGTTCGCTCAACCCGCATCGTATCCTCAAGATCCAGGGACGCGATGCCTGTCAGATGTATCTCATGACCGAGGTACAAAGAGTGTATCGTTCACAAGGCCAGAACATTCACGACAAACATTTTGAGGTTATCATCCGCAAGATGTTGAGCAAGGTTCAGGTTACCCGCCCCGGCGATACCAAGTACCTGCCCGGCGACGCAGTGGACCGCCTTGAGATCCGCAAGATTAACGAAGCATTGCTCGCAGATGGCAAGATTGCGGCGCGCTTCCAGGAAGTTCTGCTCGGCGTGACGAAGGCCTCGCTCAGCACAGACTCTTTCCTCTCGGCTTCCTCATTCCAGCACACCATCAAGGTGCTGGCAAGCGCGGCCATCGGTTCCACAACCGATCCGCTCTTCGGCTTGAAGGAAAACGTGATCATCGGCAAGCTCATCCCTGCGGGAACTGGCTTCATCCACGGGCGTTTCGCGGACACGGAAACTGTCCACAACGCCACGCAATGGTCAAACCTCCCGGATGTCGGGAACATCTAAAGCATAAAATAAAAGCGGCTTCACGGCCGCTTTTATTTTTAATCTATAATCGAATTGTATGAAGAAAGCATTGAGCAAAAAGCCAATCGGATTGCCCACCCGCGGAAAGACCGCTTCGAACCGTCTTCGACGAGTCGACAACTTTATCCTGCTCTATGAGCCATCGCTTCTTACGCGGACCGATGGACTGTTTCAGCGTTCCATGTTTGTTGACCTTGGCTACGGCTTCGACGCGCGCACCACCCTCGAAAGCGCCGAGCGTTTCAGACGGGTGAATCCAAATCTGTCCATCCTTGGTGTTGAAATTGACAAGGAACGTGTTGACGCGGCCTTACCCTATGCGGACGAGATCACCCACTTTCGGCTGGGCGGATTTAACTTGCCTTTGCAACCAACTGAATCGGTCAGGTTGATCCGCGCTTTTAATGTCCTGCGTCAATACGAAGAAAGAGATTTCATCCCCGCCTACGAACAACTCGCGCAATACGTCCTGCCCGGCGGATTAATGATCGAAGGCACATCGAATCCGTTTGGCAGTATTTGGGTCGCGAACCTTGTTAGAAAAACTCTGGAGTCCGACAGCTCGCTGTCGGGAAGTCAATGGAAATTTGAAGCGCTTGTCTTCAGCACCAACTTCCGCATGGGATTCGACATCACAGATTTTCAGGCCGTACTGCCGAAGAATTATATTCATCACGTAATTCAAGGCGAGCCAATTTATGATTTTATCGAAGCCTGGAAACGTTCCGCCGCAGAGAAGTCTCCGGCAAAAGTATTTGGGTTGAAACAATGGTTCGCCGCTTCAGTGCAGAGTCTTGCGTCAAAGGGCTATGACATCAACCTGCACAAAAAGTTTATAAACAAAGGCTGGCTGATCTGGAATTTCGGAATGCGGACTTAAGTGCGCGCTCCGCTATTCCTTTTTCTTTCTTATCAAAAAGAACGGCACAAGCATTAATGGAATGGAAATCAAGATACCGATCAACCCGCCGATGCCAAACATCCCGCCAATGGATGCCAGCGCATATTGTTCATTGCGGATGATCTTCGTGCTGCCATCCGCGAAATAGCAGGTGACTTCCACAGTGTGACCATATGTCCCCGTCGGATCACTTGTGGTCGGTGTGGATGCGCCCTCCTGTGTGGATGATGATGTAGCGCCCGGACAGAACACCGCCAGAGCGATCTTGTCATTCAAGTTGGGGATTGCAAACAATGATGGTCCAAGCATGAACGTGGTCCCAAAAATTATGCCGCATGAAATGACTCCAAGCACCACCCATGCGATAATACGCGCGATCCAAACTTCCTTTGCTGTGTTAAGTTTCATAGGTCACCTCTAATTTTTTAGAGGATATTTTACTGATGTACTATATGTCGCGCAATCACCTGAATGGTTGAGAAAGTGCGTCGCACCAGACAGATAAATAAATGCAGATTAAGTAGTTAAATCTATACGATGAGAGTCTTCTCATTAAGTAAGGTGCGACGCACTCCCTTCTGACACACTTGACGCCTTTTCCCTTTCCCCGTAAGATAAGCCCCGCAATAGAACATACATTCACTGCGAAGAATACAAAAATACGAAGGTTTGGTTTTCCTTTGTGTACCTTGGTGTCCTTCGTGGTTAAAATTTTCGGAGCAGCTATGGAACTCGGTATCGTTAGAAAAATAGACATTGACACTGAAATGCAGCAATCGTATCTCGATTATGCGATGAGCGTAATTGTTGCGCGCGCCCTGCCCGACGCGCGTGACGGACTCAAGCCTGTGCAACGGCGCATCCTGTATGCGATGTATGACATGGGCATCCGCGCGGATACGGCTTACAAGAAGTCCGCTCGTATCGTCGGTGAAGTGCTTGGTAAATATCATCCGCATGGTGACTCGGCGGTGTACGAAGCCATGGCGCGCATGGCGCAGGATTTCTCGCTGCGGACATTGCTCGTAGATGGTCAGGGGAACTTTGGTTCTGTCGATGGCGACCCGCCAGCCGCGATGCGTTATACAGAGGCGCGGCTCACATCCGCTGCGCTGGATATTCTGTTCGATCTCAACAAGGAAACTGTTGACTTCGTCCCGAACTTTGACGACACCCTCGAAGAGCCAGGCGTTCTGCCCGCCGCGATTCCCAATTTGTTGGTGAATGGCGCAACGGGTATTGCTGTGGGTATGGCGACCTCCATCCCGCCGCATAATCTGGGCGAGATCGTTGATGCGCTGGTGTACATGATCGAGAAGTGGGACAAGCTCGATGATATTGATGTCGAGCAGTTGATGGAGTTCGTGCAGGGACCTGATTTCCCCACGGGCGGAATCATCATTCAGGAAAAGGGCGAAGAGGATATTGAGTCCGCATATGGTTCGGGTCGCGGGCGAGTCACCGTGCAGGCCAAGGCGCACATCGAAGAGATGGAAAGAGGCAAGAGCCGAATCATTGTCACAGAATTACCGTACCAGGTCAACAAGTCCAGTTTGATCGAGCGCATCGCCGAGCTGGCGCGCGACGGTCATCTCGAAGGTCTGTCCGATCTGCGCGATGAATCCGATCGGCAGGGGATGCGCATCGTCCTTGAAATGACGAAGAATGTCGATCCTGAATCTGTGCTGCGTGAGCTGTACAAACGCACGCCGATGCAAACTACTTTCGGCATCAATCTGCTGGCGCTGGTGGATGGTGAGCCGCGAACACTAACGTTGAAACAGGCATTGCGCGTTTATGTTGAACATCGATTAACGATCATCAAACGCCGCGCCGAATTCGATCTGGCGAAGGCCAAAGCGCGCGCGCATATCCTTGAAGGATATTTGATCGCGCTTAAGAATTTGGATGAGATTATTCAGATCATTCGCAACGCGCCGGACGTGGAGACTGCCCGGCAAAAACTGATGAAGCGTTACAAGCTGACAGAGTTGCAGGCCAACGCCATCCTCGACATGCAGTTGCGCCGTCTGGCCGCGCTTGAGCGCAAGAAGATCGATACCGAATACAAGGAAGTCGCTGGGATCATCAAAGATTTAAATACGTTACTGAAATCTCAGAAGTTAATGCGCGCTGTGGTATCCGATGAACTCCTGCGCGTGAAAGCCGCCTACGGTGACCGGCGCCGCACACAAATCGTAAATCTTAAGAAGAGTGGAAAAGGCGTCAGGTCATTGGTCGCCACGGATTTGATCACCGAGCAAACCGTTTGGATCGGCGTGACCGCGGACGGTATCATGGCGCGTACGCATGAGGATAAAGCGCCGCGTCCATCGGGCAATGAAGCACCGCATTTCCTGGTCAGAGCTTCATCCACAGACACACTTTATCTGGTCGCTGAAAGTGGCAAAGCCGCCGCCATCGCATTGCACACCCTGCCAGAGATCGGCTCGAACGGACATTTATCCGATGGCATTCCATACTTCAAAGCCTCACCGTTGAATGAGGATGATAAACTCGCGGCTTTATTTTCCCTGCCTGCCAAACGCTCTGAATTCGCACCAGAGACTTGTGTCATCACAATCTCACGCTTTGGTTTGGTCAAGAAGAGTCTCGTTACTGAATTACCTGGCCCATCGGCGCAGACGTTTGTTCTCGCCAGAGTCAACGAAGGCGACAGGCTCGGCTGGGTTGGATTAACTGACGGTTTAAAGAAGGATGTCCTGCTGGTCACATCCAGCGGAATGGCGATCCGCTTCAAGGAAGATGATGTGCGCCCGATGGGACTCGTAGCTGCGGGTGTGAACGGAATCAAGTTGGATGAAAGTGATGAATTGGTTGGCGCAGAAATCCTGCCCACCGAAGGGGAAATCCTGTTGATGACATCTGAAGGCAAAGCCAAGCGAGTCAGCGAAAAGGAATTCCCAACCCAGGGACGCTACGGTAAGGGCGTGAATGTTTGGACATTGCCTAAGAAGGTTACGATTGCAGGCGTTGCCTCGGGCAAACCGAATCACATCGCCACCATCCACACCAGCAAAGGCGCACCCAAGTCCGCAAGATTGGACGCGGCTGGAATCCGCAAGCGCGCATCCACAAAAGGCGATTCGATTGTGGAAGTAAAGCCTAGCGAAGCGGTTACATCCGTGATCGTGGCTTGGACGGTGGATCGGTTTGTGAAGGTGATTAAGGTGGAGGAGAAGAAAGAAGGAAAGAAGAAAGAGGCGAAACCTGCTAAGTCTGTGAAGAAGGTTACAGCAAAAAATACAGCAAAGCCTGCGAAGAAGAGTGTTGCGAAGAAAAAGAAGAAGTAGGTTTGCGCCCTAAAACCTCCGAGGTCTTGCGAAGCACCCTGTGGGTAAAGACCTCGGAGGTTTGGTTTGAGGAGGATACCAATGCCCCGCAGATTAATCCCATTCATGCCTGAACTGTATTATCACATCTACAATCGCGGCAATAATCGCGAGAAAATTTTCTTCGAGCCTGATAATTACATTTACTTCTTGAAGAAGATCAGAGAGTATCTTGTTCCTATTTCGGATATCGTTGTGTATTGCCTGATGCCGACACATTATCATATTACAGTCAGGATAAAGCAGACCTCCGAGATTTCTAAAATCTCGGAGGTCTTGGACGCTAGCAAACCTGAACATTCCCTAATCTCAACCGCAATGATGAAACTCTCCGTCTCCTATACCAAGGCCATCAATAAACGATTTCAGCGTGTGGGTGTTTTGTTCCAGGGACAATTTCAAGCCAAACCTATTCTAACTTCAGAATATTTGCTGAATCTGTGCCGCTACATTCATGGAAACCCCGTCAAAGATGGAATTGTTTCGGATATTACACAATGGCCTTATTCCAATTATCTCGAATGGATCGGCGAGCGTGATGGCAAATTGTTTGATAAAGCTTTTGTTCAAGATAACTTTGATACTCCTGAAGAATATCGCAAATTCGTTTTGGAATATTTACGCTCACGTCAATTGCCTGAGGATATTCAACGCTATTTGGATTCGCTTGATAAGTAAGAAGACCTCCGAGGTTTTAAAAACCTCGGAGGTCTGGGAATAGAAATCAAAAGCGAAACCTGTTGCGAAGAAGGCGAAGAAGAAAAAGTAATGTAAAAACTCCGAGTTGTAGAAGACTCGGAGTTTTTGATCTAAAAACAAACCTGAATTTCAAAAAAGATTCTGTTTTATAATATCATCAGTTTACAAACAAGAAAACTCTATGGAACAATTTAATCAATATATAGAATCAATTCTATTACGAGATGAATCTTATGCCGACAGGTTGTTTCCTGTAAAAGCCACATTGTCTACAATCAGGGCGTACAGTGAGCCTTTAGAAAAGGTAATGGCTTGTTATGAGGCTTTGTCAAAATGTTCGTTTGATGAAATAAAAACGTCCCAAAAACACAGAAAATCTCTTGCAAAACTATTAGCGCATACTTGGCTAATTTCAAGAACTCGTACGGACACAATTTATCGTTTTTGTTTGCCGTTTAGTGTTTTGTTAGATCAGCCATATGTGTTTGAACTCAATTATGAAACACTCTTTTTTGATTTATTTTCCCGACCAATCCAAACGATTGAATATCCAAAACCAATATTTCACTCGGTGAAATATGAAGAGAGGTTGGCTTTATTTCCCGACCTTGAAAACCTTCAAAATCTATCCCTCGCAACCAAATTGACATTTGCCTTGCTAATTTTCAAAGCGGATGCAATTTCGGGAATACTATCAACTGAAGATATACCTAACCTGCGTTTGTTCAAAGATGACATTTCTATACTTGAACAAAAAGGGTTGATAAGCGCAAATCCTTCTGATGTAGACTTGCTTGCGACTTTTGGGTATGAAGATTTAAAACGGTTTGCGCAAAAGCATGATATTTACATCTTCAAAAAAAGAGACGACTTAATCAACGAAATCTCACAAAAGATTTCAGAGTCAGAAATTCGGAAATTTATCAGGCCTCATTTAGAGATTGTCAAACCTCTGATGCCTAAAATAAAGCAGATGCAAGTATTGCGAAAATTCATGCTGGAAGAATCTAATCGGTTGAGTATTTACCTTGAATGGGTGGCTTTAAAGTTATGTGGTATCCCCTCTGTTGTTGCCCCGCTTTTAGTTAAGCGCACGCTTCCAGGCGATGTTATACCAAGGCCTACCCCAAAGAAAAAAGACTATCACAAAAACCTATATCGTTCAGAGGGAAGTTTTCTAAATTACTATTCAAAGAGGGAAATAGAAATTATCAAGTCGTTTTGGGACTCGTACTGCGATAAAGTTATTGCGGAAGAACCCGTTTTTGATGATGGGGTTAAAAAATTAGCGGCTTATATGTTTGAGATTGGCGCAGTGGAATATTTCATTAAGAGCCTTGGAAAAGACAAGAAACTTTGGAGAAGTATTTTTGCAGCATTTGTCTCTTCCAAATACAGGAAAAAATACAAACCAAGCCCCCAACTCTTAACTTGTAACGGGTGCGGTGCCCAATTTCGAGAATACTCTGTTAGTTGGCGCTTAATTCAATGTGTAAATGGGAATGTTCAATTTTGCCAGTTTTGTTATGAAGAAATCCTCAATCATGACTACTGTGCCAACAACGCAGAGATGGAGAAACAAGATAACGCTAAAATGTTAGAAAATCTACATAGGCTTTATGTAAGCCTTGAACGAATTCCCACATTAGAACTACTGAAAAATATTCCGACAAGAATACCATCCCATCCAACTGAAAAGCAAATCGCAGTAGGAAAATCTCTTCTAGTGATGCCTTCGCAATTATTATATGTGAAGAGGTTTGGTTCATGGTTAAAAAGTTTGGAAATGGCGGGCATTCTTGAAGGTGGATATCGTAAAACAGCACGTGGTATTCAAGTATTTGCTAATGACGGACATATTTGTTTGTCGCTTGCAGAGAAAGTGGTGGATGATTGGTTAAATGCTCACCATATCAATCATGAAAAAGAACCAAAGTATCCCTTTCACATTGAATTTAATCCCCGCAAACTTATGAGGGCAGATTGGAAAATCGAAGATACTTTTATAGAATACGCTGGTTTAATGGAAGACTACGAATACGCTCTTAAAATGGTCCGAAAAAAATCGCTAGCCGAATCATTAAATCTTGATGTTATCGTTTTATCAGAAAAAGACCTTGACAATCTGAGTTTGAAGCTAGAGAGGTTGTTGACTCGCTAACGCATTTCATGATGGAGTAAGTGAATGTTTAGGATATTTTGCGACGAAACTTGGACTATTCAAAGCGATTTTTCGAAAGTAAAAGCGCCCACCATTGTTTTTTGATGTAAGTTTAGGTGAGGTTATGGTAACTCCCTGTAATATGTGCGTGTTGATATTATAGGACAAAAGGACACGATTGGACGGGTATAATTACCATTATTCAAGGAGTTTCTCATGCGTATTGACTCGCATAAACATATTGCGGCTGATTCTGATATCCATCACGGTGAGCCGTGTATCACAGGCACACGCATCCCTGTCTCAATGATCGTGGGCAGTGTGGCCGATGGAATGACCTTCGATGAAATCTTGGACGCATATCCGCAGTTGAAAAAAGAATCCATTCAGGCGGCATTGGCATATGCGGCGGATATTGTCCGCTAATTTGGAAGACCTTGTTGGAACAGTCACGGTGGCAACACCGCGAGGGATTCGGATGAGAAGAGAATAAGACTCAATAACAATGATAAAACGAGTAATGGATTTAAAATCCATTACTCGTTTTATTTTATCTGCTTTTTATAATTGAAATCTACACCCTTTTGTCGTATAGTGTCACCTACTTGAGAGGTAACAGATCATGAAACTTAAACGGTTGACTTATGTGCTCTTAATCGCTTCCATGCTGGCCTGCAATTTTGTGACCAGCAAATTGATTCCCCCAACGGCGACACCTGTGCCTTCCATAACGCCATCGCTAACGCCGTCCCTGACGGCAACGCGAGTGGTACTTACACCAGCATACATCCCATCCATTTGCCAGAACATCCCTGTTGCTACGATCGCACCCGCCACGGCGCTGGCCCTGCCGACGCCGGAGATCGAAGCCAACCCGGAGATATCACAGGAACTTCAGCAGAAGGTATTTGATCAGACCGTTGAAGTGATCGAAAGGGTCTATGTATATACCGACTTTAACGGACTTGACTGGCCTGCGATGGTTTCAAAATATCAGGCAAAAATAGATGCGGGGCTGGGCACACAGGATTTTTACATCACGATGTCAGACATGATCATTGAGCTGGGAGATGAACACTCATCATTTCTATCGCCAGTCGATGTCGCGGCGAATGAAGCGGAATTATCGGGGAATAATGAATTCGTCGGCGTGGGCGTTTTCATCATCCCTCAAATGGATAAGGAACAGGTCGCCCTGATTTCTGTTTTTCCGAATTCACCCGCTGAATATGGCGGATTGAAAGCGCACGACTCCATCCTCGCTGTGGATGGAAAACGCATTATTGAAAACGGAGAGGTGTATATCTTTTTGGCGCGTGGACCGGAATGCTCGGCAACCGTGCTGACGGTTAAGTCGCCCGGGCAGGAACCGCGGGATGTGATCTTTGTCCGCGAGCGCATTCAGGGTCCCTCGTTGATCGATGCGCGTCTTGTCCCCACGACAGATGGCTCCCGCGTCGGTTATATTTTCATCCCCTCTTTTTTTGACCGCACCATCCCCCAGCAAATTGAAGATGCTTTAAATGAATTCGGTCCGCTAGACGGATTGATCCTCGATAACCGCATGAACGGCGGAGGCAGCAGCGATGTGCTTGAGCCGATCCTTTCATATTTTACTGCGGGCACGCTGGGCGAATTTGTCAGCCGCGAAGAATCGCGTCCGCTTGTGATCAACCCTGATCCGATTCAAAACTCACAGGATGTCCCGCTGATCGTTCTTGTCGGCGAAGAGACCGCAAGCTTTGGCGAGATATTTTCAGGTGTGCTTCAAGATACCGGTCGCGCGAAAATTGTCGGCCAAACCACTCCGGGCAATGTGGAAACATTGCATGGATATGACTTTGAAGATGGCTCCCGCATGTGGATCGCAGAGGAAGTATTCGATCCTTCCATTTCACATGCAAAATGGGAGGATACCGGTATCGTCACCGACCTGGAAGCATATGCAGATTGGGATACGTTCACATTTGAAAACGATCCATCCGTAGCAGCGGCATTAACCTTGTTGGGACATTAAGGTAGGGCGACCTTCATGGTCGCCCTTTTTATTGAATATTCCCCACCAGCCCCAATTCCGGCGCGATCTTTCGCATCGCGGTAATAACATTCCCTACATGCGTCCAGATCTCAACGCCGAGATCCTGCGCGGCATGTTCCATTTCAGAGCGGTCAGTGCCAGCCGCGAAGGCTTTATCCTTCCATTTCTTTTTGACTGATGACGCTTCAAGATCATACAAAGAACGTGAGGGGCGCACCAATGCCACGGCAGTGATCAACCCTGTCACCTCGTCACACGCGGATAATGCTTTGCGGCGGATGGTATCGCGCGGTACGTTGCAATGGTCCGCGTGGCTGAGAATATCCTGAATGATCTCTTCGCTCACGCCGTGTTCGCGTAAAATGGCCGACCCCGCCTGCGGATGCTGTTCCAGCGTGGGGTGGATCTCCCAATCAAAATCATGCAGCAGACCGATCAACCCCCATGTTTCCACATCCTCGCCATATATTTCTGCATAGAAACGCATGGCGGCTTCTACAGATAACATGTGACGTACAAGACCTTCATTTTTAACAAATTCACGCACAAGGCTAAGGGCTTCATCGCGGGTCATTGGTTTTCTCCATTTTTTAGTGAGTCATGTCGTTGCGAGGGCGTTCTTTGCCCGAAGCAATCCCTCATCGTTTAGGAGATTGCTTCGTCGGAAAAGCACCTCCTCGCAAAGACATGGAACGAGTAATATCGTTATTTAAATATCGGTTCAGGCTCGCCCAGCACAGGTACAGGCTTGATTACAATCACATCCCAAACTGCCTGGACGGTGGCGAACAACTCGCGTGTATTCCAATAGAAACGCGAGATCTTTCTAAAGTAATTATTGTTTGATTCCACACCGACAGATTCCACACCGAACCAGTTGCATAAAAATATGGCGCGCGGCAGGTGAAAACCCTGAGTTACAAGAATGGCCGAATCCACTTGAAAAATGAAGTTGGCGCGGTAGCAGGTATCGTATGTGCGGCGGCCTGCGTAATCCAGAACAATATCTTCATCGGGAATCCCAAAGGCCAGCGCGTATTGGCGCATCGCCTCAGGTTCATTGTGTTCAACAACGCTATTGTCACCGCTCATCAACAACTTGTTTACTTTGCCTTGTTGATAAAGCTGCACGGCGGTCTCCACACGGTCACGCAAAACGGGGCCAGCCGAACCATCACGCAATAAACCAGCGCCGAAGACGATAGCCACATGTTCAGCCGGGACATCATTCACGGTGAACATTCGCGGAGAGGCGTATAACAACACGATCAACTTTGGAAGGAACACGCCTGAAAGAACAAACAGGCTGACGATCAGCGCAAGGCGCCAGATAAATTTCAATATTTTTTTGAACATGAAAAATTACAACATTACTCTGCGAGCAGGTCCTGCAAATTCAACCCCGAAGCCTTTGCGTACACCACAAAATCAGCATACGCGGAATCTTCAATGATTTGCAATTCATCCACCCCGTACACAGTTTGCATCGCGGCCTTCCCCTCAGGCGTCAGCATCAGGTCGATGAACGCGCGCTGGATCACGCGCCGCATTTCAAAAGGCAGTTTGTTGGAAATGGAAATATTCTCATACGGAATGATTTTCGGCGCGCGCCAGATGACGACCACCATATCCATCACATCCGGATAATTCGCCTCAAGGGTGCGGGACTCGCGGGCATCTATGAATGTAGCACCGAAGTCGCAGATATTGGCGGCGTAGACTGCCCGAACCACACTGGGCTGTCCTTCGATGAATGCCCCGCTTCTGGTCTGGACCTGGGCCTGATTCAGCAATCCGAGCGGCACCACATACGCTGACGGCGAAGCGTTATCGCTCCAGCAGGGTTTTTTATCTTGAAATTGTTTTAGCGCCTCGGCGGCCTCGGCCGTATTTGCATTTCGCGCCTTGTCAAAATAAGGAATGAAATCGCTCTCGCGGTTGGCTATGAATTGCGCGCCATAGAAAATTTCACCGTTGCGCACGCTTGCCAGCACTGCTTCGACTGAATTGTTTTCGCGGGCAAGCACGTAGCCAAACGGTGAAAGGGATGCGATGTGCGTATTGCCTATGCTGATCGCATCCACCAGTGCGCCTTCAGAGGCTGGTGTGACTGCCACGATCCTAAAGCCTGTGCGTGATTCGATAAAAGCCGCGATCACCTGACCCGCCGCGATGACCGCATCGTCCGGGTGCGGGGAGGGTGCCAAAGCGAGGATCAATGGATTCGATTCAGTACCAGGCTCGGACGTGGGAAGAGGCGTCGGTGCCAGTGTCGGAGTCTGCGTGGGAGTCGGAATCGGTGTGGGCGTTCCGCTGGTCAATTGAACAGGGAATGAACATCCAAGAATTGCGAGAGAAAGTAGTAATAAGAGTTTTTTCATCTTTCAAGTTTGTAGGCGCACAATCATACTATGTTGCTATAATTAGGCAAGTATAAGAAAGGAATTTTATGAAAAATGGTCTGAACACATTTATGTCCATCCTGATCCTGGCCGTGCTGGCGTCAGGGGTGTATTTTATCGTACAAACTGTGCGCGAGAGTGCCAATGCTGCGGTGAATGCCGCGTCTGCTCCATTTCAGGGATTACAGGAAGCGAATTCTTCGATGCAAACGCAGGTTTCACAATTGCTGAACCCTACGCCCACAATCATACCCGACCCCGTCACTTACATCAACGAAATTCGCGCAATTGCGCGGCTCGAAACGATTCAATATAGTGTTGAAAAAGTGATCACCGCCGAGGTGGGGCAGGGCACGTTTGGTTTTGCGTTTGGAGATAAGTTGTTGTTCGTGGCGCACGGCGTTGTGATCGCGGGCATTGATATGGAGAAATTACAGCCCGGCGATATGCGTTTGGATAACGGCGTGCTGTATGTAAGGCTGCCCCCCACAGAGATTTTTATTGCCACGCTCGATAATGAAAAATCCTATGTCTATGACCGCGAGACCGGGTTGTTGACCAAGGGTTTTACCAACCTTGAAACGCTCGCCCGCCAGACCGCGGAAGCTGAGATCCTCAAAGCCGCACTCGAAGATGGCATCCTTACGCAGGGACAAACGAACGCGGAAAATTATTTACTCAAGTTCTTTACCGCGCTGGGATATAAGATGGTGGTTTTCGAGCATTAAGATTAAATTGTTTATAAAAACACGCGGACTGAAAATCAGTCCGCGTGTTTTTATTTAATCTGAAGTTGAGCAGCTTGCTGCTCAGGTTTTGAATTACGGTGTACAACTCACCGGGAAATTCACCTGCTCTTCCAAAGCATTCGGCGTGAGGATGTGGAGTTTCACCCAATATTCATTGGGCCCGCCGACCGGGTAAAACTCATTGATCACCTGCGTGCCGGCTTCTTCAAAGATCATGGACCCAACATTGGATGCAACACCTGTGCTTGCCTCCCAATTCCATGTCAGCAAGGTCGGTCCATTTGTGGTGACTTCAGCCTCGAAGAAAACAGTCTGCGGAAATTGTGAACAGTTGACCAAAATCCGATTCGGCTCGGCGCGCAAGCTGACATCTGTTACTGTCACGAAAGGAGGAAGTGTCACTGGAAGTTGATCCACCTGCCCTTCAAGCACTATCACGGACGCGGAGAGCCAGCAGAATCCGCCGGGGTTGCCGGGGTCGCGGACATACAGCCAGCTGGATGCGTCATTCCTGCCGATCACGCGCGCGGTTACTCCTCTGGGCAATTCGTTTACCGTGACATACCCAGTCCCCGGGCCGAACCTGCAATTGACCAGTTCATCTTTTACGCGCAGGCTCAATTGAACTGGAGTGGGGGATGGGGTGACAGTCGGTGTGGAGGTTGCGATTGTTGGGACCATGGTTGGCGTTGACGTGGCGGTTGGCGCTGAAATGGAACATGCCGCCAAGAATACAGAAAGTGCACCAGTAAATAGAATATGGCGTTTCATTATCTCCTCCTCGGAAATAAAAGGCGACCAACCTCGGTCGCCTTATTCATCTACTTTACTGTAACAATGAAAGTCACCGTTTGTTGCGGTTCTACAGGGTCATTTGAGGGTGGATAGTACCCAAGAGTGATATGGGTCTCACCCGCCGCAATGGCTTTGAATACCCATACGTCCACGCCGCCGGAGCCGGGCATCACAGGCTCATCAGCCCGGTAATCATTAGTGATGAACTCGACAATATTTTCATCCACTTCCCCAACGATCTCCCAGTGATAACCGGTGCTCGGGTTTGAGTCGATGATAAGCTTGAACTCATTGCCCGCGGTCGCTTCCAGGTTTTTTGCAGGGTCAGAGATGTTCAATTGTGGAACAGCTGTCGGCGCTTTGGTTGCTCCTGCCAGGGAACAGGCAGAGATAAGGGCTGTTAGGAACAGTAATGTCAAAAGATTTTTCATGTGTGCCTCCATGAAGATTATAAATCTTCTGTCTGCTGAAATCTAAACCAGTATTGATCCAGTGGTGATAGATCAGTTATGAGACCCAGGCCATCACCTGTTTTTTGATAATCCATTGACCATCCTTTTTCCATCAGTCCACATCTGAAAGATCATCGGGTGGAATCAATCAGCCAGACATTTTCCAATAACGTTGTCTTTGTTCCACTGGCCGGGTCAAAGCGGACAAGATCGAAGTTGTCACCATCTGTTCGATAGAACCAGCAGACAAGAGTCCCATCTTCGAGAAGGTCCGGGCAGGTATTGATCTCGGCGTTGACATCCTCCCAGTTTAGGGCGGTTGATGTTTTGAAGTCATACAAATAATAGAAGTTATGATAAACGTTATTTTTTGTACCCGGCTCAGAGGCGCTTGAGTCGGCCAGCATCCCGTTATCGAAAAACTTGATCGTGACAAGCGGATCTTCCAGGTCAGGGTTGATCGGCATATCAAACAGCGGACGGTCTGCAACCGCATCGTAAATAAAGAACGAAGTCTTGTCAGTTGGTTTCATTAGGATAAATTGACCGTTGGGTGAGACGTTGCTGGTAAAGTCACCCTCGATATAAAATCCCACAAGACGCGTCTGCCCATCGGGTGTCAGGCGAAAGAGCGGAATATCGAGCTGTGTCATCTCGGGATAGGTCTCCACGATGGCGGGTATATTTGAAAGTGCCGAATAAGACATCCCGGCAAATAATAAGCTTTGATCAGGCAGGACTTGGCGGACGTTAACGTAGGATGTGGAGCCTTCGATAGTCCACGGTAAATTGTAGGTCAGCGCGGCGTCGTTCCCAAAAGGCGTGATCACGTTAAGCTCACAGTTATCCACGCAATCCCAATCATAGACAAGACCTTTGCCATCCTTCAGAGGAGTGAACATCTGCGCCTCATCTGCGAAATCCATTTGATTTCCGTTGAGATCCAGAATGAGGTTTGCGCTGTCTGGATACCAGAGATCACCCTCGGGAGAAGCATGTACCCTGGTTGGCGGACCCTGATTCGTGTTGATCGTACGCGCGGCGCCAGTCACCAGATCCAATTCACGGATCTCGATCTTTTCTGCATCCGCGTTGCCGTTAAGATAACGCAGATAGCGGCCATCCTGCGAGGTGCGGAACCATGTCCGGTTCGCATCGTAAGGGTCGAGGCTAACCTCATTATCGATCAGGGCTGCTGTTAAGGATTTTAGATCCACCAGGAAAATTGGACCGGTATCCACCGCGCCCATGCTCATGCTTTGACTGGAATCCATTGTGGTATACGTGAAGACAGCGGAATCAGCATGGACAGCGACAACCGCGCGGCTGAATTGTGAAAGTTCGGTGTCGAAATAAACAGGCTCGGAAGGAAGCTTGATCTTTTGCATTCCATCTGGCGTGAGCAGATAGACGCGCAGGGTATCGTCGTTATCCAGAAAAAGTAATGCGCGTTCATCATCAAGAGATGTCGCCCTGGCGTGAAGATAATCTGCCTGACTTAGTTCGCCGATCTCTTTCCTGTCTCCGAGTTGATTCACCGCGATCACTTTCAGCGTATCTGAATCGACTCCCCAATACCAATGCAGAGATGGCGGCACGGGCGTGGGTGTTATGGTCGGCTCGGGAGTAAACGTGGAGGCTGATGTTGCCGTACTTTCCACAGGCTGTGACGTGGATGTCGACTCGACTTGTACAGTGGGCGTGGATACAGCGGGACTCGCACAGGCGAATATAAATATAACCAATGTGGATAACAGGGAGATGATTCGTTTCATGGTTCCTCTTTTTGTGGACAAAATAAAAAAGGGCGGGAAGCCCCGCCCCTGCGCTTGCGAATATCGATTATCGCTTCATTATTAGATTCGGAATTCCAATGTTTTCGCCGGCGCGCCCGCTGAAAATTGCAGACATTCGATGGCACTCTCAGGCGGCAGGACGAATGCGAGCCAGCCTCTTAATCTCATACCCGGATTAAGGATGCGCTGCATGCCCAGATAGATCTTTTCTTTTTTATACAGGTGTGGATGTGAGAAATCCTTGACCGCTTCATAGGTGTACCCTGTTTTGTCGTAGACGATCCATTGGTCGTGACGATACTTCAAAGGGTCTGGAGTTTTATTTTCATATTCGACTTCAATAAAAAGGACTTCTTCCTTGCCAACTTTTTCGTTTGAAAATTTATGCAGGAAGATATCCACTCCGGCCACTTTGATCCATTGACTGGGTTTGTTGGCATACGTGATTGTAGGTGAGAGGTGCTCGCGTTCAGCTTCGTTCATCTGCCCGATCTTCTGGTCGAGCAGATATTTATTTCCGCAGTGTTCGCAGAGGAGGTTTCGGCTTTCACCGTCAGCTTGCAGGCTGGCGCCGCAGGTGGGGCATTGGAGGTTGAAAAGGTTTGGCATGGATATATCTGTGCTTTGCGCGAAGGGGCGAATATTCGTTCCTAAAACGGTTTAAAGATCATTAGCCAAAGAACAAAGGCTGGAATACCATACCCAATAACAGCCCACTGAACCGGTCTTATCCTTTTGAGCAGCGCCGCCACTTCTTCAGGGCTGGCAGGCGGCCTGGCAGGGATTACCTTATTCCCTTTCATATAAGGTAATCCCACCAAAAGTCGTAATTGCTGCATTTGTTTTTCATTGACCTGACCCATCCAGGCGGCAACGAACAAGATTAAAACGATCGAGAGCCAGATGTACCCTCTGTTCCAGATGTTGGTGAGGAAGGGAAGGGTCAGCCCTGTGAGACTCATGGCGGCAAATGCGAACATATATATCTTGATGGTTGATGCGGAAAGATCAAGCATGGCGCGGATGCGGACGAAATCTGTTTCCGTGCGAATTTTAAATGTCATCGCCGCGGCGGTGCCGTGTGCAAGGTAGAAAGTGAACGCCGATAAAACGTGCAGGAAAATAAGCCAGCGGACTAAAATTCCAAGCATGAGATTTTCTCCTTTACCAATAAAATATTTTACGAACAAATAAGCGTTATTTCAAGTGGATGGAAGCCACCAGAAACAACGACATGAATTTAATTATCTCTTCAACTGACGATACTTCACCCGATGAGGCTGTAAATCCTTCCCGAACTTTTCCATCATCATTTCTTCGTAATCAGACCAGTTGCCAATATACATTTTGGCAATGGACTCGCCTTCGAAGGCGATGATGTGGGTGCAGATACGGTCAAGGAACCAGCGGTCATGGCTGACGACAACGGCTACGCCTGCGTATTCTTCGAGAGACTCTTCCAAAGCGCGGAGTGTGTTTACATCCAAGTCATTGGTCGGTTCATCGAGCAGAAGAACATTCGCGCCTTCGGTTAACGTCTTTGCTAAATGCACGCGATTCCTTTCACCACCAGAGAGCACGCCTACTTTCTTTTGCTGGTCTGCGCCTGCGAAGTTGAACGAGGAACAATATCCGCGCGCGTTGACTTTGCGTTTGCCAAGTTCCAAAAAGTCCGCGCCGCCTGATATTTCTTCATAGACTGTTTTTTCTGAATCAAGTGTGCGGGATTGATCAGCGTATGCCAACTTCACCGTCTCACCAATTTTGATCGTGCCGCTATCAGGTTTTTCTGAGCCAGTGATCATTCTCAGCAAAGTAGTTTTACCCGCACCATTGGGACCAATGATACCGACGATACTGCCCGGGAGAATGGAAGCAGAAAACCCGTCGAGAATGAGGCGGTCGTCATAAGACTTTGTCACCTTATCAAATTCAAAGACCAAGTCGCCTAAACGCGGACCGGGCGGGATGTAAATTTCCAAGTCCTCGCGGCGCTTCTCAGCTTCTTGACTCAACAACTGTTCATAAGATGTAACGCGCGCCTTGCCTTTGGATTGACGCGCCTTGGGCGACATGCGAATCCATTCGAGTTCGCGCATGAGAGTCTTTTGTCGCTGACTTTCAGCCTTCTCCTCGTTCGCGAGTCGGTTTTCTTTTTGCTCAAGCCAAGAAGAATAATTTCCTTTCCACGGAATTCCATAGCCGCGGTCCAGTTCAAGAATCCAACCCGCCACGTTATCAAGAAAATAACGATCATGGGTAACCGCAATCACGGTGCCTTTGTATTCGCGCAGGTGATGTTCGAGCCACGCCACAGATTCGGCGTCGAGGTGGTTGGTGGGTTCGTCGAGTAGGAGAATGTCTGGTTCGCTGAGCAGCAAGCGGGTCAGTGCGACGCGGCGTCTTTCTCCGCCAGATAAAATCTTGATCGGTGTATCCCCTGCGGGGCAGCGCAACGCATCCATCGCCACTTCCAGATGGCTGTCGAGATTCCAAGCGTCGTGCTTGTCGAGTTCTTCCTGCAATTTGGATTGCTCTGTGACAAGCGCGTCGAAGTCCGCATCGGGCTCGGCGAATTTGGCGTTGACCTCATCGAAGCGCGCCAGCATTTCGACAATGGGAGCGACCGCTTCCTTTACGACCTCGATGACTGTTTTTGTTTCATCGAGTTTTGGTTCCTGTTCGAGAAACCCAACCGTGTAGCCTTTTGCCGCGGAGATCTCGCCGATGTAGTCATGGTCGATGCCCGCCATAATGCGCAGCAGCGTGGACTTGCCCGCGCCGTTCAGACCGAGCACGCCAATCTTGGCGCCGTAATAGAATCCGAGCGAAATATCGCGCAGGATCATTTTGTTACTGGACGGGACGAGTCGTCCCACTTTGTTCATGGAGTAGATTACAAGTGATTCATTTGCCATAGTGGGATGATTTTACCCGATGATTCTTTTTTTACCACGAAGGGCACGAAGTACACAAAGGTTTAAGGGATGCTGACGAACGCAGATGGATTCTTTTTTGGATGATGAAAACCCGCCTCTTTCTTAACTGGAGGTTGGTGCTGTTTCGAGGGCGTTGTCTTTGGCTGTTAGCCCGCACGGGGATACCCTAACGGGCACACGTGAATCACCCGTGCTATTTTTACGAAGTCCGCTCGAAGCGGACTCTGTTTTGTGGGCGGAGAAATTGAGAATGACCATGTTTTAGCGATAATTGATTAAGGAAGATGTAGATATTGGAATGTAAGACAAATTTGCAAATATTCCTTTGACTAGACAAGTGTTCTGGGTGTATATTGACCGAAGAGTGATTTTTCCGCGAGGCATCTATGTTTAGTCTCAATCTCAATAGCGAAAAGGAAACTGCTGAATTATTGGGCGAATTATTTTCTATTAAACGTAGAAAGCAGGGTGAGAAAAAGCGAAATCTTGAAATCGCCCAAAGGCAAGCAGAAATTCAAAACATTAATGCTCAAACGCGCGCTGAAGAGTCCAAAACACAGCGTGAGACCGCGGCAGTTAATTTAGATAATGCACAAGCTATGAAAACGCAAGAGGAAGCTTTGAAGTTGAGACTTGAAAGTATCAAATTAGTTTTTGAATTGGCAGAAAAAGAGAACAAAATATTTACTCCTGAACAAAAAGTAAAAATGCTCATTAAGGCTCTATTTGAAGAAGAATAAATTGAGGCGTCGTCTCATATTTTTAACCCGCATGGGGATGAGCCCCGCCCTATTTTTACGAAGTCCGCTCGAAGCGGACTATTTTGTATTAAATCCACTTATAATCCGCCTGTAAGGGAGTTCCCCCAATTATGCAAATTGCCTTTTCTCTAACTCTTATATGGACTATTGTTGCAATACTTGTTCTGGGTTTTATAAGATATTACAAAATATCTTTACCAAAACTAAACCAATGGCGTAACACATTGCTCTTGATTCTTGAGGTCTTTGCAATAGCCACCGCGATATTTTCTAATAACGAAGGCAGCCTTTCGCCTTATATGTTATTTGCCGCGATTTTTCTTCTCTTAGTTGGATGGATAAAATCACATCAAGATTTGCTTCTCAGGTTTTTCAAAGGGGCTAAAAAGCGACCTTGGCTTTGGCGGTTGAATATATTGACCGAAGGTACTCAACATTCACAAAATCCTTACTTTCTCGGAGATTGGTATCAAATTATCGCTATTGCTATTATGTGGAAGTCCCTACCTTCCCTAATAGTAGGCTGTTTAATATACCCAGTGGTGGTCTACATTTTTTCTTTAATAAACGTCAGAAATTTCAACAAAAGTGTTAGTGAAGAGTCTGAGTTAATAAAAAACGATGTTTGGGCAAATTTTGCTAAAACGATATTTAATAACATCACAAGAAGCGCAGTCATTGTTCTGTTTTTTATTGTTCCAATCGCCATAACGAGACGCGAGTGGACAATATTTTATGGAACATCGCAAGATGCAATTAACTTAGTTACCACATTGGTTCAAGTCGAAGCAACTGTTTTTGCTCTTGTAATCACTTTTTTGTTTGTGCTAGTTGAATTCACAAATTCTGCTTATTCGCCCAGATTAGTCAGGTCTTTTACTAGTCAATGGACGTTTAGGTTAATGGCGTTCACTGCCATTACATCGATCATGACGAAAATTTGGCTCTTGGCTAATGTTTCTAGTTATATAAATCTGCAAGACTTGCCAAGTAAGAACATCGCCATTGATTGGACATTAACTCTAACTGCATTTTCAGTCTTATGTTATTTCATCTTTATTAGAGATACTATTAACTTGATGCAGCCTGAAGCGATTGCTAAGCAAATACTGATTAATTTCAACGAAAAATGGATGGAGCTTGTCCGAAGGAATTGGAAGGAAAGGAATAGAATTGAAAGATTAGCTTTGTCTGACAATGATAACGACCCCATGATTCTGTTTGAAAGATATTTATCTGCTACGATAGAACGCAAAGATATCTACTCGACAAAAGCTGCGCTTGCATTAATGGGGGATCGAATCTCTCATATTATGGACAAGAATGATGGTTTTGTAATTGATAATTATCTTCACAATAGGCTCGGACACATAGTTAATACACTAGCAGATAGCCATTCGGATTTGGGTCTCGAAATCTTTTGCGGGGTTATCAGCGTAATAACAAATCCTACACCAATGGAATTGAAAAAATCTGATATTGGCATGTTTGGTGAACCTCCAGGTATGTTACTTCTCAGCCATATTGCCGAAAAAGCCATAGATCTTCAGTTATTGAACTCAGGACGTCAAGCAATTTGGCGTATTGCTGACCGATGTGAAGGAGCTATAAAAGCATTACCCGCTTACTCAGAACTGTGGTTAATAAATCCCGATAATTTTAATAATGATCAAGTTGAAAAAGAAAAACTTTGGAAAAACGATCGGCAGTTGGAAAGTGTGACGAATGGGTATTTCAATTTCTTTGAGAAGCTTGGCGTTAAAGCAATTAAGAATAGGTCGAGAGAGCTGGCATGGACAGTTTCACATACTATGTCACATGAAATTCTTCATATCATCGAACTTATTAACGAGGAACCATACCAGAGAAGTTTAGTTTTGAATTGTTTATGGAGTTTGGAAGAAATAGTTAAAACATCGTGTGAAGAGAAATTTCCTGGATGTATTTATTTTGGAATTTTAGATTTCGGAGTTGAGAAAATCGGAAACGAATCTACAGCCATGATAATAGCAACTAGTTTTGCTAGATTTGTTCACCTTATGGCAAATGCAGGAACGCTAGATAATAACCATGTGAGAGATATAGCTGTAATGGGCGTCTATCTTTCTAAGAAATATCCACAAGCTACTATTCCTATACTAAATAGCTTAGGAAGTGCAGGTGAGAGTTTCAAAAAGACCAAAAGCGACACAAGGCAAGAGAATTTAGATTATGCTCTCACTGAGATATTGGGGAGAATAGATCAGGTTGAGAAGGCTGGATTAACTACTGCAAAAGGAAATATAAGAACAAAGATTACTTTGACTGCAAAGTCTGCAAGAAAGAAATCAAAACAAGTAGCGGTTCGTAATTCTCGGAAAATAGCTAAGAAGTAAACTCGTTTCTTGTTTTATCAAATCCAAACGGGGGAGGGAAGAGTCGGTCAGCGGACTTTATCACGGACTCACGGACAGGAACGGACTTTTCCGCAAATTCACCCTTCATCATTCATCTTTGCTCTTTGGCGGGAGAAGGCGTTGTCCGCGCTGGAGATGAGGGTGGTCAGGTTTCGGAATGATGAGATTGTGAGGGAGTTGTCCGCGGTGGTGGGGAAAATTAGAGCAGCTATTCGTCAGTAAAAAACCCCGCCCTTGCCAAACATCTCATTTTGAGATATAAAAGAAGCCATGCACATCATCACCCGCAAAACGCTCATCCAGTTTTGGGAGAAACATCCCGACAGCCGAATGGCATTAATACGATGGTTCAAGATTGTGCAAAAAACCGAATTCCATAGTTTTGCCGAATTGAGGCAGGTATTCCCCTCCGCCGATAAACTTGATCATTGGGTCATCTTCAATATTGGCGGCAATAAATACAGGTTGATCACATCCATTCACTTCAATCGTGGCAAAGTGTATGTCCGTCATGTTCTGACCCATGCGGAATATGACCGAGGAGATTGGAAAAATGACGCTCGCAACTAAAGAACTTGAAGTCCACTGGGCAAATATCGCTCCGCTACTGTCCATTCGCAATGAGCGTGAATATAACGCGGCGGTAAAACGGCTCAATGAATTGCTGGACGAAATCGGGGACAACGAGAAACATCCGCTTTATGGGTTGTTGGATACTCTTGGAACACTGATTCAAATCTATGAAGAAGAGCATTACCCGATCCCTGATGCGACTGGTGCAGAAGTATTGCGCTTTCTTTTGGAAGAGTATAGCTTGACTCAGTCTGACCTGCCAGAAGTGGGATCGCAAGGCGTGGTCTCTGAGATTTTGAACGGTAAACGCGAACTGAATGTTCGTCAGATCCGATTTCTTGCGGAGAAGTTTAAAGTTTCAAGCGCCGCGTTTTTGTGAAAGATATAAGCGAACTCCGAGTTTCCTCGGAGTTTTTTGTTGTGCGATGTGTCAAATCCAAACGGGGGAGGGAAGAGTTGGTCAGCGGACTTTGTCACGGACTCACGGACCGCTTCGCGAACGGACTTTTCCGTAAATTCATCATTCATCCTTCATAATTCATCCTTGCTCTTTGGCGGGAGAAGGCGCTGTCCGCGTTGGAGTTGAGGATTGTCAGATTTAGGAATGATGAGGTCGTGAGAGAGTTGTCCGCTGTGGTGGGGAAGATTAGTGAATTGATTGCGAGATAAAAAGAGTGGCTCATTTAGAGTCGCTCTTTGTTTACGCCATTGCCAGCGGAAGAATGATCGTCTTACTCACGCTCAACATCATGGTTTTTCAGTTCCAGAACTTTTACGCGAAAATCTCCACCAGAGCAAACCACCTATCATAATAACAATCGAGCCTAAAATAAGGCTCAGGCTAAATCTCCCTGAAGACGGAGTTTCTGTTTCAGCGGCAAGCGGAGTTTCCGTGGGCGGCGGAGTCATGGATAGAATTGGAGAGGGTGGTACCGGCGTAGGAGTGAGAGTCGGGGTTTCTAAAGCAGTGGGTGTTGCGGGCGGGGTCACGAGAAGCAACAATTTTTGTTCCGGGCGGATAACAGAGGCGGCATCCAATCCATTCCAAGCCATCAGATTCGATAGTGAAACGTCATACAGTCCAGCGATCCAAAAGAGCGTTTCGCCGCTCTGGACCGTATGATAGTAGCTACCATCCGCTTCAGGGGTGAGTTTCTCAATATTGCTTAGAGTCGGGCTGGGGGTGATATTGCCCGGCGAGATCAGCAGCTTCTGCCCAATTTGCAGCGGCCAATCGGCCTGGAGCCCATTCAATATCAGGATCCGATCCACAGGGACGTGATACGCATCAGAAATTGTGATCAACGCCTGATACGCCTGCACTTCATGGACGATCCTGCCATCCGCATCCGCGACTGCGGGCACGATCATGCCAATGGGAGTCGGCGTGGCATAGCCTGCTGTGTCTTTACCCGGGATGAACAAGCGCTGACCGGCTTTCAGCGGAGTATCACGGGACAGGTTGTTCCAGACCTCCAGGTCGTGGATGGTAATCTGGTAGGCGATTGCGATTGACCAGAAGGATTGCCCCGCCTGGACATCATGAAAGACCTTGCCTTCCGCGTCGGCTGTGGCGATCTTTACCGGCAAGATCAACTGCGATACCGGGTTTGGAATGGTCCCCACTTGCGGAGTGCCGCCTATGGAAGGGGATGAACTGCCGCACTCCTGCCCGGAGACATAAGCGGCCTGCAGGATGTAATAGATCCGTCCATCCGAAGTCTGAGCCGCGCCCGCGCCGACATGACAGTACGCCGCAGTGACCGCCGGGCGCATATGGTCCGGGTCCGCCCAGGCGGCCATGATCTCGTCAATGCCCATGCCCCCGCTGCTGACGGCAAAATTTTCCGTGGCCCAGACCGTTCCGCCGCCCCCATATCCAGCGGATGCGATGCGGCCGCGCACATCGCCGATATGCCAGGACATATTATTGGCGGCCATGATCGCCGCCGTATTTTGGGCAACCGCATTGACAATCGGGTCTTCGATCAGCGCCGGGAGTCCGTACGAAACGCGCAAAGTGTTCATCGCAAGGATCAATTCATAAGCGCTGACCTGCTGCGCTGGATGCTGCGGTGGAGCAGGATGAACCTCGCCTGCCCTCACAACTTGCGGCGGTTGGAATGCCCCCATTCCGAACAGGACGAGTACACACAAACCAAGAAATCGTTTAAAACTCATCTGATAATTATAATTCTATAAGTCACCCCAAAAATAACATCTCGTTACACATGGACCTGCGTTCACTTTGGTTTTGGAGACATATCTTTTTCAAAGTTAAAATAGATCTCTTGCAAAAGTCCTTTTTGCCACAGAGAACACGGAGAAAAAAGAGTTTTAAAGACTTTTCTCAAAGGCCTCTGAGCACTCTGTGGCTTTGTTTCACTTACTTATGCAAGAGGTCAAATATATTTAATGCGAATTTTCAGCTTATCGTGAAATTCGAGTTAGGCACTCACTGCGAACTTGAAAATTAAGAAGACCATAACCGCGCAAGGAACACAGCCATAATATTACTTGCGCATGACAATGAAAATTGCGGCTGGGACAGAGAAAAGAATAGAGATGGTCAACACAATGCTGTTCGCCTCAGAATCATACACAACCAGGCCTGATGCGCCAGTGACGATGAGATAAGCAGACAATGCGATAAAGCCAATATTCCTCCACGTTTCCTTTTGGGAGATCCAAAAAACGCCGCTGACCATGGCCAGAATGCCGTTCAGAGTAAAGTAATACCGCGAATACTCAGGGTTGAAGGCGAGGCGCACCACATTGAAACCATCGAAAAATAAAAAGAGAGCCAGTGTGATAAATCCAAAATCGCGCGGCAGTTCCCTGTTCATGACAATGGACAGGCTGACCAGAATGGCGGAAATGCCATACAGGGTCCAGAAGATATTCAGAAATTCGTAATCTTCCAACACCAAAAGAACATTGGCTATGCTGGCAAATATCAAAGAGATCATAAAGTACAACCGAAGGATATCCTGACCTCGCCCGCTTTCCATAATGGCAGACAAGCCTCTTGATCTCTGCGGCGTTTCTCTCATAAGAACAGGGCCAAGAACCGCATTGACGATCACCCACGCGGCGAGCAGGAATAGCAAGCTTTCAGTGCCCCAACCTGTATTTTCATATAAATATTTATGGAACAGACCAAGGCCAAGCCCTGTGACCATATTCGCCGCAACCCACCACCACCCCAATCGGCTTCGAAAAGCGGACCACTGTACCAGTCCCGTCAACCCTGTAGCCACACCGAAGAGGATGCGAAGTGACTCGAGGGATTCATTAATTGTCCGATGGTAATAAAACACCAAAATGGAGGACACAACCGCCAGTGTCACGGCCGCGGCCCATTTGGCGCGGAAGGTATTGTCGAATTCCTGCTCGCGGGGCGGATTCATTTTTTCGGCGTTCGGTTGAAATGCTTCAGCGGAAGAAATACTTGCAGTAACCGGCATCAGGCTTTCGGGAGAAAGAGGCGTCATGCCCGGCTGTGGATCGGCCATGTTGGCAGCATCCATAAGTGCGCGAGCCTTATCAAACGCGGCCAGTAAGGTCCCCGCAGCATTGGATATTTTGCGGCTGTCGTCGCCCATCATTTTTTCAAGAGAGGTGCGCGCCAGATTCGCCAACTCCGCATCGCGTGAACGCAGCAGTTTTCCCAACTCATGCACGGCGCTTTCACGGATGGACGTGAACGAACTTTCCACGGCCTGCGCAAGTTCGAAGGGCAACTCTGCAACCTTTTTTCTGGCATTCGGATTTCTGGCGATGATCAGATCACCCTGCTGGTTGTACGACCAGCGGTGCGGACTTTGCCTCGGCGTTTCGGCGACGACTCTGGCGTAGGTGTAGTCGTACCATTCGTCGAGCGAGATGTGACCGTCGTTGTCCATGTCGGCTTCGCCCGTTTTCAGGCCTTCCAATAAAAAGTGGGTGAAGAGCGAAAGGTCGGTCTGGCGGATGACCTGATCGCCTTCCAACGCGTACTGCATCGAGTCGGATGCGGTCATCACCACGCGCCCGTAGCCGCTGCCTTCGAAGGTCGCTTCGGTGACCGCCTTTGGGTCGCCCTTCGTTCCCCGCGCAAATGCGCCGCTGTGACAGCAATCCAGGATCAGCACCTGCCGTTTGGAACGACAGCTATCCATCTCATCCGAAATAAACGTGGACGAGATGGCGGTTGCTTTTAGTAAATTGGTTTGGGTGTCTTTGAGGCTGAGGAATAAACGGCCGCGGTCATCCAGAATGCCGTGCCCCGAAAAATAAACCAGCACCAGGTCATCGGGCTTTTTGTTGTTGAGGAAGCTGCTGATGGCGCGGCGGATCTCGCTTTCATTTCTATTGATAAGCGGCGTGACCTCATCAAAGGAACCGATGGATTGATCTCCCAGCACCTTTGCCAGCGCCTGCGAATCGGCGGCGGGAGTTTTCAGCTGCGCCAGTTTGGGGTCGTCATATTGATTGTTACCGATAATAAGTGCGTATTTCATGGAGGCTCACGCTTTCAGCGATTTGCCCAACGTCTTTACCAGCACTTCCAATTCCTGTGCCGATGTTTTCGTGGGGTCGTATTCGATCAGCGCAGTCCGTTTGCCGACTTTGACCCTGATCTTGACCGGTGTGGACGGTTTGCGTTCCACCCATGATTTCAGCAATTCAAAAAGCGGCGGGATGATGGCCGGGGCGAGTGTGACAACCATCTGACCGATGATCGTGATATCCAGCGCTTTTGTGCCGTCTGGGGCGCTTCCATTTGTAACGTCTTCCACCGAATCCACGCTCAGGTCTTCCACTTCGGCCTTCAACTGACGGGTTAATTCATCCAACTCGGCATGGTCTTCCCCATCCAGCAATACTTCGATAAATAGTTCGGCAAGGTATTCGGACATATTCTCTCCAGAATTTAGGTATATCATACGATTAATTAAGGCGGATTGCAAATGGCAATTTTCCACAGGGTGCGGTTGAAAGTTTCGGAAAAATCACGTTCTTCGCTGGTAAAGAGCTTTGCCATGCTTGAAATTTTTCCAGGAGTTGGTTCTTCTTTTCTGTGGTGATGGCCCCAATGGGAGAGGATCATTC
>JABFSL010000088.1 GCA_013140605.1 Anaerolineales bacterium
GAATCCAAGTACGATAGGTCTCGTTGATCGGCATCCGAACCTCCAGGCAAAGTGGTTTGTGGTAAAACAACTTTACCCGGTTTCCTTGCCGATCAACTTCTTATTTGTTAAAGTGTCAGGTGACTAGTAAATTTTTAGTGTAAATATCTATCAGGTCTTTTTTGTGCTTTAACACAGCGTCTTTTTCCATTGCTTCTCCTTGTTTTTCAGGCCGTGCGGGAATTAGGGATTTTTTTATGGCAGAGATGATTTGCAATACTTTTAGAATCTGATCTTATGATGTCTAAATTTTACTACCATTTCCCGGGCGATATTTTCTACTAAAAATTATAATTTGAATTACCATTTATCCCAGTGGACTATTTCATCCAACGCCATCCGTCCGCCCTTCTTTGGTGGCGCGGATAGTTTCTCTTCCTCCAATGCGTACCCAAACGAGAGCGCAATCCGCAAATGCCATTCAGCGGGGAAGCCTAGAATTGCCCGCGATTTTTCAAACTCATATAGTGAGGCGGGCACGGAGCCGACTCCCAGCTCCCATGCGGCCAATTGCATGAATGCCGCCGCCTGACCCGCATCGAACATGATCTGGAATTTCCCCTCAGGGTCGGGCGTGAGAATGGCAACGGCAAGCGCAGCGCCTGCGAGATGCGAGGCCCACTCGCCGCATTGCGACAACGCCTTCAAAATTTCCTTGTCTCGAATCGCAATGAATTGCCACGCCTGATTATTCTTCGAGGACTGCGACCTGCGTCCCGCATTGAGAATGGCATGGACCACATCATCAGGCAAGGGAGTGTCTTGAAATTTTCTCACCGCGCGCTTTAATCGTATGGTATCGGATACGTTCATTGTTACCTCATCTTTTCTGGATTCCATCAGCTGGCTGATGGAGGTTTTCATGTTTTTGCTTTTTCTCATTATAGTTCACCCTGTCTCTTGGCACTACCAGAAGGGGAAGATAATCAATAGGCATTCTGTGCTCTTTCCATGATAATGAAAGTGCGTTTTGAAAAAATGCTCTGCTCAAGCCGCCATCCTCGGCGGCGGGGACGCCGAGAGCATAATGTAATAAAAAGAATTATTCAGGAGACTTACACATGACCATACCTGCCGATGTAACACAATCGACTCTTTTAGGGGAATACACCTACGAAAAACGCCCCGTGGAACGCGGCTATGCTGGCCGCACGCTCTACATCAATTTGGAAAATAATACCTTCCTCGAAAAACCTGTCACACAGCAAATGAAGGACTTGTTCACCGGCGGGCGCGGATTTGCGCTCAAACTGCTCTGGGATGCTGTCATGCCTGAAACGAAATGGGACGACCCGCAGAATGAACTGGTGATTGCGAACGGTCCCATTTGCGGGATCACAGCCTATCCTGGCAGCGGCAAATCCACAGTGGTGACGTTAAGTCCGCTGACCGAGAATGTGATTGACAGCAATGTCGGCGGGTACTTTGCGCCATTTCTGAAATTCTCGGGCTTCGATGCAATTGAGATTCAAGGCAAAGCCGCTGATGATGTGATCATCTTTATTGATGGAGATACTGGTCGGGTGACGATTGAGTCCAATCCGCTCGAAGCGCTGGATTCTCATGAGATCGGCAACCAGCTCACAGCGCGGTATGGAGGCGATGAAAAAGGTCGGCGCGGAATCTCTGTGCTGTCGGCTGGTCAGGCGGCGGAGCATATCCGCTACGCGTTGATCAATTCCACCTGGTACGATGTGCGCCGCAAGGAAGCACGTTTCAAGCAGGCAGGGCGCGGCGGCGCGGGGCGCGTCTTCCGTGACAAAAAGATCAAGGCGATTGTTGTTCGTTACACCGACATGGGCGGTGACAAAAATAACGTGGCCGATATGGCGCTCATCCGCAAGGCTGGGCTGCGCATCAACAAGGAAATTGCGGACTTCGACGATAAGCAGAATCAGATGCGCAAGATCGGCACGGCTAACATCGTTGAAGTGATGGATCATTTTGACCTGCTGCCGACTCACAACTATCGTTACGGTTCGCATCCTGACACGCATTTGATTGATTCGAAAGTCTGGAAGGAATCCTTCACTCAGGGATTGCCCGATGGCTGTTGGCTGGGATGCACCATGAGTTGTTCGCATGGCGTCGATCATTTCCCGCTCAAAACTGGACCGTATGCTGGGGATTGCGTTCTGGTAGATGGTCCTGAGTATGAAGGCGCTGCGGGGCTCGGCTCGAACATCGGCAACTTCGATCCGCAAAAAGTTTTGGAACTCAACTTTTATTGCGATACCTATGGCGTGGACAGTATTTCATTCGCCAACTGCGTAGCCTTTGCGATGGAATGTTACGAAGAAGGCATTCTCACTAAATCGCAGACAGGCGGTATGGAATTGAACTTTGGCAACGGCGTGGCGGCTTTGGAACTACTTCATCAGATGGCGCGTGGCGATGGCTTCGGCGTGATCGTTGGGCAGGGCATACGATACATGAAAGAATTGTTCGTGCGTGAAATAGCTGCCGACCCGAAATTTTTGCATGACATTGGCATGGAGATCAAAGGCATGGAAATTTCGGAATATCTGACCAAGGAATCGCTTGCCCAGCAGGGCGGATATGGCATGGCAACCAAAGGTCCGCAGCATGATGAAGCCTGGTTGATCTTCATGGATCAGGTGCAGAATCTGTTGCCATCCTTCAAGGATAAAGCCGAAGCCCTGCATTATTTCCCCATGTGGCGCACATGGTTCAGCCTACATGGACTGTGTAAACTCCCGTGGAATGATATTTCACCCGAAAATAACAAACAGACTCCCGAGCCTGCCAAGGTGCAGGAGCATGTTGAAAACTATACGTGGATCCATGAAGGTGTGACGGGCAAGCCGACCAGGGTTAAAGATTTGTTACATCAATCTGAGCGTGTCTATAACTTCCAGAAAGTATTCGCATTACGCATGGGGCGTGTGGGCCGCATCCATGATTATCCGCCGTATCGCGCGATGGGACCCGTCACCGTGGCGGAATATGAATCGCGTCAGGATCGCTACGATGAGCAGCTTAAACGTCTTGTTGAAATTGATCCAGAAGGAATGTCTACAAAAGAAAAGATGTCTCACTTGCGTAGGTATCGTGAAAACCAATATGAGCAATTGATGGATGCAGTCTATCAACGCCGAGGCTGGGATTCGAACAGCATTCCCACTCCTGAAAAATTGCACGAACTGGGTATTGATCTGCCCGAAGTGCTTGCAGTCGTTGAAGAGGCGAAGAAGAATATTTAGCACACGGATTTACTTTATAAAAACAAGCAACAACAATTCTCGATTTGAATGATGTCGTTGAGAAATGCAAAACAGACAGGCGAAAACCTGCCTGTTTTATTATTTGTGCAATTGCAGATTATGGGTATTTTGTAAAAAACACCCATAATCAAGGCCGTGTTGTAAGAATTGGATAAGATTACTCATCTTTATCTAAGATAATCGACGTATATTTATTTATAGCAAGTTTACTTCCCATGGCAATCTGAAAACTCACTGAAACTTTCGTGTACGCCCTTCCTGTCAATTTTAAAGGTAAAGGAAAAGCGCATGACCGAACCATCTGTTTCAAGATCTGAATTATGGCGGGGGCGCATCAAGGGAGTACTCACACGTCTGCGCCGCGGACTTCCTTTCGGGTCTGGTATTTTGGCGGCGCTTCTGGCTTTCGTTTTTTACAATCTCCTGTTTATTAAACCAACTCAATTGACCGTCAATGATGTGAATGATTCCGTTGCGAGTGCGATGGCATCCGCCACAGCTCCAGCCGCGTATTCTGCGAATGTCTATCAGATCATACGTCCGTCGCTGGTCTTGATTCAAGTGGAGGAAACCCATCAGAACGCTGAAGCAGATCACGGGTTGGGAAGCGGCGTGGTTGTCGACACATTTGGGAATATCCTCACCAGTCTGCATGTCGTTAAAGGAGCCACAAGCATCAAAGTCACATTTGCGGATGGAACCGAATCAGAAGCTCAGATCGTTCTCGAACAGCCAGAGAATGATATTGCTGTGATACAGGCGCTCGATACGCCGCTTAGTCTTGTGCCCGCTGTTTTGGGAAATCCGAATTCGATGCGGGTGGGTGACGAGGCTTTTGTGGTGGGGAATCCATTTGGTTTATATAGTTCGATGAGCGCGGGGGTAATCTCAGGCTTTGACCGCGTGTTCCGCCCGAAAGACAGCAATCTTGAAATTCAAGGCATGATCCAGGTGGATGCGGCCATCAACCCCGGTAATTCAGGCGGACCTTTGTTGAACCGCGATGGATTTGTGATTGGAATTGTGACAGGCATTGTGAACCCCACCGAGGAAAATTTTTTTGTTGGCATTGGTTTCGCTGTGCCGATCATGACCGCAGTTGGCGCAATGGGCTCGCCGCCATATTAATCCCTCATCCCCAACCCTTCCCCCGAAGGGGAAGGGAGTCCCCTCTCCCTTTGGGAGAGGGCTAGGGTGAGGGCGTGTTACTTTGCAAAGGAGATGACAAATGGACTCAAACTTAAATAGCAAGCTGCCGATGGAACGTTTGTTGTATGAAGTGAAGAAGGTCATCGTTGGGCAGGATCATTTATTGGAACGCTTGATCGTTGCCTTGCTGGCACGCGGACATATCCTTGTGGAAGGTGTGCCGGGACTCGCGAAGACAATGGCGATCAAGACTCTGGCGGATGCGATTGGCGGCGAATTCAAGCGCATCCAATTTACGCCCGATCTTGTCCCTGCCGACCTGATAGGGACTCGCATCTATAACCAAAAGACTGGCGAGTTCAATACTTCCCTTGGCCCCGTGTTCACCAATTTATTGTTGGCCGATGAGATCAACCGCGCACCCGCCAAAGTCCAAAGCGCATTGCTCGAAGTGATGCAGGAAAAACAGGTGACCATTGGCCGCGAGACTCATAAAGTTCCAAGTCCCTTCCTTGTGCTCGCGACACAGAATCCGATTGAAACTGAAGGGACGTATGCACTGCCCGAAGCACAAGTTGACCGCTTCATGCTTAAGGTGTTGGTTGGTTACCCAAGCCCGACAGAGGAGTTTGTCATCGTTGAGCGCATGACGAGCGCTTTATCTGAAGCGCAAAAGATTATCACCACCGATCAATTGATTGGACTCCAGAAAACAGTTGACCAGGTTTACGTGGACCCGGTACTCATGGAATACGCCGTGAAGATCGTCACTGCCACACGTAAACCCAAGGAAGTTGGCGCGGGTGACTTGGAGCATTACATTATGTTTGGCGCAAGTCCGCGTGCTTCGATCAATTTGATCCTCACAGCGCGGGCGCTGGCATTTGTCCGAGGGCGAAATTATGCGCTTCCGCAAGATGTGCTCGATATGGCGCTGGATGTGATCCGTCACAGGCTGGTGCTGACTTATGAAGCCCTCTCCGATAATATAACCAGCGATGATTTGCTGACCAAAATCCTTGATCGTATTCCAGTCCCTGTGGTGCCATTGAATGAACATTTCAACATCCGCGCCAACGCCTGAACGCATTCTGCATCGGCTGGACTGGCAGGTCATCCGCAGATTGGACGGTTATCTGCAGGGTGACTATCGCAGTCTGTTCTACGGCTCCGGTGTGGACTTTGCCGATCTGCGCGAATATCAACCCGAAGACGATATTCGTTATATCGATTGGAATGTCAGCGCGCGCATGAACACGCCCTACGTCCGCAAGTATGTGGAGGACCGCGAAGTCATTGCGTGGTTCCTGCTTGACCTGAGTCCCTCCGTGGATTTTGGCAAACTCGATAATCAGAAGCGAAATGTGCTGATCGATTTTGTTGCCACTCTTGCAAGGATATTAACTCGTCACGGGAATCGAGTCGGGGCGATGATGTATGGGAGCCGAGTCCAGCACACGGTCCCGGCCAGAGGCGGGCGGAATCAAGTCCTGCGCATCATCAATGATCTGTTGAAACAGCCGCGTCAAAAGCAAGGATCGATCACCGATCTCGCTCCGTTATTCAATAGCGGATTGAACGCCATCAAAAAGCGTTCGCTTGTTTTTGTGATCTCAGATTTCATCAGCGCGCCGGGTTGGGAGAAGTCTCTCAATTTGTTGAGCCAGCGCCACGAAGTGATCGTGATCCGATTGTGGGATCCGCGCGAAATGGAAATCCCTGATATCGGCACCATCGTTATGGAAGATGCGGAAACGGGCGAGCAGTTGTATGTGGATACGCATGATAAAAAGTTCCGCCAGCGTTTTCAAGAGGCCGCCACCCAGCGTGAAAAGACATTGACCGAGACTTTCAAACGCGCAGGTGTGGATGCGCTGCCGCTCTCGACTGAAGAAGATTTGATCCGTGCGATCGTGCGCTTTGCGACGATCCGCCGCCAACACCGGAAGTAATTATGTCATTCATCTGGCCCGCATTACTTTGGTCTTTGGTAACAATTCCGCTTTTGGTATTGTTGTATCTGCGCATGCAAAAACGGCGCAGTCAATACGCTGTGCGTTACGGCAGCCTTGGTTTGGTGCAGCAAGCCTCAGGGCGCGGAGTTGGTTTACGCCGCCACATTCCAGCAATATTATTCTTGCTCGGGCTGACGATTTTATTCATCGCTTTGGCCCGCCCGCAAATGGTATTGGGGCTTCCCAAAGTGGAGGGTATTGTTATCCTCGCGTTCGATGTATCGGGCAGCATGTCTGCCGAGGATTTTGAGCCGACAAGGTTGGAAGCCGCGAAAATCGTCGCCAAGGATTTTGTGTCGCGTCAGCCGTCCACTGTTCAAGTTGGTGTCGTTGCCTTCAGTGAAAGCGGATTTTCTGTTGAGTTGCCGTCAAATGATCAGGCGGCGATTCTTGCTTCGATTGATCGTTTGAAACCTCAACGCGGGACTTCTTTGGCGAGCGGCATTATCGTCTCATTGAATACGATCGCGACTTTGACCGGGCAGGATCCCATTCTCAGTGCGGATCAGCAATCTGATGTTCCGACTCCTGAACCAGAACCAATTGCGGAGAATTCCGCAGTCATCGTTTTGCTGACCGATGGCGAAAACAATGTGAATCCCGATCCGCTGGCCGCGGCGCAATTAGCCGCTGACCGCGGTGTGCGCATCCACACGATTGCTGTTGGAAGTGTCGAAGGTGTAACTCTGGAAGTCAATGGATTCACCGTCCACACAAAAGTGGATGAAGCCACCTTGCAGCAAATTGCTGCTATCACCGAGGGTCAATACTTCAATGCTCAGACTGAGGAAGACTTGCGCACGATCTATGAAAGCATTGAGCCGCATCTTGTGATCGAACAGGACGAAACGGAAGTTACTGCTGTGTTTGCAGGTCTTAGCATTTTGATCCTGCTGATCGGCGGTATGTTATCGCTTCTTTGGTTTAGCCATGTGCCGTGAAGATATGTCGTTGCGAGGAGGGCATTTGTTCTTTCTGACGAAGCAACCTCCTTATGAGCAGGAGACTGCTTCGGCAAAATACAAGAGCGCCTCGCAGCGACATTATTACTGCACGGTATAGGAGGTTGTTATGGAAATGCTCTGGCCCGGATTTCTTTACCTGTGGATTCTGATCCCGGTATTGATCCTTATCTACATTTTGATATTGCGCCGACGCAAGCCTTATGCTGTGCGTTATTCAAGTTTGTCACTGATACGTGACGCACTTCCGAAACAATCTCAATGGCGGCGACATCTTCCATTTGCCTTGTTCCTGCTCGCATTGTCCAGCCTGACCCTGGCATTGACCAGACCCACATCAACGATAAAAGTCCCCGCTTCAAACTCAACGATAATTCTGGCGATAGATGTTTCGAGAAGTATGTGCTCCACTGATATTTTGCCCAGCCGACTTGAAGCGGCAAAATCCGCCGCGTTGACTTTTGTCGAATCACAGGATGCCAATGCCCAGATCGGAATTGTTGCGTTCGCTGGTTTTGCCGCAGTCATCCAGCCTCCCACAACCGATCATGCGCTGCTGGAAACCGCCATCAAGAATTTATCCGTTGCGCGCAGGACAGCCATAGGCGAAGGCCTTGTCGTTTCACTGGATGCAATTGCTGAAATAGATGACAGTGTTGTCAGCCCCTATTCAGAACTTGAAGTGACACCCTTGCCCGAGGGAGAATATGTTCCAGCCATTGTCGTTCTTCTAACGGATGGAGTTAATACCACGGGCATACCTCCTTTGCTTGCTGGCCAACTCTCTGCAGATCGTGGAGTCAGAGTCTATACGATTGGATTCGGTACAGATCACAACAACACCATCCCGAATTGCGGATTCCCAACCCAAGGCAGTAGTCAATTTGGCGGGTCATTTGGCGGGGGCGGTGGAGGCGGCGGATTCCGCAGGGAGATCGATGAAGAAACTCTCAAACAAGTGGCTGACCTGACAGGTGGTTCTTATCATCTGGCCGCCAGCGCAAACGAATTGGAGGAAGTCTTTAAAAATCTTCCGACACAGTTGATGACCATCACCGAAACGACCGAGATCAGCGTGATCTTTGCCGCGATTGGCGCGCTGTTTGTCTCGCTCGCGATTGCGTTTTCAATTCTCTGGAATCCGTTACCTTAGCGAGTGTTTCTTAAGTTCAAATTTTACGCAAGAAAAAAGCATTAACCATGGAGAGCATGGACGCATCGCGCACAGAGGTTTTTATAAGTTTTTTCTCCGTGCTCTCTGTGATCTCAGTGGTAAAAAGCCTTTAAGAAACAGTCTCTAGAATTCTGGTGGCCAAATACATCTTGATGTATTGCGGCCCTTTCCGCGGAGGCGCTGGGGCTACGAAATTATTTTCTTGTTTTCCCAGTGTCTCCGCGGTTCAATAATTTACACATTTACCCGGGCGGAATAAAAATATAATGCATTCCTCATAATGCCAAAATTGTTCTGCGAGTATAATTCGCTCAATGGACACGCAAAAAATCACATTTCGAAATTACCTGCCATCCACACTAACCCTTATCATTCTTGGTTGGGGGGGACTTGCAGCGCTGTTTTATTTTTCGCTTCCCTTCGTCTGGTCACGCTGGGGATTTTTTGTTCTCGGCATCATGGCGCTCACTGGCACTGCGCTGCCAATTGTATATTTTTTGAACCAGCGTTTTCCAAGTGACCCTCCAGCAGAATCAAATGTCATCGTGCGGCAGGCGGTATGGGTGGGCGTATATTTCGCCACGCTCGCATGGCTGCAATTGGGGCGGCTCGTGACCTTGTATATTGTCCTCGGCCTCGCCATCGGTTTGATCGCCACCGAATACTTTATTCGATTGCGTGAAAGATCCAATTGGAAACAGCCAACGATTCCCAATGACAAAACTTCGTGACCTTCCCTCGGTCGAACAATTATTGCAAACACAAACTGCCGCAGAATTGATCGCGCGATTCGGCAGACCTTTGACATTGACCGCCATCCGCTCCACATTGGACGAAGCCCGCGCACGCTTCAAACTTAATCCCGAGCCTGCTCTGCCCTCAATTGACTTGATCCTCGCCCAAACAGAATCGGCCCTAGCCGCATGGACGAAGCCGACTCTCGTCCCAGTCATCAACGCCACGGGAGTCATCCTGCACACCAATCTTGGCCGTGCTCCACTAAGCGCTGCGACCATCCACGCAATGGATGTGGTCTCACGCGGATATTCCAACCTTGAATACGATCTTGAAAAAGGTACACGCGGTTCACGCCTGATCCACGCTGAATCCGTTTTGCAAAAATTGACCGGCGCAGAATCCGCGCTGGTGGTAAACAATAATGCCTCCGCTGTTTTGCTCGTATTATCCGCGCTGGCAAATAGAAAACGCGTCATTATTTCACGTTCACAATTAGTCGAAATCGGCGGCGGCTTCCGCGTACCGGATGTAATGAAACAATCGGGCGCAAAACTGGTGGAAGTGGGCACCACCAACAAAGTCCGTTTATCCGATTACCAATCCGCTATGGAAAATCCGACAGCGCTTATTATGCGCGTTCACCCATCGAATTTTAAAATTATCGGCTTTACCGAAGAACCCGAACTAAAAGATATCGTCGAAACTGCACATCAAGCTGGCATCTTTGTTGTTGATGACCTCGGCTCAGGTGCATTGCTTGATACTGCAAAATACGGCCTTGCCCACGAGCCAACTGTTCAAGAGTCGCTTTCCGCTGGGGTGGATGTAGTCTGCTTTTCGGGAGATAAATTGCTTGGAGGTCCGCAGGCGGGAATCATCGTCGGGAAGAAAGTGTTGATTGATAAGATCAAGAAACATCCGCTGGCACGTGCTGTCCGCGCGGATAAAGTCTGCCTGGCGGGAATCAGCGCCACACTTTTGCATTACCTCAAGGATGACGCGGAGCGGGAAATCCCGATCTGGAAGATGATGTCACTGACGCTGAAGCAGGTCAAAGGGCGGGCGGAAGCGTGGAAAAATGAATTAGGTCAGGGAAATGTTGTGGAGGGCGAATCCACTGTGGGGGGTGGAAGTCTCCCAGGCGAGTCGTTCAAAACATATTTATTATCGCTGGAAGTTAAATCGCCAGACAAGTTTTTGAAAAAATTACGCAAACAACATCCACCCATTATTGCGCGCACAGAAAATGATAAAGTACTGCTCGACCCGCGCACCGTTTTACCCGAACAGGAAGGCGCGTTACTGGTTGGTTTGAAGAATGCATTAAAGTAGAAAATAAAATATCAAATGTCGCTGCGAGCGCTTTTGCGAAGCAGCCTCCTAATAAAGAGGAGATTGCTTCGTCGCAAGAGCGCTCCTCGCAACGACATACTAATGGAGATTCAATGAAATCAGATATTGATGCAATCATGAAAGCCAGAAATCTGGATGCGATCATTGTGTTTGGGAATGCCGAACATAATCCACCAATGTACTATTTGACGGGCGGCGGACATGTCAGCCATGCGACCGTGATCAAAAAACGCGGCGAAGAAGCTATCTTCTTTTTCGGTGATATGGAACGTGATGAAGCCGCCAAAAGCGGACTGAAATTGATTCCCTACAGCACATACGATTATGAAGCCATCAGCAAAAAAGCCAACAAAGATGGTTTGCTGGCGGGCGCATTGCGTTGTGAAATGATGCTCAATGATGCAGGTGTTACCTCGGGACGTGTCGGTGTATATGGGACGTATGATCTTAGCGCAACATTTGGAATGCTTTCACACTTGCAGAAGTTGATGCCAGCCATTGAATTTGTGGGCGAAGCGCGCGAGGATTCGATCTTCATGCGTGTGATGGAAACAAAAGATGAATCCGAAGTGGCGCGTATCCGCAAGATGGGGAAGGTGACTACTACTGTAGTCAGCAAGGTCGCGGAATTTTTAACCTCATGCAATGTAAACGCAGACGAAGTTTTGTTGAATGAAGATGGTTCCCTGTTGACAGTTGGGGATGTCCACTCGAAGATTCGTTTGTGGGTTTCGGAACATGGCGCGGAATTGCCTTCGGGTTTTATCTTTTCAATTGGACGTGACGCCGGCGTGCCTCATTCCGCAGGTAACCCAACCGACCTGATGAAACTTGGTCAAACCATCGTCTTCGATATTTACCCCGCCGAAGCGGGCGGCGGCTATTACTATGATTTCACACGCACCTGGAGTTTGGGATATGCCACTCCCGAAGCGCAGGAACTCTTTGACCAGGTCAAGGAAATATTCGAAAAGTTGAATGACAACTTTGACCTGAACGCGCCCTTTAAGAATTATCATCAAATGGCTTGCGAATACTTCGAGTCAAAGGGACATCAGACTCCGCTGCATACCAAAGCGCCAGTCGAAGGTTATGTCCATAGTTTGGGTCACGGCGTGGGACTCAATATCCATGAACGTCCATTCAGCAGTCTGCTGAATGGCGACGATCATCGGCTTGCGCCTGGAGTTGTCATAACTTCCGAACCTGGGTTATATTATCCTGAGAAAGGCATGGGCTTCCGCATCGAAGATACGCTCTGGGTCCGCCCCGATGGAAAGATGGAAACTCTCGCCGATTATCCTTATGATTTTGTTTTACCGATGAAGAACTGGAAGAAGTAAATTTGGAGTGCGGACTTGAGTCCGCTTTTCAAAAAGCACGGACTGAAGTCCGCACTCCGTTTGATTATTGGAAACTAAAACTTATGACTAACCTAAAACCCGCCCGCATCCTTGCTGTTGAAACCTCCTGCGATGAAACTGCCTGCGCCATTATTGAAAATGGCCGCGCGCTGCTTTCATCTGTTGTTGCCTCGCAAATGGAAATCCACGCGCGATATGGTGGCGTGTTTCCTGAAGTGGCTTCACGCCAGCATGTTTTGAGCATCACTCCTGTGGTGGAGCAGGCACTCGCGCAGGCGCATATGACGCTCAAGGATATTGATGCGCTTGCCGTCACGCAGGGGCCTGGTCTCGCGGGCTCGCTGGTTGTGGGCATGAACATGGCTAAGGGCCTTGCGCTCGGTTCTGGTTTGCCGCTGGTGGGTGTCAATCATTTGGAGGGACATCTTTACTCGGCTTGGGTTTACAACTCGGATGATATCGTCCCGCCCGAGCCGCAATTTCCCTTGATGGTTTTACTCGTTTCAGGCGGACATTCCGAACTGAATCTCATAACCGATCATTTGACGTATCAAAGGCTCGGTTCAACCCTCGACGATGCGGCTGGTGAGGCCTTCGACAAAGTTGCCAGGCTGTTGGAGCTTGGCTATCCCGGCGGCCCTGCCATCCAAAAAATGGCTGAAGAGGGTGACCCGAATCGATTTAAATTTCCGCGCGCGTGGCTGGAAGGATCATGGGATTTTTCGTTCAGCGGATTGAAGACTTCCGTGTTGTATGAAGTGCGCGAATTGCAGAAGAAGAGTGGCTCGCTGCCTATAGCAGACTTGGCCGCGTCATTTCAAAAGGCTGTGATTGATGTGCTCTTCAAGAAGACAATGAATGCCGCTCGTGAGTTTGGCGCAAAGGAAATATTGATCGCGGGCGGAGTTTCTGCCAATCGTCCTCTGCGTCAGATATTCAAAGCTCAAACAGAATTTCCTGTTCATATTCCCCCGCTGGCATTGTGTACAGACAACGCCGCCATGATCGCATCAGCGGGATATTATCGTTATGCGCTTGGACATGTCTCGCAAATGGATATGGATGTTTTGCCCACCTGGCCGCTGTCATAGTTTACTTCCCTCTTAAAAACAAAACCGCCTTTGACTTGCCCAAGTCATTGGCGGTTTTGTTTAGGAGAATGTAATGCTTATTATATGCGGCGACTTAATAGCTACCTGAATAAAACATAAATTGTGGATGAGAGTTTTATTTATAAAACCTCCATTAATTCATCCAGTGAAATTGGGCCTTCCCTTAATATCACTGGCAATTCACCTGTGCAATCTACCAGTGTGGAGGGGATTCCGCCTTTTGTCACTCCACCATCCAAGATCAATGGGATACGTCCTTTGAGTTGATCGTATACTTCCTGCGCTGTGGATGGGTTTTGTCCGCCTGAAATATTGGCGGAGGTGACTGCCATTGGGCCAGCGGCGCGTAACAGCGCGCGCGCATTCACGTGGTCTGGGATACGGACTGCGACAGTGGCGGTGGCAGAGACTGCCAAGGGGAGAGTCTGCTTTTTGGGGACGATACAGGTCAGAGGTCCGGGCCAGAAGCGGGATGCAAAACGGAGAGCCATGTTTGGGATGTCGTCTGCGACTTTTTCGAGGTCGCTCAAGTCCCCGATCAAAATGGGAATGGCTTTTTCGATGGGACGATTCTTTGCCTTGTAAATACTTTCGATGGCGTGATTGTTGAATGCGAGCGCGCCGAGTCCATAGACGGTATCGGTGGGGAAAGCAAGAATGCCGCCGCTTTGTAAAATTTTCAACGCGGTTTTAATTTCACTTGCAGGAAGAATTTCAGTTTTCATATGAACATGATTTCGAGCAGACGGTCACGGCCGGTCAGGTCTTGATGCATATGAATGGTGACGTCGGAGAAAGAATCGAAGGCGAGACTGAGGGCTTTCAAGCCGAGCGTTGATTCGATCTCAAGTAACATCATGCCGCGCGGAGCGAGCCAATCGGGCGCAAGTTTGAAGAGGCGGCGATAAACATCGAGGCCGTCTTTGCCACCATCGAGGGCGAGGGTGGGTTCTTTCCCATAGATGGGGAGTTGATGTAATGTCTCGGTTGGAATATAAGGCAGGTTCGCGCAGATCAGGTCGAAGTGGCTGTCGGTGGATAGGAATTTAACGGGCTGCGGCAGAAGGTCGCATTGTAAGAAATCAAGGCGGTGATGAACGTGAAATTTACGGGCGTTGTGCTGTGCCATCTTGAGCGCAGCAAGAGAAATATCCGTGGCAAGGATGCGCGCATCTGGTACATGCATGGCGATGGATGTGGCAATGGCGCCCGAGCCTGTGCCAACATCTGCCACAGTGCGGCGCTCTGGAGATGCTTTCAGCCATGCGATTGCTTTTTCAACGAGGAGTTCTGTTTCGGGGCGTGGGATGAGGACATCATCGGTGATGTTGAAATCGAGGCCGAAGAATTCCCAGTGGCCGAGGATGTAGGGCAGGGGAGTCCCGTCTTGAAGTTTGCAAAATGCTTCTGTCGCTGAATCAATTTGCGGCTGGGCAAGAGGCGTGTCCAAATGGGCGAGCAGCCATGTGCGCGGATGTCCGAGCGCGTGCGCGAGAATCAGTTGCGCATCGAGTTCAGTCGACTCATTTTTCAGTTGGGAATTGAATTGCCTGAGCAGTTCGCCTGCGTTCATTTTTTTTCTTTGATGGCAAGCAGGGAGAGATATTCAAAGGCGATGTTGGAGGCGAGGATGGCGGTGATGTCTGCGTGATCGTAGGGCGGCGAGACTTCGACGAGATCGAAGCCGATCAGGTCGAGACCGTGAAGCCCGCGAACGAGTTGAAGCATTTGATAACTGGTCAGGCCGCCGACTTCGGGTGTGCCTGTGCCCGGGGCGTAGGCGGGGTCTGCCGCATCGATGTCAACAGTCACATAGACGGGACCTTTCATGCGCTCGTGGACTTCTTTGAGAATTTCCTTTACGCCTTTTTCCATTACTTCATGGATGGTGACGGTGCGCGCACCGAGTTCCTTTGCATTGGCGTAATCGTTCGCGCCGCTCAGAGGGCCGCGAATACCAATTTGCATATACTCATCTTTGCGGATCAATCCTTCCTGTAATGCGTAACGGAAAGGTGTGCCGTGACTGTATGGCGAGCCTTCAAATTCGGCTTCCCATGTGTCGATATGCGCGTCAATGTGGACAAGGGATACGGGGCCATGTTTTTTTGCATGGGCGCGCAAAAGCGGAAGCGCAATGGAATGGTCACCGCCGAGGGTGATGAGCTTTGTGCCTGTATCTATGACCTCACCAGCCATTTTGGTAATGGCGGTCATGGTATGTTCAATGGAAGTGGGAATGACGGAAACATCACCATAATCGACCACGTTAAGTTTTTTCAGCGGCGTAACATTGAGCGTGGAGTTATGTCCCCAGATCATGAGCGATGTCTCGCGGATCTTGCGCGGCCCAAAGCGTGTGCCTGTGCGGTAGGATGTGCCGCTGTCAAATGGAACACCCATAACGGCAACGTCCACATCTTTGAGTTCGCGTGAAACGGGCAGACGCATAAAAGATGGAATACCCATAAAAGGTTGCAGTCCAGCGCCGAATGCGGGATTATCGTTCATGTTGTTCTCCTATCGCTTGTCTCATAATTAAGTAAACTTTTTGTCGAAAATTGCGAGGGAAAATCGAATTATGTGTTTACCTAATTATGCGATACTGTGTAAATTTGTTAAACACGAAGGGCACAAAGTTCACAAAGGTTAAAGTCTTTATTTTTCCCTTCGTGCTCTTCGTGCCCTTTGTGGTTAATGTTCTTCAATTATTTTTATTCGTCATCGTCCACGCCCGTTGCGGCCAGACGTTCTGATTCGTCGCGGGTGGAGAGTTCGTCAATGAATTGATCTATCGAGCCGTCCATCACAGTAGGCAGGTTGTAGCTGGATAATCCAATGCGGTGGTCTGTGACGCGGTTTTGCGGATAATTGTAGGTGCGGATTTTTTCCGAACGATCACCCGAGCCAACTTGTGAGCGGCGATCCGCTTCGAGTTCAGCGCGGCGTTTCTGCTCTTCCATTTCATATAAACGCGCGCGCAAAATGCTGATGGCGCGTAATTTATTTTGCAATTGCGAGCGTTCATCCTGACAGGTAATGATCATGCCTGTTGGTTTATGATACAGGCGCACGGCCGTTGAGTTTTTCTGCACGTTCTGTCCGCCCGCACCGGAGGAGCGATAGACTTCGATCACAAGATCGCTTTCGGGGATGTCCACTTCCACATCGTCCACTTCGGCAAGCACAGTCACGGTGGCTGTGGATGTGTGAATGCGTCCCTGTGATTCGGTGGTTGGCACGCGCTGTACGCGATGCACGCCCGATTCGTATTTCAACCTTGAGTATGCGCCTTTGCCTTTGATCTCAAAGATGACTTCCTTGTAACCGCCGACACCGATGGCGCTCTCAGACATGGCTTCGATCTTCCAGCGTTTGCCTTCCGCATAGCGGGTGTACATGCGGAACAAGTCCGCCGCAAAGATGGCGGCCTCGTCACCGCCCGCGCCCGCGCGAATTTCAAAGATGACGTTCCTGTCATCGCGCGGATCTTTGGGCACGAGCATTCCTCGAATTACTTTCTCGAGTTCTTCCATCTTTGGACCGAGATCATCCACATCGGCTTTCGCCATGCCGATCAATTCCGCATCATTTTCACTGATGATGATCGCTTTGGCTTCCTCGTAGCTTTTCACTGCCTGACGGTATTCACGCGCCTTCGCGATGAGTGGTTCCAAATCCACGCGTTCCTTATTGATCTCTGCGGCGCGTTGATAGTCACTGCCTACTTCGAGCAGTTCACTGCCTAATTGTTCAAAACGTTCTTCAATTGCTTGTAGTTTGTCGAGCATATCCTGTCCATTTTCAACGGTTTACGAAATAAAGCGCGGCAATCATCTGCCGCGCGGACGATATTATATCATTTGGATTTCGCCTAGAATTTCGAAAAAGCCGAGAACACCATCGAAAGGATCAGGATGATCGCGAAGATTGCAAAAAATATTTGCGCTGATCTGTTCTGGCGTTTTTTCGCCACATCTGTTGTTTTTGTTTGTTTCTTGGTTCTTATATTTTTTGTAGTCATTGTTTTATTCACCTGGTTAAATGATTATAAAAGGCTTGAGACATCACCTTTTCCAACTCGTCGATCGTGACTGGTTTCATTACATATCCATCCGCGCCAAGCTGCATGGCCTGGTCCACAGTTACATCCGCTGCTTCGGAGGAAAGCATGATAACCGGCAGATTTCTCCATTCCTTGCGGCGGCGCAGGAACTCCAGCATGTCCAGCCCGCTGACCTCTGGCATATTGATATCCAGGATCATCATATCAGGTCTTCCGCCCGCAAGCAAAGACTGAGCGGCAAGACGCGCGTTGAAGAAATGCTTCGTATGGCATTCGAGCAATTGGAGCATTAAACTGATCGCCCGCCCCATTTCTTCGTCGTCGTCAACGATCCAGACTTGTTTCATTCCAAATGTGCCTTAATGCTTTCAGCTGCGCTCATGCTCATTCCTTTTACTGCGGCCAGATCATCCACGCTTGCTTCTCTAATCTTATCCATAGAACCGAAATGTTTCAAGAGGGCTTTTCTGCGCGAAGGCCCAATGTTCGGGATTGAATCAAGCTGCGACGCCAGACCCTGCTTCGAGCGGCGGGCGCGATGCGCTGTGATCCCGTAGCGATGCGCCTCATCGCGAATCCTCTGCACCAGATACAATCCCTGCGAATGGCGCGGCAGGATCAACGGCTGGCTGTTGTGCGGGAAGAAGATTTCCTCCTCCTGTTTTGCAAGGCCGACCACGGGCACTCTGTCGAACAAGCCAAACTCCTCGAGGACTTTGACTACGCGGCCCAGTTGACCTTTACCGCCGTCAATAATAATTAGATCTGGGAGGAAGGAAAACGACGCGTCTTTTTTTGCGCCCGGGCTTGATTCTGTTTCCTCGGCAGACCGCCACCTTTTGAATCTGCGCGTCAGCATTTCCTCCATCGACGCAAAATCATCGGGTGCGCCGATGCTGGTGCTGTCAATGTTGAATTTGCGGTATAGATTTTTGGCGGGCGTTCCCTGCTCGAACACGATCATCGCGCCGACAGTTGCCACGCCCTGTGTGTGACTGACATCATAACATTCGATTCGATTCGGCGGCGTGGATAATTTCAGCGCGGATTGTAACTCACCCAGCGCCTGTTCCTGCTTATGGGCATCCGCCTGCCATTGAGCGCGCAATGCCTGCAAAGTTTCCGTTGCGTTCTCGGCGGCCATGTTCACCAGATCGTGCGGCTGACCATCCTTTGGTACAAATATTTCCACTTTCTTTCCGCCGCGTTTCGACCTGAGCCATTGTGCAATAATCTTTGATTCTTCTATCTCTATTTCTTCTGGAATCATGACCTGCTCTGGAATATTTGCGGCTTCAGTGTAGAACTGCTTGACGAACTCTGTCATTACTTCCTGATTATCAGTATCTTCCGTGCCTTCAAGAATGAAGTATTCGCGTCCGATCAATTTTCCGCCGCGAATAAAAAATATTTGTACGCAGGCTTCTCCGTCTGATCGCGCCATTGCCAGCACATCTGAGTCTTTGTAATCTGCTGCGAAGACAATTTTCTGTCTTTCGATGATGAATTGTAAGGCTTTCAATTGATCGCGCAATGCGGCGGCTTTCTCAAAACGCATTTCATCCGCTGCTTTTTGCATTTGATCCTGCAAATGCATCAGCACCCCTTCGCTATGTCCGCTTAGGAAATCCATCAGGTCGGTGATCATTTGGCGGTATCCTGCCTGGTCGACCGCTCCGATACAAGGGGCAATGCACAGCTTGATGTCAAAGTAAAGACACGCGCGTTTATCAAGCCCCGTGATCTCACGGTCACAAGTCAGGTATGGGAAAATCTTGCGCAGCACATCCAATGTTTGATAAACCGCCCATGCGGAAGTGTATGGACCAAAATAACGCGAGCCGTCCTCTTCCATTTGGCGCGTGACGGTAACGTGCGGAAATGGCTCATTCAAGTGGACTTTGATATACGGGTAACGCTTGTCATCTTTGAGGCGGATGTTGTATTTGGGGCGGTGTTTCTTAATGAGGTTCATCTCAAGGATGAGCGCCTCAAGCTCCGAGCCGACCACGATCCATTCGATGTCCACGATCTCACGCACCAGACGGCGTGTCTTGGCATCGTGGCTCGAGTCCGCATGGAAATACGACCGCACGCGATTTTTCAGGCTGATTGCTTTGCCGACATAGATAATTGCCCCCTCGGCGTTGTGGTAGATATAACAGCCTGGCTTGGCAGGCAGCGTTGCAAGGATGCCCTGCAGTTTTTCAGAGATTTCCATTGGCGGCAATTCTAACAGGCTTTATTCTGGCAATTCAATCGTAAATATTGTACCTGTGCCAATTTCACTTTGCACTTCAATTGTCCCGTGATGCGCATGGATAAGCTGCTTTGCGATGGCGAGGCCAAGTCCGCTGTTGGTGCGGCCTGTGCGGGATTTGTCGCCGCGCCAGAATCTATCGAAGATAAATGGGATTTGCTCCGCGGGGATGCCTTCGCCTGTATCCCTGACAACGATTCTGACTCCGCTGATTATTGCTTCTGTTTCAATAGAAATTTTCCCACCCTCAGGTGTGTGTCGAAGCGCATTCGAAATTAAATTGGACAGCACTTGATTCAACCTGTCGTAGTCCGCGCTGAATTCTTTGGATGGGTCGTAAATGTTTGTTTGCAGGGAAATGCCAAGGGATGCGGCTTGAGCGGAAAAACTCGAAGTGAGATCAGCCAACAGGTCGGCAAGCAGGAAGCGGGTGGGGTGAAGCGGAAGTTGTCCTGCCTCCGCCAGAGACAGAGTCTGCAAGTCGTTTACGAGTCGCGCCAACAGTTTGGTTTCATCCAACGTGTTGTTGATATGTTCGGATGTTGGCTGATACACGCCGTCAATGATTCCTTCGAGATTGCCTTGAATGATGTGCAGCGGCGTGCGAAGTTCGTGCGCGATGTCGGTGGTCAGGTTGCGGCGCTGCTGGTCCGCGCGCTCCAGTTCGCTGACCATTTTGTTGAATCGTTTGATCAACTCTTGAAATTGTGGTGAATTATCTTCAGGGACGCGCACAGAGAGATTGCCCTCGGCCACAGAGTCGATGGCGCTGAAGATTTGTCCCAGCGGCCTGCCGAGGCGGGCGTATAAGGTGAAGATGGTTATGATTGCAAAGAGAATGATTGCGAACGGGGCGCCGCACACGAGCAGCCAAATATTTCTGACCCCCGAATATTCTGAAAAGATCAGGTAGAGAATGGCGGCGGTGCCCCCAATAAAAAGCGAGAGGACGCTGAAGAAGAAAATCGCAAACGGAAAGAATCGACGACCACCGCGCCAACGACGTTGGAAGCGGTGCGGTGAACCGTGAGGGTTTTCGTGATCGTGAGTCATGATGATGGGCCGAAGGTTGGGTTAATGTTCAAGGAAGCGATATCCAATTCCATACACCGTCTCGATCATGGACTCGCCCGATTCGGCTTCAAGTTTTTTACGAAGATTCTTGATGTGCGAGTCCACGCTGCGGTCAATGCTGGATGCGGCTCCGTGTAAATCTTCAAGTAACTGCTCGCGGGTGAGTGTTTGACCTGGACGACCTGCGAGAATGAAAAGCAATTTGAATTCGTTCGGCGTGAGTTTGATTGGGTTGCCGTTGAATGTGACTGTATATCTTTCCGAGTCGATTTCAAGATTGCCAATGCGAATGATGGATGGGGTTTTGATATCTCCGCGTGTTCTGCGAAGGAGTGCGCGCACACGGGCAACAAGCGCGCGCGGCGAGAAGGGTTTGGTGATGTAATCGTCCGCGCCGATCTCGAGGCCTGTGATCTGATCCACTTCTTCGGCGAGGGCGGTCAGCATGATGATGGGTACGTCACTTTCGCGGCGCAGGATCTTGCAGACTTCGCGGCCGTCAATGTTGGGGAGCATAAGGTCAAGGACGATCAGGTCCGGTCTTTCGCGGCGGGCAGTTGTCAGCGCGGATTGACCGTCACCTGCGGTGAGAACGCGGTAGCCGTTCTTTTCAAGATAATCGCGCGCGAGGCGGGCGACCTTGGGTTCGTCATCTACTACGAGGATGAGTTCAGGCATGGGCGGAGTATAAGGGAAAAGATGAATAGAGTGTAGCGAATAAGCAGAGAAAATTGAAAGAGATTCTTCTTTTTGATTATCGCATCGTGACGGCGATCTTGCCTTTGGCATGACCAGTGCCAAGGTGGCGCATGGCTTCGGAGATTTTCTCGAGTGGGTAGGCTTTTTCCACGACCGGTTTGACCTGTCCGCGCTCGAACATGTCGTTCAGGAGCAGGAAGTCTTCACGTTTGAAACTTGCCACGAAGAAGATCACCTTCTGACTTGCACCGAGGGAAGCCAGCCGGGTTTTGATGATAAAACCCAGAGGACCGATCACGCGATTGCCCTTCGGTGCACCAACGATGACGTAATGAGCATTTGGGTTCAGCACGCGCTTGCACTCGCGCCATGGTCGGCTTCCGGCGATGTCGAGCAGGATATCGTAGCGTTTGCCGGTATTGGTGAAATCCTCCTTGGTGTAGTCAATGACATGGTCCGCGCTGAGAGAACGGATCATGTCTACGTTGCGCGTGCTGCAAACTGCAGTCACTTCCGCGCCGAGTGCTTTGGCGATCTGCACCGCGTACGTGCCTACGCCGCCGGAGGCACCATTGATCAATACCTTTTGCCCGGCTTGCAGTTTGCCGTGATCGCGCAGTCCCTGCAGGGCGGTCATGGCGGCGACGGCGGCGCTCCCAGCCTGTTCAAAGGTAATGTTGGCGGGTTTGGGGTAGATATGGTTCTTGACGCACACGTACTCGGCAAAGGCTCCGCTCCGCGCGCCATAGATTTCGTCGCCGGGTTTGAACAGCGTGATGTCTTTGCCCACAGTTTCGACCACTCCAGCGTAATCCACGCCCAGACGCGTATCCTTAGGTTTCAAAAGTCCGTTGCCCAGGCGGGCGAGGAACAAGCCGGTCATGCCGTACCACTCCGCCGGGTTTACCGATGAAGCGCGGATTTTGACTAAGATTTCATCATCCTTGGGGGCGGGCTTTTCAATTTCCTCAATCGTCAAAACTTCGGGCGGACCATATGATCTGTAAACTGCGGCTTTCATAAGATTATTCTCCTGACAGGGTTATTTTCTCAATTACCTGTCGAACCCTGCACGCAGGGTTCGACAAATTATGATTACCGAAAAGTTACGGTACTATCTATTCCTTTTTATCGCCTTCATCTGCGGGCTTTTCACCGCCTTCACTATGGGCTCGCTTGTGCCATTCATTGAACATGGATGGAGCGCCGTCTTCCCAGCCTTTGCCCCAGGGGCCGTGCATGTGATGGCCGCCGTGGCGCATTCTGCGGAAGAAGATCATCTTCATGAAACCAAAGAAGAAGAACAGAAAGAAGATGGAGCCACAGATTGCGCCGAATGGGAAGAAGCCAAAGTGGTGGCGATAGCCAAAGCTATATGGGTAGCCATAGCCAAGACTGTACATCATCGGCGGGACGGGTGCGGCTTGTCCGCTTTCAGCGGCTTTGGAAATTGCTGTGGCAACTGCGGGCGCTTGTGTGATTCCACGGGCTTCCCCAGCTTTGAAAGCCATGAAGCTGCCTGCGACGATGAGGCCAAGGAGCAGTACAACTCCGATCAGCCGAAACACGAAACCATTACGAAACATTTTTACCTCCAGTAGGTTGATTGATTTGGTTTGTTCTTACGCCCCTATAATAGCAATCCAATGTGGAGGAATTGTGGAAGGGTGAGTGAGAGATTGTGGAGACCTTGTAAGAGGAATATAGGAAAATTGCAAAATGGACAGCAAGCTGTCCAACTCCAGAGTTATAAACTTGTAACTTTTCGCGCCATCTGGCATCTGATACAATGCGAGACAGTAATAATCTGGGACAAAGCATCGTCCTGATGATGGTTGAAAATTCAGGTGGTGTTCACCTATATAGGAAAATAGTATGTCCACAAATAATAATGAAAAACATGTAAAAGTCCTGGTACTTGGAGCTGGTCCTGCGGGGTTGTCGGCTGCGTTATACGCAGCGCGCGCGGAGCTTGAGCCTGTGGTGTTGACAGGTATGCAGTTGGGCGGCCAGGCTGCGCTGACGCATACCATTGAAAATTATCCAGGGTTCCCAACGGGTGTGGGCGGACCGGAGTTGGGTGAGTTATTCCAGAAGCAAGCTGAAAACTTCGGCGCGAAAGTTGAGTTTGACATGGCTCACGAGGTGGATCTGTCACAACGTCCGTTTAAGGTGACAACGGATAACGGCGAATATCTCGCTGATACGTTGATTTTGTCTACAGGCGCGAATCCGACTCATCTCAACATCCCCGGCGAAGTTGAGTTAACGGGCCGCGGTGTTTCTTATTGCGCCACATGTGACGGCTGGTTCTTCAAGGATAAGAAAGTTGTGATCGTGGGCGGAGGTGACTCTGCGCTCGAAGAGGGTCTCTTCATTACACGCTACGCCTCGTCTGTGACCGTGATCCATCGCCGCGACGAATTCAGGGCCAGCCCTGTTTTACAGAAACGCGCCAAGGATCATCCAAAGATGAATTTCATTCTGGACACAGTTGTGACCGAGGTGATTGGTTCGGATAAAGTTACAACCTTGAAGTTGAAAAATGTGAAGACTGGCGCTGAATCCACTTTTGATACGGATGGCTTTTTCGTCTTTATCGGCCATGTGCCGAACACGCAGATGTTCAAGGGTCAACTTGAAATGAGCGACCTTGGCTATGTCATCGTTAATGAAAAAATGGAGACGAGTGTCGAAGGTGTGTATGCGGCGGGCGAGATCGCTGATCCGCATTTCAGGCAGGTGATCACATCGGCTGGGATGGGCGCGGCGGCCGCCATTCAGGCGACTCGCTTCCTCGAAGCCGAAGCTGCTCCTTTGGAAGAATCAGCCAACAGTTGAGAATGATGCGATGAAATAAAGCGAGTCAAACTTAACGGGTAGTTGATTCTGGTTAAGCGGCAGAATCCAATCTGATGGAATTTCCCATGAAAAGGTCTCTTGCCAAATCGGCAGAATAGAGGCCTTTTTTTGATTGTTTTGGTCAATTTGTGTGAAAAAACATGTGACATTTTGTACTTTTGGTCTTTAATACTTTCGGATAGAATTACTAAAAGCATTTCAAATATAAACATTTTGGAGGCACAATGAAGAAAATTTCCATTATCGGCGCAGGCAATACGGGAGCGACTGCCGCCCATTGGCTCGCCGAGCGCGAACTTGCGGATATCGTTTTGGTTGATGTGGTCGAAGGCATGCCGCAGGGCAAGAGCCTGGACATGGCCGAAGCGATGCCCATCATTGGCAAGGATGTCAAAGTGATCGGTACCAATGATTATGCCGACACAAAAGATTCTGACATCATCATTATCACCGCAGGCGTCGCGCGCAAGCCCGGCATGAGCCGCGATGACTTGCTCAAGATCAATGCGGAAATTGTTGGAAAAGCAGCTACTGAAACTTTGAAGTTTTCGCCCAACGCCATATTTATTGTGTTGACCAATCCGCTGGATACGATGGCCTATCTGACAATGAAGGTGACAAAACTGCCGCGTGAACGTGTCATCGGTCAGGCCGGCATTTTGGACTCAGCCCGTATGCGCGCTTTCGTTGCCATGGAAACTGGTGTGAGCGTTGAAAATATTGACTGCTATGTGCTTGGTGGACACGGCGATGAAATGGTTCCATTGACCCGTCATTCCAATGTCGCTGGCATTCCTTTGAATGAATATCTCCCCGCCGACAAACTCGAAGCGATTGTCAACCGCACACGCAAGGGCGGCGGCGAGATCGTGAATCTTTTGAAGACAGGCTCCGCTTATTACGCTCCCTCTTTGGCCTGCGTGCAAATGGCCGAGGCGATCTTGAAGGATAAGAAGTTGATCGTCCCATGCGCGGCCTATATGGATGGCGAGTATGGTTTGAACGATATGTACTTCGGTGTGCCTGTGGTGCTTGGCGCAAAGGGCATTGAGCGTATCATTGAATATAAATTCGATGATGCCGAAAAAGCCAATTTTGAAAAATCCGCCGCGTCGGTCAAAGAGACACATGAGGCGTTGAAGAGTTTGGTGACGTTATAAAACCTGTCAAAGGTCGAAAGTCAAAGGTTACAAACCTGACTTTCGACCTTTGACTTTCGACTAGAAAAAATAGGAGTTCATAATGATTCTTCACGAACAAATTTCAGCTCAATTGCCTGCATGGCGCGAACGCATTAAGTCTCTTTCGAAGGAACATGCCGAAGTTGTTGTTGACCATGTGACAGTCGGTCAGATCGTCGGCGGGATGCGCGATATCAAATCCCTGCTCACCGATGTATCTTTCGTTGATCCTGCTCACGGTATTCTCTTCCGCGGCATGCCCATCCCCGAAGTGTTGAAGAAGCTGCCCAAGGCTCGTGGCGGCAAGATGCCTTTGGTGGGTGGTTTCTATTACCTGCTCATGATTGGTGAACTGCCGACCAAGGAACAGGCGCAGGAAGTGGAAGCCGAATGGGCCAAACGCTCCGTAGTGCCAGACTATGTGTATAAGATGCTCAAGACGATGCCGAAAGAGACTCATCCGATGACTCTCTTCTCGCAGGCTGTTCTTGCTTTGCAAAATGGTTCGGTCTTCGCGCATCGATATCACACCATGAAGAAGGATGTTTATTGGGAAGCTGCCCTCGAAGACAGCCTCGACCTGACCGCCAAACTTCCCATTATTGCCGCCTACATTTATCGCATGAAATATTTTGGCGAGAGCAAGAAGCCGAAATACAATCCCAAGTTGGATTACGGCGCAAACTTCTCCAAGATGATGGGCGTTGCCGATAAGAAGGGCTATGCTGAACTTGCCCGCCTGTATTTCATTTTGCACTCAGACCATGAGTCTGGAAATGTCTCCGCCCATACCATGCACCTCGTCGGGTCCGCTCTCTCCGACCCATACCTTTCCTTCTCCGCCGCGCTTAACGGTCTTGCTGGACCTTTGCATGGTCTGGCAAATCAAGAGTGTCTTGGCTGGTTGTTGGAAGTCCACCAGAAATTCAACGGCGTTCCCTCCCGCGAAGACTTGTACAAATTCGCATGGGATACACTCAATGGCGGACATGTCATCCCCGGTTATGGTCACGCTGTCTTGCGCGTACCTGATCCACGCTTTACCGCGCAAATGGAATTCGCCAAGAAGCGCTTCCCCGAAGATGAACTCATCCGCCTTGCGGATATGGTGTTCGATGTAGTGCCCGCCGTTCTTCGCGAACAAGGCAAGGCCAAGAATCCCGCCCCGAATGTGGATGCGATCTCTGGTTCCTTGCAGTATTACTACGGCATCCGCGATTTCGATTTCTATACTGTCTTGTTCGGCGTTGGCCGCGCCCTCGGTGTAACCGCCAACTTCGTCTGGGCGCGTGCGCTTGGCATGCCGCTTGAGAGACCCAAGTCACTCACCACCAAGATGCTGGAAGATGTGGTCGCGAAGGCTGCAGTAGCTGCTCAGCCTGCATAATCAGATTTCAATCCAAACAAAAAACTTCCGAGAAATTTCTCGGAAGTTTTTTGTTACCTCATTTACCTTACGCGCCCAATAGTGATTCCCTGAGCGGAGCGAAGGGTCTCTGAGATAATCGTAGAGGTTCTTCGCTTTGCTCAGAACGACATCGCTTAAGCTGATTTACCTCACGTTAAGCTTATCGATCAAAAACGCATAATCCTGCGCCACCTCTTTCAGGAAGTCATAACGTCCGCTTGCTCCGGCGTGACCCGAATCATAGTTGGTGTACAGCACGATCAGGTTATCGTCAGTTTTCATTTCGCGGAGTTTGGCCGCGAACTTGACTGGTTCCCAATACGCCACACGCGGATCGTTCAGCCCGGTGGTAATGAGCATGTGCGGATAATCTTTGGCGCGGATGTTATCGTAGGGTGAATAAGACATCATGTAGTCGAAGTATTCCTTATCATCAGGGTTGCCCCATTGATCATATTCAAGCGTGGTCAACGGAATACTTGGGTCGCTCATTGTGGTAACCACATCTACAAATGGGACTTTGCAGATTACGGCTTTGAAGAGGTCAGGCCGCATGGTCGCGCATGCCCCGACGAGCAGTCCGCCCGCAGAGCCGCCCATGATGGCAAGTTTTTGTGGGGATGTGAATCCTTCCTTGATGAGAAGCTTGGCGCAGGCGATGAAATCGGTAAAGGTATTTTTCTTGCTCATCATCTTGCCATCTTCATACCAGTCGCGTCCCATGTCTGAGCCGCCGCGAATGTGTCCGATGGCGAAGACGAATCCACGGTCAAGAAGAGAGAAGCGGGCGGAGCTAAATGTCGCATCAATGGTCGCGCCGTAGGAGCCGTATCCATACATAAGCGCGGGATTATTCCCATCCCTGGTCAATCCCTTTTTGTAAACAATTGAAATAGGAACTTGCGTGCCATCGGATGCCGTGGCATGGATTCTTTCCGATACATATTGAGTCTTGTCGTAGCCGCTGGGAATTTCATCTTCTTTCTTTAGCTCCCATTCGCCGCTGCCCACGTGATAATCAATGATGGAATTAGGCGTGATGAGGGACGAGTAATAAAGACGCAGTAGATCGGTTTTGAACTCAGGATTGGTTTCAAGATAAACGTTATACGCTGGCTCGGGAAATTGTATGTAACGCACATTCCCCAATCCATCGGCATCGCTGATGCGGAGTTGTTTGAGTCCGCCCTTGCGTTCGGTGACAACGATAAAATCATCGAAGGTGTCCACACCATCTACAAGCACATCCGCGCGATGGGGAATGACCTCCTGCCAATTTTCCTTTTGCGGATTTTCAACTTGAGCAACACTTAACTTGAAGTTTTTGGCGTTGTCATTGTGGACTATAAAGAATCTGCCTTTGTGATGTGCGGCAGAATATTCAAGCCCCTTGATGCGTGGCTGCAAGATGCGCAATTCTTCTTCGGGATGGCTGGCGGACAGAAAACGCACCTCGCGTGTTGTGGTGTTGTAGTGATACGTTGTGATGTAAGCATCATCGCGTGTCTTGGACATATACAAGAAATATGTTTCGTCATCTTCGTGCAGGATGAGCCTGTCCTGCGCAGGGTCAGTGCCGATCTTGTGACCCCATAATTTATTTGGCCGCTGCGCATCGTCCAGCGTTGTGTAAAAAATAGTCTCGCTGTCATTAGCCCATTCCGCTCCGCCGCGTTCGTAGGCGCTTCCTGATGTGTTCTCGATTACTTCAGGATAAAACTCGCCGCTTTTTAAATTCTTGATGTAAAGCGTATAAATTTCCCTTCCGCCATAATCCACTGAATAAACCAGTTTGTCACCATCAGGGCTGACGGAAAATGCGCCGACACTGCAAAAGGATTTCCCTTCAGCTAGTTGATTCTGATCAAGCAGGATTTCCTCCGCCGATTCAAGCGATCCCTGCTTGCGGCAAAAGATGGGATATTGCTTTCCCTGCTCGTCGCGCGAATAATAAAAATATCCACCTCTTTTCTCAGGGACAGTTGAATCATCCTCTTTGATACGCGCCTTCATCTCTGAGAATAATTTTTCCTGCAGCGGCTTTGTGTGCTGCATGATCTCTTCGAGATAATCGCTTTCGGCGCGCAGATGCTTCATCGTTTCAGGATCGTTTTTATCGCGCATCCAATAATAATCGTCGATGCGGGTCGAGCCGTGTTGTTCGATCTCGTGCGGGCGCTTCGATGCAATGGGAAATGATGACATGCGTTCTCCGTGGTGACTATTAAAATTGTTTTACATTTGGCAGATATTTTTCATGCAGACATGCCATGTGATGTTCCACGTGGCCGACCATCATGTGGATCAATGCCCGCGCGCTGACTGTCGCTCCGCTGGCGGTGCCGAGCCGTGAGACAGACTCATTGCTCATGTTTTTTATGGCGAGAATATTTGCGCGGCGCAGAAGTTCAAATTCATTGATTAAATCGCTGAGTGAGGAATTGTCAAACCCAGCCTCGCGAACATAATCATCCTGCTCAAAGCCGGGGAGTGGAATCTGATCATTGCGCGAAATGCGCAGCAGTCTGTAGGAAAAGACGCGCTCTACATCTGTCAGATGGCCGATCACTTCTTTGATGGACCATTCCGCAGGTCCGAATTTGAAGCGGGCTTGTTCGTCAGTCAAATGCCCGAGTGCGGATATGATCTCATCAATTTGCAAAGGCAGAGCCGCGATCACATCAATTCTGGAGATTGCGCGTTGAACGTAATCAGAATAAAAAGAGGCGTATTCATCGCTTGCGGGGGCTTGAATCTGGGTTGTCATTTTGTTTCTCCTTGTGTGGATGGTGAAAGATCGCGGCTGTCATTCAATAGTTGCCAGCCTTTGGTCAAAACATACTTGAACCATGTACCTGCGAAAAGAGAAGTGACAATGGCGATGGACACCAGCGTTACGAAAAATACTTCGTTGATGATGCCAAGGTCAAATGCGACCGTGGCCAGCACGATGCCGGGGCCGCCTCTGGTGCTCATGGCGACGCCTAAATTAAAACTTGACAGCCAATCTGTCTTTAAAAGTTTTGCTGAGAGTACCGTACCCAGTAATTGGAATAAGGTTGTGAAGGCCAGGAAGAAAAGAAAGAACAACGGCTCAAAGTTATGAACGAAATCCAGTTTCAAGCCGACGATGGCGAAATAAAGCGGGACGAAAAGCGCCAGCGAGAAATCCTTGACATTGTTTTTGGCAGGCCGCAGGAATTTGCGCGGCATGAGGCCGATTACGATTCCCGCCAGAAGCGCGCCAAAAACAACATTGACGCTTAATAGACTCGCGATTGCCGCGAAAAGGAAACATACAAAGAGAACGTATCCGGAGATGGATGAGCGGATGAGCAAGTTATATCTGCTGCGGATCAGGGTTAACATCACTCTGGGCATGAGAAACAGGGTCAGTCCGAAGAAGACGATGGTCAAAATAATCGAGGATGTGATCTGCCAGATCGATGGTGTTTCCGCGCTGACCAATCCTGTGGCAACGGCTAAAACGATCCACAATAAAACATCATGGATGGTTGCGATGGAAAGCACGATTTTTGCAAAGCGCGTATTCATGACCCCCAAATCCATGAAGATCTTGGAGATGACGGGAATGGATGTGATGGCTGTCGCGATGGCGATCACAAGCTGCAGAGCGACGATGTTGTTCTTTACACCCAGATAAGGCGTGAAATCATATACTGATGGCGCGACCCAGCCTGCCACGAATGGGAGAACTGTCGAGCCGATGATCAGAACCAGGATGATTTTTCTGTCTTCACGGTCGAGCGATTTTTCGATTTCGAAGCCAGAGATGAACATCAGCAGGATCAATCCCAGCCAGGACATCAACGAGATCAGTTTTCCCTCTGATTCAAAAGCTGAAAACAACCATGTGTAGGCATTGGGAAAAAAATATCCCAAGGCTGTTGGGCCGAGCAGGAGTCCGCCGAAAATTTCGCCGATCACTCTAGGGAGTTTCAGCCTGTTCAGTAAGAATCCAAAGGTGTGTGAAAATAAAAGGAGCAAAACAATTGCAAAAAAGAAACGGGTCAACTCCATGTCGGTGAGAGAATTCATTTAGGTGTACTTTCCTTTTCGTTGTAAATTGGGAGCGTTGCAGGCGTGAGAATGTTATTCATTGTGGCCACTATTTTGGAATTATAGCTCAAAGATATTGCGCGCGATCGCTGCTTAATTTCCAAAAAATGAAAATTCGAGCGAAAATAAATTTCCCAATGAGATCGCCCTCTTTTTTGACGGGATAAAGCCTGCATTATAATAATATGCATCTCGCTTATGCTGCGAGATGATTTGAGCAGCTTATCCCAGCGGAAATTCCCCCCTAGTTCTTACTCTGTGAGCTTTCATTCCATTGTGAATGGAATCCTCTCTTTTGATGAATAGCTTTATTCCCTGGGACTGCTCAGTAGAAAAGGAGATTTAATGAAAAACGTTCGTAAAGTGATAATTGTGTTTACTGTGATATTCACATTTATCCTCTCGGCTTGTGCGGCGCCGACCCCGATAGTCGTGGTGGTCACCGCGACTCCGCTTCCGCCCACCGAAGCGCCGATCATTGAGGCAACCTCGACTCCGCCCTTGGTGACTGTGGCGCTGTCTGGTCCGCAAAGCGGTGCAACCATGAAGTGGGTCGATGGGAGCTTATTGAGCTATATAGATCCTTCAGAATTTAAAATGGGCTATGGCGGTTTTGACGCCCCCGAACACACGGTAACACTGGATGGATATTGGATCCAGCAAACCAAGGTGACCAATCGCATGTTTTCCCAGTGTGTGGCGGTTGGACAGTGTACTCCTCCGACGCAGGAATTAGGCGGCCCGGTGTATAGCAATCCCATCTTTGCCAACCATCCTGTCGTTGGTGTGACATGGGATCAGGCGCAGGGATATTGTTCCTGGGTTCAGGGACGTTTGCCCAGCGAGGCGGAATGGGAAAAGGCTGCACGCGGAACGAATGGTAATATTTATCCGTGGGGTAACAATGAGCCTGTTTGTGATCTGCTAAATTTTGCCTTTTGCAGCGGCCGCACTTCTGAAACCAATGCTTTCCCTGGAGGCGCAAGTCCATATGATGTATATGACATGGCCGGCAATGTGTTCGAATGGGTGGGCGATTGGTATAGCGCCACTTATTACGGCGAATCACCGGCTTTAAATCCCACTGGCCCGGAGAGCGGAGAAACCCGCGCTATTCGCGGCAGTTCATTTGAAACTGGCGCCTCCGATCAGATCGCTTCTGCGGTTCGGCACTTTGGTCCGCAGGGATATCACAGCCGCGATGTTGGCTTCCGTTGTGCGGTTCCAGAACCAAAACCGATCGCACCGTATTGTCAACTGGCAGCCTACGTTCCTGCGGGGAATGCCACCACAGAATCCTGCGGTGTGCCGGAAGGTGTTGTCACCGGCCAATATTGTTCGGCTGATGATAGCTTTGCGACCGTTCAGCTTTCCTTCGGCGCGATCTATGATGTGCGTGGAACACAAATGCAATGCACCGAAGCAATTGAGAACGGTCTTCGAGTGCTTACCTGTCTTGGCCCAAGGGGAAAAGAAGCCACAAATGAGATCACGGTCTGTAACACATCCTGCGGCAATACAGCAGATGTGACCGGGCTAAGCCCGGTCTGTGATCCGGGCTACACGCTCGACCCAGCCACTGGCGCTTGTAATTACACGCCCATTGGTGGGGAGTTGAGCGTGGCGGGCTGTCCCGCAGGGTATAGTTTGGCGGATAATGGTGGTCAACAAACTTGTGTCATCGGAACCGATTTGAACGGTCAATGCTCTGCTGGTTTGTATTTTGACAGCCTTGCCGGCAGATGTGTCCCTGCAAATGGCGCGGCGCAAACTCCATACGGGATCGATAATTTGTCGCTGGCCTCGCAGACGTACGCGGGGTGTGCGGCGGGATATTCCTACAGCGATTCATTCCAGTGCTGTCAAGCTGTGACCGGTGGAACGTATCCCGGCTGCGGCCCCGGCTCCACGTTCAATGCGGACCTCGGGGCCTGTGCCCCAAGCCAGACGGAACTCAGCGGCTCGGGCTGTGTCACCGTGCGCGTGAATACTTTGAAATGCAGTGAGCCGGTCAATGTGTGTGCGCCCATCACCAAGGAAAGTCCTTGTGTTGCCACGTTTGGCTGTGCCTGGAACGAAAAGGCAAATGCTTGTGAAATAAAATAAACGAGTAGCTATAGTCCCGCAGGGAATCAAAAACCTGCGGGACTATTTTATTTAACCTGCCTTGGGACGATGGACTCTTGAGCGGTTTATTAATAGAAGCTTTTATGACCAATGGGTGAGTTGAAACTCCATTGCATGAAAGTTAAAAAGAAATAGATGAGATTATAATTTTTTTTACACGCATTGATTCAGGAGAATGACATGAAACGATTTCTGGTATTTATTTCGATCATGGTGGGAATGTTGTTGTTCTTATCCGCATGTAATATTCCAGTGAGTCCGATTGTGACAGATGCGCCGGCGCAGATTACCGAAGCTCCCATTGTCGCCACTGAAGCGCCCCTCGTTGCGACCGAACCGCCCGCAGCCACGGATGCTCCGCTTGTTTCGATCAATTTGGCTGGGCCTTTGATGGAGCTGGGATCAAAATATAAATATGTGGATGGATCCATTTTGGTGGCCGTGCCCGGTGGTCCGTTCATTATGGGATACAACGCCGCGGATAACCCCATTCACGAAGTGACTCTGAGCGATTTCTGGATTTACAGTACCAAGGTTACCAATCAGCAGTACGCTCTGTGTGTGCAGGCCGGTAAATGTTCACCGCCTGATCCCTTGAATAATACTGTGTATGGAGATTATCGCTATATCAATCACCCGGTGACCGGCGTGAATCATAGCCAGGCTGCGGAGTATTGTACGTTTGTGCATGGGCGTTTGCCGAGCGAGGCGGAGTGGGAAAAAACTGCGCGCGGACCAGAGGGGAATCTCTTTCCGTGGGGCGATGAAGCTCCGCTTTGCAGTTTTTTAAATTACAAATTTTGTATGGGTAAGACCACCGCCATCAATGATTATCCGAATGGTGTAAGCTATTACGGTGCGTTCGATATGTCTGGCAATGCGCGCGAATGGGCGGCGGATTGGTACAGCCCAACCTATTACAGCGAATCGCCTGTGGGGGATCCGCTGGGACCAGAGCTGGGGGAGAAGCGCTCAGTTCGCGGGAGCAGTTATCAGGACAGCGCCGACCCGTCCATTTCGGCGCATCGCTTCTCGCTTCTGCCGACAGAGAATCTGCCTGACTTGGGATTCCGCTGCGTGGTGGATGATCCCACTTATTTTGCTCCGATGTGCCAGCAGTTGACTTACATTGGTACTGGGCCGAATGGTGAGCAGGCGGATTGCACACCTGAAATCGAATGCAATGATGTCACCATTTCGCAGGCTCCCAACTGCACAGGTAAGCCTTCATATATTGCATACACGATCGTTACGTTTAATCTTGCAAATACTCCGCCGGATGCGTGGGCCTATGATGTGCCTGGCTGTTCAAGCCCTGTTGGGGCGGAGGTAAACAAATTCCAGTGTGATCTGCCCGGACCTTATACAGCCTCTGCGCAAGGCTCATGCGTGGATTTGAAATCCTGTGTCTCTGCCTGCCCTGCGCATTACAACAAGGTTGGGGATACCTGTGTGTGGGACGGTTCCGGTACAGATGGGAAGGCCTGTCTGGCGGGTGCTGCTTATGATCCGCTTAACCAATGCTGTACAGCAGCGCCCGGCACTGCTGTGAATTTCGATCTTTGCCCCGCCGGCTTTTATCCGTTGGGCGATACCTGTGTAAAGGATGATGTGGTTGTTGATAATGAGCTTCAACCCGTTATATTCGATACGGATCACTGTCATCCTCCCATTAAGCAGGGCGGTGATGACCCGCAAGATGGCGATACGGGTGCGTGTACTGCCCTTGAGCCTGTGGATGGATGTCGTAAAGTCACTGGCGGGGAGTTCCCATACTGGAATCCGCTATCCTGTGTGTGTGAATCTACGCCGCCGCCAATTCCATGAGAATGGTTGTACTTGAAGTTTAAGGAAAAAGTCCCGCTCAAGTTGAGGAGCGGGACTTTTTCCTTGTTCTGAATCAGCCTCAATGCTGCTGATTTCTTCATTGTTGGTTGGCACAACTTTTCATCTAATAATTGCAAATGTCAATATTCCTCCTGTGCCAAAAAACCATCCTTTTCCCATCCTTGTTTTTACTTCGTTTTCATAATGTTTTTTGTAAAATTTGACGTGCTAACCACAATGATATTTCATCTGAAATGGGTTGTCTGAATATTAGTGAAATGATCAAAATGCTGCCCAAGTTCGCTTTACAGTATCGTTAAGAATCGGCTTAATTGTTTTACCTATCATTAATGTTAATAT
>JABFSL010000014.1 GCA_013140605.1 Anaerolineales bacterium
CAATGCGCTGGTTGTCAACAAGATATGGATAGCATGAGATCAAAGTCACTGTCGGTGAGCCAGTGGATGCCATCACTTCCACGGCGGTTGGTTCGACTAATACTGTTCTGTCCACGATGTAGATATATTGCCGTTGGCGCGTCGAAATGATGACCTGATCGCCGGGGGCGAGTTTATCCAAATAGCGGAATAACTCACCGTAAACATCATTATGCGCCGAGAGCACCACGTTTCCATCGCGACCCGGGTCTGCGGAGCCGACATATTGACCGACTCCTTTTTTGAGTTGCTCCCATCCATCGCCCTGGACGATGGGGGCATCAACGTTCAACGCGGGGATCTGAATGCGGACTCCCTGATCTGGGGCAGCGGTGGGGACGGGAATATTCGCAAGTGACTGCACCATTGGCCGCAAGTGGTCAGGGATTTCCGCTTCATTAGGTTTCGTGTTGCCTTGCGCATCTGGCGGAACATGACCCGATGGCAATACGACAGCCATCACCAGCGGCGTCGGAGTGACAGTTTCTGGGTTGAGCGCGGCGGCTACTTCTGTATTAAGCGTGCGGAGCAAGCCAAGTCCGTTCAATAGGACTGCGATCAAGCCTACTACAGCCAGTACCTCCACAGCAAGCAGGATGCGGTCCATCAGTTTGCGGCGCGGATTGGCAGGGACAAGTTCGGGCGCTGATCCGCTTGTTTCTGCTGTATCAACTATCAGCGCGGATGGATGCGCCTGCGGTTGTGAGTCAAAGTCAGACAGGTCAGGCGCAACTGATACAACCCGCCCGGTGCGGCGAAAATGTTCCAATCGTTCCTTGCGTGCACCGCGCCTTTTTTCAACCAAAAGGCGACGTAGTTCTTCGACCGAGAGTTCTTCAGGCGCTTTGCGTCTTGCCATAGCGAAGGGATTATACCGCAAGGCATGGGGATGGGCTGTCTTATGTAAGAGAGGCGGATTTCGAATGTTCTTAATAACACTTGATGTGGTTGTTGATTACTGATAAAATATAGAATGTTTGTTCTAGTAAAGAATTGGCTAGCTTTAGTATGAGGAAGATATGAAAATCAAATTTATTGATGAAAAAATTCAAACCAGCCTGGAAGAAACCCGCTCCAACCTGCTCCATTGGGTGGAAACAGCGCCAGAGGAAAAGAAGCAGATTTGTCTTGGCATTGAGGATGCGACTTGCATCGAAGAGCATTTGCATGTGATCGATGAGTCGCTGGAGAAGATCAAAGAAGGCACCTTGGGTATCTGCAAGATTTGCCATGAAGCGGTGGAAAGCCAGCTTCTGCAAATGGATTACACAGCCGCCGTTTGCCTGGGGCACTTTTCCGATGCGGAACTGCGTCAGTTGGAGAGTGAATTGGAATTATCCCAGGTCATTCAGCGCGGTCTGCTTCCCAGGGAAGTTCCATCCATTGAAGGAATGAATATTGCGGCCTTTAGCCGCCCTGCCCAGATCGTGGGCGGTGATTATTTTGATTTTGTCAATTTCAAAGATGGCACACATGGCTTTGTGATGGCGGATGTAAGCGGGCATGGCGTTTCTGCGGGAATGTTCATGAGCAGTCTGCAAACCGCGTTTCATACTTTGGTGCCTGAAGCGGATTCTCCCCTGTCTGTGTTGGAACGCATCAACCGGCTTTACATCCATAATATCAACTTTACTACTTTCGTTACCACGTTTTTGGGAAAATACGATCCCCGGACCCGTATCATGAGTTATGCAAATGCCGGGCACAACTCGGCTTATTTGTATCGCATGGCTACAAATGAAGAGATTTGGCTGCGTCCCACAGGCCCAGCGATTGGTTTGATGGAGAGGTTTTCCGTTTATAAAGAAGATGTAAAAATGGATAGCGGGGATATTCTTCTCCTTTATACAGATGGCATCACGGAAGCCGCAAATCATCAAGGCATGTTATGGGGCGAGGACAGACTGGCGAATATTATTCGCGGGAATGTGGAGCTTTCTGCTGAGCAGATAATCCAAAAGATTCTGAAGGCCTTGAAGGAACACACGGGTGGGAACCAGTTTGTGGATGATGTGACTTTGGTGGTTTCCAAGTTTTCATAGCAAAAGATTGTATTGCCAAAATTGACAGCTCCCGCTATAATGGCAATCCTTCGGGCGGGTAGCTCAGTTGGTTAGAGCACTGCGTTGACATCGCAGAGGTCGTAGGTTCGAGCCCTATTCCGCCCACAAGGTCAGTGATTAGTAATTAGTGACCAGTCATCAGTAAAATGCGTTGACCAAGACGAGTAAGTGATATAGTTCTGACAGAGAGAAGAAGCAGTAGTTGAGAGCATCTTCCAGAAACAGTCACTGAAAACCCCTTGAGAGCATGGAGCAGAAAGCTTTTGGCAATTAGCTGTGAGCGAATATGTGAAACGGTTGGCTCCGTTATCGGCTTAAGAGATGAGTCGCAAGACTCAAATCGGGTGGAACCGCGTGAGATAAAACTCTCGTCCCGTTGTGGATGGGAGTTTTTTGTTAAGTTGGTGGAGTCGAAAGTCGGGAGACTTTCGATATTCAACGTCAGGAGACGTTGAGTCCATAAACAAAGGAGAAGTAAAAAATGGCCCTACAAACAGAACGTTACGAAGATACACAATTGTATAAGATCCGCCATTCAGCGGCGCATGTCATGGCGCAGGCTGTTCTGGAGATGTTCCCTGATGGCAAAGTGACCATTGGTCCGCCAGTGGAAAATGGCTTTTATTATGACTTCGACCTGCCGCGCAATCTCACGCCCGAAGACTTGGAGTTGATCGAAAAGCGCATGCGGCAAATCGTGCAGGGCAAGCATGAGTTTAAGAAGAGAGTCGTCTCAGCGGAGGAGGCGCGTCAGATTTTTGCAGACCAGCCATATAAGTTGGAGTTGATCGAGGGCCTTGAAAAAGGCGGACTCGATGAGTATGGCAATCCGCTCAACGAGAAACCCGAAATTTCCATCTATCAGCAGGATACGTTTACAGACCTGTGCCGTGGTCCGCATGTGCAAAATACAAAAGAGATTCGGCAGGATGCGTTCAAGTTAATGAGCATTGCGGGCGCATACTGGCGCGGCGATGAGAAAAATAAGATGCTCCAGCGTTTGTATGGCACAGCCTGGGAAACCAAGGATCAGTTGAAGGATTATCTGAATCAACTGGAAGAAGCCAAGAAGCGCGACCATCGCAAGCTCGGCAAAGAACTCGAAATCTTCATCTTCGATGATGAGGTTGGTCCCGGCCTGCCGCTCTGGCTACCCAATGGCGGAATCATCATTGAAGAATTGGAAAAGCTTGCGAAGGAAATGGAAGAAAAGGCAGGCTACTCCCGCGTGCGTACACCGAACATCACAAAAGAGGATTTGTTCCTGCGTTCGGGACATCTGCCCTATTACGCCGAGAGCATGTATCCGCCGATGGAGTTGGAAGGTGTGAAGTATTACATCAAGCCGATGAATTGCCCGATGCATCATAAGATATTCGGATCAAAGGGACGTTCCTATCGTGACTTACCCGTCCGCCTCGCCGAATACGGAACCTGCTACCGTTACGAGAAGTCTGGTGAACTCTTTGGGCTGATGCGCGTCCGCTCGATGCAAATGAACGATGCCCACATTTACTGCGGTGAAGATCAGTTCGAGCAGGAATTCATGGGCGTGGTTGACCTGTATAAAAAATATTTCGAGTTGTTTGGAATCGATAAGTATGTGATGCGCCTCTCCCTGCACAGCAAGACCGGGCTTGGCAAAAAGTATGTTGACAATGAAAGCCTATGGGTCAAGACAGAGGATATGGTTCGTCGCGCTATGAACAACGGCGGTGTTCCTTATGTTGAGGCGGCGGATGAAGCTGCATTCTACGGTCCCAAAATTGATGTGCAGATCTGGTCAGCCATCGGGCGCGAATTCTCGCTCGCCACAAATCAAGTGGATTTTGCCGTGCCCGAACGCTTTGACCTGAAGTTCACGAACAAGGAAGGCGCGGATGAAATCCCACTTTGTATTCACCGCGCGCCACTGTCTACGCATGAACGCATGGTTGGCTTCCTGCTTGAGCATTACGCGGGCAACTTCCCGGTCTGGCTCTCGCCTGAACAGGTGCGTGTCATTTCGATCACAGATGGGCAGAATGAGTATGCCGAAAACATCGCGAAGCAATTACGCGAAAGTGGAATCCGCGCTCATGCAGATCAATCGTCACAGCGCATGAACGCCAAGATCCGTCAGGCGCAGTTAATGAAGGTGCCGTATATGATCGTCGTTGGCGATAATGAAATGCAGGCCGAGCAGGTGTCGCTGCGTGTGCGTGACGGAAGTCAGCAGAATAATATTCCACTGGCAGAGTTTGTGGCACGGGCGAAGGATAAAATTTCAAGACGCGCAAGTGAGTTGTGAAAATAAAAAGTGGAAGGCAATTTAGCCTTCCACTTTTTATTTACCCTAAGGATTATTTTAAGGAACTGCATCTGGTTGCCATTGTAATTGCCACTTTCCCTTTATATTCAGCCATAGTTCATTAAAACGGATTGTCATTTTTCCTGAAGGCACTTCGCCTTCGTACTGGAGGTTATAGCTAATACCTGAATTTATGCCTTCGACTACTTCCCAGCTGCTGCTCCCACCAATGAATGTGGATCCCGGGTTCTCTGCGTTCACAATTTCGAGATCCACTTCTGCTATATCTGGATTGTACGCGATCTTGACCACATAACCCGTACCTGTATATAGTATATTATCCACATGAACCGAATACCCGTTGATAACTATGTCTTGATCCACGATCCATTTTTGCCCACCTTGGGGATTCGGGCCCGTATCAAAGTTAAACTCAGCTTGCTGCATATCAGCCACCTCAGCTGTGACACTATTGAAAGTAACCGTCAGCGGCCAGTCATGTTCCTTTCCTTTGATTTCATATACCCATGGAAAATTGCCAGTTTCGCCATTCCCAGTCAGCGTAATATCACCATCCGGCATTCCACAGCAATAGGGAATGCCTTTCCCGTTCGCATCAGTAATAGCTATTGCCCTGTTATAAACCTTGCTTTCCCCAATCGCGACAACGCCTTCGGGAAAACCAATAGAATAGAATCGTCCGTATAAAATATAGCCATTCCCTGTTTCAGTTACTTTCTCTAAAACCAATGCATTCTGGGGAGAACCTGTTGGAACCGCTAACTCTATGATCGGTGTAACCGTATCCAACGGCGCTGGCACAAACTGTAGAGGAATTTTCCAACTTCCTTGCCCACAATAGAAAAGTAAAATTGCATTGCTTATATCCTGAGGAATAGGTGCAAATTTTACGTCGCCATCAAATCTGATGTTTGAACTGCCATAAGATCTTAGCCGTCCATCCAATATCGTACCATCGCTTAGTTGTATACGAGGAATTTCCCAGCAATGTTCGGCGCCATCCTTAATGTTATTCACCTTGTACGAAATGAAAGTTGTATCGGCACTAAGCACCGCCTGCTTAACAGTTATTTTAGTGCCCTCGCGTTCTACACTTACAGGCTCAGCTAACACACGCACAGGCATACTTAGATCAATAAATCCTACACCAGGAAAATAACCCGTCACTTTCCCAATTGCGTAAACCACCCCGGTCAAGAGCAGAAGAGCAAGAACAGCAATTACAACGATCATTAAAGGTCTTGTGCGTAATGTCTTCATAAAAGATTTTCTGTCATGAATGCCAGCTGCAATCCTTGGCCATAAATTTGTGTTTTCTGGAACGCCGCGGCGGGCAATATTTTCAAGCGCCTCTTTCATGCGATTGTTTTTCATTCTTCGCTCCTTCCCGCCAGCAAGCCGCGCAGTCGTTCGCGCGCTGCATTCAACAGCCATTTGATTGTGCCTGTTGCTGTGCCAGATTTCCGGGCCATTTCGGCTTCGCTCATGTTCAAAAAATATCTTTGGACAACGACAGTCCGCTGACGCGGCGATAATTTTTGCATGGCATTCCAAATTTGACTTTGGACTTCCAAAGACTCCACTTGCGACTCAACCGACTCGACCCTCGCGGCCAGTTCCGCCAAAACAGATTCATCCGCTTCGTCCCCGACCTGAACCTGCCGCGCCGACCTTTGCATCATCTTCACTGAAGCATTGACCACGCTCCGCATGAACCACGGCTCGAACAGACGCGTCGAATCAAAGCCGCGTATGGCGCGATAAGCCTGAAGGAAGGAATCCTGCACGATATCCTCAGCCAGCCCCAGGTCGCGCGTGATTAGATAGGCCGTGCGTACAGCCTTCACCTGATGGCGCGCTACCAGAAATTCCAGTCCGCTGATGTCACCGTCTTTGAGTCGTTGAATGGCTTGTTGTTCTTCCATTGTCTATAATCTATATCAGATCAACCTTGAAAAGGTTGGGTGTTGATTTAAACGAAAAGGTGGAGTCTGGAATTCCAGACTCCACCTTTTTTAATTTCGCAGGAATTTTTCAAACTCACTTAAGCCCACTCTTGCTGTCATGTCCAAATTCAACGGTGTAACCGCAACCATTTTCTTTTTCCGTAAAACATACACATCGGTATCTTCGTCTTCAATCTCAAGCGTTGCAGATTGTGTGTATGTAATAATTCCAGGTTGTTCCCACGAATCTCGTTTGGCGGGAACGGGTTCATAATATCGAAGGCGGGAAAGCCTCGTAGTTTGCCACTCAGTTTCCAGTGTGGCATGACTCGGCACTTCCACTTTTATCAAATCCACACCTGCTGAAAATTTCTTTTCAAGGATCAATTTCGCAAAGTAAGCGGTGAAATATCCGGCTGTCGAAAAATCAATATCTTCCGAATGAGATAAATGATATTGCGTTTCGGTCTGAAGTGAAACGGCCAAAGCAAGAATTCCCATGGACGCCGCTTCCATGGCCGCGCCCACTGTTCCTGATATCGTGATTCCGAGGCCCACATTTTCGCCGTAGTTAATGCCAGAGACAACAAGATCGGGTTTTTGCGGAATAATTTCCAACACGCCATGCAGGACGGATTGCGCAGGCGACCCGCCAACTGCATACACGGTCCATTCCTGACCGTTGACCTGCACCTGCTCTTTGCGAATGGTCCCATCTGACGTACTCGGCAAACTACGCCCCATGCCTGAAGATTGCTCGCGCGGCGCGGCAACCGTTACGTAACCGATCTTGGAGAGTTCGCTTGCGGCAGCCCAAAGTCCGGGTGAGCGAATTCCATCATCATTTGTTAAAAGAATATGCGGTTTATTATTTTTCATGTTTCTCATTATAAACAAAAAGAAGCGGAGAATATCCGCTTCTTTTCCTAGTGCTCCCGGCAGGACTCGAACCTGCGACCTATTGCTCCGCAAGCAAGCGCTCTAATCCACTGAGCTACGAGAGCATTTTATTAGCGGGTGGTATTTTACTGTAATGTACTATGATGGTCAAGGTGCTTGACTGACTTTGAACCTCACAGTAAAATGGTGCTCCTGTGCGGGAGTCGCCAAGTGGTAAGGCATCAGCCTTCCAAGCTGATATTCGTGGGTTCGAATCCCATCTCCCGCTCCAACAAGTGCTTCAGTGTCACGTTTCAGGTGTCAGGTTGCGTGACACTGAACACTGGAGCATTTTTGTGTAAGGGGTCCATGGCGCAGTGGTTAGCGCAGGGAACTCATAATTCCTTGGTCGCAGGTTCGAATCCTGCTGGACCCACAATAATTTGATCGCACGCCCCATCGAGGGATAGTATTCGAATCCTGCTGGACCCACAATAATTTGATCGCACGCCCCATCGAGGGATGGTATTCGCATCCTGCCG
>JABFSL010000077.1 GCA_013140605.1 Anaerolineales bacterium
CCACAGCCGAAGAGCCCGATCCACATCCCCGCGTTTTTTTTGCAGGATGGACAAACGCTTCACTGCCACGCCGAAATCTGCTTCTGTCACCCCAAGCTCGAGTCCACGCTCGAACAGACGGGCGGCTTCATCCCAGTGACCGAGGTCTTCGTATAATTTTCCAAGCGCGATGAAATCCAGCCCATGTTCCACGCGGCCGCTGTATGGGTCTGCGAGCAATTCGCTGACGTGACTGAGCAAAGCCGCCATCGCCACTACATCCATTGCGTTGTGGTAGAACACACCGCCCAGCGGACGCGCATCACCGGTGCGTAAATAGTCAAAATACAACCAGGGGATTTCATAGCCCGGCACTTCATCGGATGTGCGCGTAAAACCAAGCACATGTTCTTCGAGATATTTCAACGCGCGCGAGGGAAGCCTATCGCGCCATAAACGCCGCGCTAGCGGGAGCAGGTCAAGGTGCGCGTAATTCTTGAAGGGAACGGGAATTCTGTGTAATGAGTAACGTGTAACCAGCAAAGGCGCATCGAATGATTTTCCGTTGAATGTAACCAATGCTTCACACGGCGCGAGGAAGTCGATCAACGCTTCGAGCATGGCTGGCTCTTCAGATGGGTCGCGTAAAAAGAATTGCTGGAGGTTGAATTTCCCATCCACAAAACGCGCCGCGCCGACCAGAAAAGCATATGTGCCTGTTCCGCCCGCCATGCCGGATGTTTCGGTATCGAGGAATGCAAATTTGTGGATCGGCAACTCCGCAATGCGCGGGTCGTTTGCCCATTGAGATATTAATGAGAGAGGGAATGTGGAAAGGTGAGATACTTTTCCATGAAGATAATCTTCCGCAAAGATTTGTTCGGAGACGAAGGCCTCTCCGCGCGGGGTGGCGCGAAAACTCCCAGCCACGACAGAGTCAATTGTATGGCTGGCAGGCTTCGGCGAAGCGAGATGCGAAGTCCCCGTTTTTACGCCGAGCGATTTGAGTTTATCCGATAGCGAAGGCATGACCTATTTTATCCCACCCCCCAACTTCCGCCATGTTTTATTCGATCGTTAATCGATGTGTCTTTTGTTTGAAAGCAGCGCCAAATCGTTCGTGGTTTTTCCGTTATTCTCAACGGGTGTTGCCACGATAAATAATCTGCCCCAGCTTGCGTTGCCATTGTTCTTGATGCAGGTTTGGAGGGTGAGGTGATATTCGCCGCGATATACCTTGTTGAAGAGTTCCTCGGCGCTGAATTTGGTTTGCGTTTCGAGATCGCTGAACTGGCTATACGGGCTGAGCGGATTCAAAGCCTGATAGCTTTGAATGCTTTTTGCCATAAAACTTTCGAGGCGGCCGTCGCCATAAACCAGAACGATTCTGTCGCCTGGCTTTATCTTTGAGAAGAAACTTCCAGCGGCTGTGTTGTGCGCCAGCAGACCCACATTCCCAACCTCTGTGGCGATGCTGAATTGTGTGGCAACATATTCGGCTGTGGAAACGTACCCGGGGTTCCCCATCGGTTGTTGAACAATGGCCAGTGCCATTACGTTGGATACATATACACCGCGCAATATGCCGGCGTTGCCATCTTTTACGGTTTCAATGAATGTGTTTAGATCGGGGATTGAATTCGGGTTGTCTTTTGCGTAGGCCTGCGCGGGGAATGCAAATGTGCAGAACAGGATGCATATGAGCGCGCTTGCGAGAATTCGATATTTGAATTGTGTGAGTTGATCTTTGGATGCCATGAAAAAATTCCTTCATATGAGCATCCAGATCCTTTGCGTTTGAAACGTTTGAAATCTCGATGGCTCGTTTTCGGAAGCCTGGCGATCATGGTTGTGTTTCCACAACTGTAGACCCATGGCTTTGCGTCCCAGTCTTTCAACAGGTTTGCGATTTATCGGTACGATTTGGTTTTAAAGTTCAAATAAAAAACGGGTCTGACTTTTGCCAGGCCCGCGGATGAAACACACTTGTGATCTTCGGCGGCCTGGCGATCATGGTTGTGCTTCCACAACTTTAGACCCATGACTTTGCGTCCCTGCCTTTCAACAGGTTTGCGATTTGTCGGATATTTCCTGTTCACAGTGTAGCACTTCGTTTGGTCTTTATGCTTTTCACTTCCGAAATGTTGCTTTGTAATAATGAAAGGTGCTTCAGATGTAAACGGGGGTAGGACTACACTTATGTGTGGTTTGTATTTTGTCCGCAAATCCACGCGAATTTTCGCGAATAAAAACTCAAATTCGCGCCGATTAGCGTAGATTAGCGGATGGCTTTTGCGCTTCTTGAAAGTCTCCACGTTTAAGTGTGGTGCTACCTAAACTGGGCGTGCGCAGTTTTTTCTTTTCATGCTACACTTGCGCGAATTCTTCACTGAGAAATTATTGGTATGATAAAAAAACTTCCCTTTTGGTTGAAAATTTTATACGGTTCCGGCGATTGGGGAATCTCCAGCATCGGGATGATGCGCTCCATTTTTTACGCGCTGTATCTCACAGATGTGGTCGGCATCGAGCCGCGCCTCGCGTCCATTGGCGCGTTGGTCGGTATTGTGTGGGACGCGGTCAACGACCCCATTATCGGCGTGATCAGTGACCGTATGCAATCGCGCTGGGGGCGGAGGCGGCCCTTCCTTTTGTGGTTCGCATTTCCCTTTGGGCTGAGTTTTGTGATTCTGTGGTCCGCGCCAAATTGGGAGAGTCAGATCGCATTGTTGACTTATGTGACGCTGGCTTTTATGATCTCCGATACATTAACCACGCTCGTGGCGGTGCCGTATCTTTCCCTAACCCCGGAGCTGACTCAGGACTACGATGAGCGCACCTCCCTTTCGAGTTTTCGCACCGTGTTTCAGTTACTGGCCGCGATGACAGTTGTGATCACCGCGCCCATGATCGTGGATGTGGTCATTGAAGGCGGCGGCTCGCAGCAGCAGGGATTCATGCTGGCGGGCGCGATCTTCGGCGGTTTGGGATCGCTTCCGCTTTTTCTGATCGGCTGGTTCGTGCGCGAAAGATTTTCTCCCGAAGAACTGCCCGAAGCATTACCCTTCCGCGAAACGTTAAAGGTTGCCTGGCAGAATGTTCCCTTCCGATACGCGGCTGGAATCTATATGTTCAACTGGTCTGCGGTGGATATGATCGTGATCACCTTCCCTTACTTCCTTTTGTATTGGGTGGCGCAGGGAAATTTACTGGCGAAGATCAACATCCTTGGCATTGACCTCGCGCTTGAATCCGCATTCTTTGGTGTTTTGATGTTCGTTTGCGTTTTATGCGTGCCCTTCTGGTTATGGCTGGCGCGCACCCGCAACAAACGCGAAGCATACATCCTGGGCATGGTCTTTTGGATCATTGTTCAAAGTTTGGTCTTTACCATTCCGCAGGGCAATACGAATTATCTTTTATTCCTCGCCGCGCTGGCCGGGGTTGGTGTTTCAGCCGCCTACATTTTGCCCGATTCCATTTTGCCGGATGTGATCGAATGGGATGAACTCCGCACCCGCCGCCGTCAGGAGGGAATTTATTATGGCATTCGCACGCTCATCCGCAAATTGACCGGCGCGCTGATCATTTTCCTCACCTTGCAAATGCTGGGCTGGTCTGGCTATCAAAGCCCGCCGGAGGGCGCTATTCAATTCACCCAGCCCGAATCCGCACTGACAGCGATCAGATTAATGGTCTCTTTTCTGGGGGTCATCATCCTGGCCGGGACGATTGTGCTGGCATGGTCATATCCGCTCTCGCGTGAGAAATATATACGCATTCAAAAACTGCTGGCAAGACGAAGAGAAAAGTCGTTTCAGGAAAAATAATTTTCGTTTAAACCAACAGCCACGGATTTCACAAATGAACGCGGATTTTAAATTTATCCGTGACAATCAGTGAAATCCGTGGCGGATTTTTTTAGGGGACGATTTTATATCACCGACAACTCTTCGTAAATCCCAAATGTTTCCTTCATCACGCCGATGATCTCGCCCAGCGTGGCATACGCATGGACACATTCCATAATGTAAGGCATGGTGTTCTCGGTGCCATTACATGCAATGCGGAGTCTGTCCAATGTTTGGCCGACACGTCCGCTGTCGCGCGTCATGCGGACTTCGTTCAGGCGGTTGACTTGACGGTCATAACCATTCGGGTCCATTCTTAGGATGGGAATGGTAAAAGGCTTGTCTTCTGCATAGGCGTTGACTCCAACGATCTTGCGGATGCCTTTGTCGATCTCACGTTGATAACGATAAGCCGCATCCGCGATCTCGCTTTGGAAGAATCCTTTTTCAATGGACGGGATGACGCCGCCCAATTCTTCGATCTTGCGGAAGTACTCGCGGGCCTCTTTCTCCATTCGGTCTGTTTGCGCTTCGACGAAGAAACTGCCGCCCAATGGATCAACGGTATTTGTCACGCCTGATTCCTCTGCGATGATCTGCTGTGTGCGCAGGGCAATCGTCACGGAATGTTCGGACGGCAAAGCCAGCGCTTCATCCATTGAATTGGTGTGCAGACTCTGTGTCCCGCCCAACACTGCCGCAAGTGCTTGAATTGCAACTCTGACTACATTATTTTCAGGTTGCTGCGCTGTTAAAGAAACTCCAGCCGTTTGGGTATGGAAACGCAGCAACCACGAACGCGGATTCTTGGCCTTGAACGTCTCGCGCATCTCACGCGCCCAAATGCGGCGCGCGGCGCGATATTTCGCGATCTCTTCGAAGAAATCATTATGGGCGTTGAAGAAGAACGAAAGACGCGGTGCGAAATCATCCACATCCATGCCGCGTGCAATGCCCCAGCGGACATATTCCAATCCGTCTGCCAATGTAAATGCCAATTCCTGTGCGGCGGTCGAACCTGCCTCGCGGATGTGATAACCGCTGATCGAGATCGTGTTCCACTGCGGAACTTTCTGCGCGCCAAATTCCATCGTGTCCACGACAAGCCGCATGGATGGATTTGGCGGGAAGATAAATTCCTTCTGCGCGATGAATTCCTTGAGAATATCGTTTTGTGTGGTGCCGCGTAATTGATCGAGCCGCAGTCCCTTGTTTTCGGCGGCGGCAAGATACATGGCCCAGATGATCGAAGCGGGTGAGTTGATGGTCATGCTCGATGAGACTTTTTCCAACGGAATGCCTTCAAGCAAAATTTCCATATCTTTCAACGAGGAAATTGCGACGCCGCATTTACCGAATTCGCCAAGCGCCTCGGGTTGATCAGTATCGTAGCCCATTAAAGTCGCCAAATCGAAGGCAATGCTCAATCCTGTTTGACCCTGCTCCAGTAAGTATTTGAAGCGCTTGTTGGTTTCCTCCGCAGTGCCGAAGCCAGCGAACATTCTCATCGTCCACAGTTTGCTGCGATGCAGTGTCGGGTGGACTCCGCGTGTGTAGGGGTATTCGCCCGGATGTCCGAGATCGGATTCGTAATCCAGTTCTGCGATATCCTGCGGAGTGTAAAGTCTGTTGATGGAGTCGGATGAAGTCGTGATGAATTCATCTTTGCGCTCGGGTAGCTGCGCCAGCGCTTTTTGCAGTGATGTTTTCTCCCACTTATCAAGCGAGCTTTTTAGTTCGTCCAGTTTTTTCCTGTCGTACATGGCACTCTCCTTTGGTGAGGTGTACGGATTATACATGAGGCGTAGTCTGGTATACTACCAAAAATTAACCCACTAATCCTCGCGAAATAAAAAATTAGTGTAGATTAGCGAGGATTAGCGGATAAAAAATCAAAGGATATTATGGCCCGTTTTGAAATTGACGTAGACCCCTGCGACCACATTACCGCGGACGCCATCGGCGCTCCGGGGCAGCGTGTTTTCTATTTACAGGCATATCAAGATCAACGCACCATTACGGTGTTGATCGAAAAGGCGCAATTGCAATCGCTTGCCATTGGCATTGAACAATTCCTTTCACAGATCAACCAGCAAAATCCTGATATCGAAGAAGCCTCTGGTGAATATTCTGAAGAACACATGCGCATTCATCCGCCCGTTGACCCGCTCTTCCGCGCCGGCGAGATCGGCCTTGCCTACGATAAAGAACGCGACCGTGTGGTTGTCTTCACCAAGGAATTATTGACCGAAGAGGAAGACCTTGACTCTGCCGCACAGGTACGCTTTTGGGCAAGCCGAAGTCAGGTTCGCAAGTTGGCGCGCTGGGGCGCTGATGTCGCGAGTCGCGGACGCCCTGTTTGTGTGCAATGCGGCCAGCCGATGGAACCCGAAGGACATTTCTGTCCGAAGAAGAACGGGCACCTAGCCTAACAAGTCAAAAGTCAAAGGTCGAAGGTCTGACTTTTGACTTTTGACTTTCGACTCCTTATGAAAACTTCCACCACTGAAACAATAAAAAGCGCACTTCAATGCGGCGAATACAATCTCAAAGGCCAGTTCATGCTTGGCAGTAATTACACATTCCTTGTGGATGTACAGCATGAGGATGAAACCTATCAAGCTGTTTATAAGCCGTGCAAAGGAGAACAGCCGCTTTGGGATTTTCCCGATAATACGCTTGCACAGCGCGAAGTCGCCGCATATCTCTTGAGCGAACAACTCGGCTTGCATATTGTCCCCATCACCATTCTGCGCGAAGACGGTCCGCACGGACGCGGCTCACTTCAACAATACATCAGCTATGATGTGGAATATCATTACTTCAATTTTACAGATGAAGACAAGGAACTGCTCAAGCCGGTCATGTTTTTTGATATGTTGATCAATAACGCCGACCGCAAAGGCAGTCACATCTTTTTTGAAGATGGCACACACGATCTGTATCTTATCGATCACGGCGTTTGTTTTCATGAAGAGAATAAACTTCGGACCGTGATATGGGATTTCGCCGGGCAGGCGATTCCTGACGAATTGCTCGCGCCTCTTTCCCAAACTGACAGTTGGTCCGGCCTCCTTGAGCAGTATCTTAGCCCAAACGAGATCACCGCCCTCCAGCGCCGCGCCAAAAGATTATTGACATCCAAAGTCTTTCCGCAAGCCCCGCGCGACCGCCGCGCGTTTCCATATCCACCGTTATAAAATGTCATGTCGTTGCGAGGGCGCACTTGCCTTTTGCCCGAAGCAACCTCATGGTCAATTAGGAGGTTGCTTCGTCGGGAAGAGCACCCTCCTCGCAACGACATAATCCAAGGAGAACTCATGCACTACAAACTCGCACTTATCGGTTTCGGTAATGTCGCCCGCGCACTCGCACGCTTGTTGATCCGCAAGCAGGAACTGCTCAAGAGTCAACATGATGTCACATTTTCATTCACAGGCATTGCCACAGGCAGCCACGGATTCGCCGTGAATCCAAATGGCCTCGATATTCAAAAAGCCCTCGAACTCGTCGAAAACGGAAAATCAATTTCCTTGCTATCAGTAATTGATGTAACAGATTCAATGGCTGTCATCAACAACTCCCAGGCCGATGTCATGTTCGAGAATTCCCCTGTCAACACGCTGACGGGTCAGCCCGCGCTGGGTCATATCCGCGCGGCGCTGAACCTGAATATGCATGCCATCACCGCCAACAAAGGCCCCGTCGTTCATGGCTACCGTGAGTTGACCGCGCTTGCAAGATCCAAAGGCAAACGCTTCGGTTTTGAATCCACAGTATTGGGCGGCGCGCCTGTGTTTTCTTTATACCGTGAAGCCTTCCCGCTTGCAGAGCTTGCTTCGATCAAAGGCATCTTCAACGCCACAACCAATGTCATTCTCACGCTCATGGAAAATGGCGAAGCGTATGATGACGCGGTTAAGTATGCCCAATCCATTGGGCTGGCTGAAACTGATCCCACCAACGATGTCGACGGCTGGGATGCAGCCATCAAAGTCGCGGCACTGGTTACCGTGCTGATGGATACACCCATGACTCCACAGCAGGTGAATCCCACTGGCATTCGCGGCATCACTCCTGAAATGATCGCCAAAGCTAAAGCTGAAGGCAAACGCTATAAATTAGTCTGCTCTGCTGAAAAGGTTGGGGATAAAGTTACAGCCAGTGTTTCTCCTCAGTTAGTGGACTCAACATCTCCGCTATACGGCATGATGAATTCCAGCACCGGCATCACCTTTAGAACTGATGTCATTCTCGATTACTCGATCTCGCTTTCTGAAAAACCCGGCATGAAGGGCGGCCCTGTTGAAACGGCGTATGGGTTGTTTGCAGATTTTGCGAGTATAGCGAGTGCGGTAAAGTAGAAAACGTAAACCTCCGAGTTCGGTCTACAAAGAACTCGGAGGTTTTTATTTTAGAACATAGTTTCTGTTATACTCGCACTATGTCATTCTGAGCCGCGCTTTTGCTCTTTGCGGCGACACTTGCGCCGCACGCAAGTGCAGGTGAGTGAAGGGTGACATTACAAAGGTGAATCATGGCAAAAACAAAAACACATACCCGTTATGTCTGTCAGCAATGTGGACGCGTCGCCGCTTCGTATATGGGCAAATGTCCGCAGTGCTCTTCGTTTAATAGCATGGTGGAGGAAGTCGTCCACGAAGAACCTGTCAGCAAGGGACCGGCAAATGTCCGAGGGCTGAGCGGCCGCTCGATTCCGCGCCCCATTGACGAGGTCGGGGGGGATGCGGAGGATCGAGTCCACTTGCCGATCGGCGAGTTTTCGCGCGTTCTCGGCGGCGGAATCGTGCTCGGCTCCATTGTCCTCATTGGCGGCGACCCTGGCATTGGCAAATCCACGTTGATGCTGCAAATGGCAATGGAGATGGCGGACACGCAGCGCGTGCTGTATGTTTCGGGCGAAGAGTCTGAACGGCAGATCAAAATGCGCGCAGTGCGTTTATTAAATGGTAAGAAGGATTTGCCGAAAAATCTTTTGCTGGTGACGGAGACGAATCTTGAAGTGATCCTGAACCACGTCAGCGAACTCAAACCTGACCTGCTTATTGTTGACTCGATCCAGACAGTTTATTTATCTGAATTGGATTCGTCGGCGGGCTCGGTTTCGCAGGTGCGCGAGTGCGCGTCACATTTGCGTGAGTTGGCGAAGTCCACAGGCGTTTCTGTTTTCCTGATCGGGCATGTGACCAAGGAAGGCGCGATTGCAGGTCCGCGTGTGTTGGAACATATTGTGGATACTGTTCTATATTTGGAAGGCGATAGATTCCAAGCCTACCGTTTGCTGCGCTCGGTCAAGAATCGTTTCGGCGCAACCGCCGAAGTGGGGGTCTTCGAAATGCGCGAAGGCGGGCTGGTTGAAGTGACAAATCCATCCGAGGCGTTTCTTGCGGAGCGTTTGGTCAATGCGGCAGGCTCAACCATTGCGGTAACAATGGAAGGCACGCGGCCTATATTGGTTGAAATTCAGGGATTAACTTCCCCAACACAATTTGGAAATGCGCGCCGAACACCGAATGGAATCGACTTCAATCGCTTGCTATTGATCTCGGCTGTCTTGACCCGCCGCGTGGGATTAAAACTTTCAGAACAGGATGTCTTTGTCAACGTGGTGGGCGGCATTCAAATTGACGAACCCGCCGCTGACCTCGCGATTGCCGCCGCAATTGCCTCTTCATGGAAGGATGTTCCAGTCCGCGCTGAAGCCGTGCTGATCGGTGAGATCGGTCTGGCGGGTGAGTTGCGTATGCCAGGTCAAATGGTGGCGCGTTTGCGTGAAGCTCAAAAACTGGGATTCAAAACTGCCATCGTGCCGAAAGCCATTCGTCAGGGCGAGGCGTATCCAAAAGGGATTGAGATCATTGAAGTCCGTTCGCTGGATCAGGCCTTGCATGTGGCGTTGAAATTGCCTGAGCCTGCGCGAGCGAAAAAATCCGAATAGAAAATAAACTTCATTCCTTTTTCCTTCATGGAGAGAGGAATTTTTTTGCAACCATTCCCGCCTTCATAGCGTATATTTGCCAGAAGGAGATCTTTATAATGAATACAAAAATTATTTCAGCATTTCTCGCGCTCGCATTAGCCAGCATGGCCTGCGGATTTGAACTGCCCAAAGCGCCTGAGCCTGGCCCCGAAGTCACAGAAAATATATCGGTGCCAACCCCCGATGGCGACAATGTCAATCTCAAACTTTCATTTGGCGCTGGCGAAATGACCCTGGCACCCGGCGCTGATCAACTCGTGGATGGCACAGCCACCTATAATTATTCCGCGTTTAAGCCCATTGTCACGATAGATGGAAGCGATATTCAGGTGGGAATGAGCGATGTGAATTTCAATTCTTTTCCCTCATTCAATAACCTCAAAAATATATGGGATCTTAAATTGGGTGATACGCCCATGGATCTGAGCATTGAGGCTGGCGCATATACAGGCACTTTTGAACTTGGCAGCCTCGCGCTTAATACCCTGACCATTAAAGATGGCGCGGCGGAAGTTGAGCTTGCTTTTTCGGAGCCCAACTTAACCGAGATGTCCATTCTCCAATATGGAACGGGCGCCTCCAACGTAAAAATGATCGGTCTTGCAAACGCCAATTTCTCCCTGATGGATTTTTCATCCGGCGCGGGAGATTACACACTCGATTTTTCCGGTGATCTCAAACGAGACGCTTCGATCACAATTTCCAGCGGATTAAGCAATATGATCATCGTTGTGCCTGAGGGCGTGAACGCGGTTGTTACCGTGGATAGCGGCGCGTCGAACATCAACGCAGGTTCAGGCTGGGAGCAGGATGGAAAAACCTATACACAAAGCGGCGAAGGGCCAACGCTTACGTTTGTGATCAATATCGGCGCGGGAAATGTGACTTTAACGAAATAGCGCGTGTCATCAAATCGGACAATCCCATATCAATATTCGATATGGGATTGTTTTTATTTACCAGACAGGTAGAATGATCAGACAAAACCGACAATGACAGGCAACTTTTAGTAATTTCAGGGGTTGGAATTCGGAGAAAAAGGTCATATTTTATCCATGACCTACATCACTTGCCTTGTAACAAGTTGCACAATAAAATCGTGTTAGTCGGTAAAGTTTACCTGTTTAAGAGAGGTTAGTATGCAAATTACACGTCAAGCGGATTATGCTGTTCGAGCCGTGCTTCACCTTGCCCGCAACACTGATCAACGCACAGCAACAAGTGCCATTGCTGAAGAGCAGCGCATCCCGCCGTCTTTTCTAGCCAAGATCGTTTCTCAATTATCCATCGCCGGGTTGTTGCACACATCCCGCGGCGCACGCGGCGGTGTAACCCTTGCCCGCGCGGCAAAAGATATTACATTGCTCGAAGTGGTTGAAGCCATAGACGGCCCCATTCAACTGAACGAATGTGTCGGTGATAACAACACGTGCTCTTTCGATGATGATTGTCCCTTGCGCCCGGTATGGTGTGATGCGCAGGAGGAATTAGTGGGCAGGTTAAGGGGTACAAATTTTGCAGATATGATATTGAAGGATCAGGTTTCTTTGTAAAGGCGCGAACTCGATGATGATGAAGCCTCCCGGCTATAATAGCCAGGAGGCTTTTTTATTTCTTATCAATGTAAACATCCTCGCTTCGACGCGAAACTTAAAACAAATAACCTAATACGGCGTGACTAATTCTTTCAGCAGAATAATCCAAAAATGCAGATGGGAAGGGTGCTATTATGAAAATCAAAAATTACATCACGGGTTCCATTCTATTTTTCACCATGTTGGCGTGTGTTGTTCCGGGCCTGAGCCAGCCCGCTGCTCCCCCCGCCTTTGACCTGGACGCGATCTCCACCGTAGTGGTGTTGACCGCAGATGCGCTTGAGGCACAAAGCGCTGTTGCGGCGACACCGACTCTCTTTGAAACATCCACCCCCACTATTGTGCCTGCTGAACCTGTCACAGCGACGCCCAAAGTATCATTATCAGGAACCTCGCTGCTCTTGCGCGATGACCAGACCACCGTTTTCACAGATCGTCAGGCCGGGGTCGAATTAATACTCCCTGCCGGCTGGATGCCGATACGCGTCAATGAGCAGGAATATCTTGACGCTTTTTCATCCAATGCCGCAGCTGACCTGGCGATTCGCGAGCGCCTGAATCGAATCCAAACTTTTGATCCTGCCTGGTTTCGTTTGGATGCCATTGACGTTCAAGCTGGGCATGTTATTAATGGGGCGCCAACATTTATGAGCGTTATCTTTCAGCAAAACGATTCTCGTAGTTTGGAAGAAGTAGCCAGGGACGAGAAGGTTAAGTCGTTTACGAACTATAAATCCATATCTTCAGGCTATCAACAGGCAGTCAATGACATAAAAATACTGGTCGTTGAACAAAGCTGGGCTGTTACCACAGGTACAACCTATTACAAAGGTGTATTTTTCAAGATTCCTTCAGGGCTTGTCGTGCTTGATTTTTACGCACCGCTTGAGTTTAAAGATACTGTGCTGCCGGACTTTGAAAAGGTTGTTAACAGCCTCGTTTTACTCAATCCATAATTAAAGGCAATATCTCTGCGGATACCTCTCGGCTATAATAGCCGGGAGGTATTTTTATTTCATAATAATATGAATGCCCAAAGTTTTTTCAACCATCAGTTTGGTTGCGGAAAGAATAATGTTTCATAACCGGCTTCGGCGCGAAACTTAAAACGATTAACCCGATCGCGGAGTGACCAATTCTTTCAGCAGAACGATCCAAAAATACAGACAGGAGGATGTCATTGTGAAAACTAAAAACTACATCACGAGTTCAATACTATTGCTTGCCGTAATGGCATGTGTCGTTCCCGGCTTGAGCCAGCCGTCTGTTTCCCCAGCCTTTGATCCAGGCGCACTTTCCACGGTCGTTGGGTTGACTGCAAACGCAGCCGTAACACAAACTGCCGTGGCCGCACAGCCCCTGTCTACGGAAGCTGTATCCGGTGACGCTATGCCCAGCTTGACTGAAACTGCCGCCACTACTCTTGAACAGTTGCCCGACGGAAGCACGAAATATATGGATAGTGAAGCCGGGTTTGAAGTTGTCTTTCCTTCAGGATGGCTGACTCTTCGCGCGAATTCGGATGAATTCAATTCTGCTCTTAAGAAGGAAGCGGCTAAGAATGAATTGTTGCGTGCCCAAATGGAATTGGATCTCGCTGAATACGAACCTGGTACTCACAGGTTGTATTCCTATCCCCTGCGGCCGGATATCGAGAAAAATTTCGCTTTTGGATTCTCCAAACTTAAATGGGACTCGGAGGATTCCGTACCCATTAATGAGAATTCCATGGGAGAGCTTGTTCGGGGTCTTGAGTCTTCAGGGGCGATTCCAGGACTTCGAGTGGATACCGCACAATTATATGAAAACGGGAATCAGGTAAAAGTGATCGAAGTCGGCGGGCAATTTTCGTTCAGCAATGATCTGGGAGAGATCATCCCATTTTATTATTCAGCCGTGTTTTTTAAACCCTCCAATGGTTCTACCGTTCGCATATCCTTGGTGTATTTAAAGGATTACAAGCTGCCAATATACGAAGATGTAACCTCAGTAATCAACTCGATCAAATTATTGGATGAGTAAAATATTTTAGATCAATGTTTCCTCGCGACACATAATTACTGCGAGGATATTTATATAAAGGAGTACATAATGTCCACATCCCGTGTTATCCGTGCGCCGCGCGGCACACAACTGACCTGCAAGAACTGGCTCTCCGAAGCCGCCTATCGCATGATCCAAAATAACCTTGACCCCGAAGTTGCCGAGAAACCCGAAGATCTCGTCGTCTACGGCGGACGCGGGAAGGCCGCGCGTAATTGGGAATCATTTGATGCAATTCTCGAATCGCTGAAAAATCTTGAAGAAGATGAGACCCTGCTCGTGCAATCGGGTAAGCCGGTCATTGTTTTCAAATCGCATAAGGATGCGCCAAAAGTTTTAATTGCAAATTCAAACATCGTGCCGCATTGGGCCACCTGGGAAAAGTTCGATGAGCTGGATAAAAAAGGACTCATCATGTACGGCCAGATGACCGCTGGCTCGTGGATTTACATCGGCACGCAGGGAATTTTGCAGGGGACGTACGAGACCTTCGGCGCACTTGCCAAACTCAAAGGCTGGGATTCGCTCAAAGGAAAATTTGTTTTAACCGCGGGTCTCGGCGGAATGGGTGGCGCGCAGCCATTGTCCATCACCATGAACGAGGGCGTTGGCTTGGTCGTTGAAGTGGACCCTGAACGCGCCGAACGCCGCCGCGCAATTGGCTATGTGGATATGGTTGTGGATAACCTTGAAGAAGCCATGACTCTCGTGGAAGAAAATGTAAAAAATCAAATTCCAAAATCCATTGGGCTGATCGGCAATGCGGCAGATGTTTATAGCGAACTCTTTGCGCGCGGTGTCATCCCCGATGTGGTCACGGATCAAACTTCGGCACACGAAGCATTATTTTATGTTCCATCTGGATTAAGTATCACAGCTGCGAATCAACTGCGCGAGTCTGACCCTGAGAAATATAAAAAGATGGCAATGGATTCCATGTCCACGCACGTGCAGGCCATGTTGAATTTCCAACGCGCCGGCGCGGAAGTTTTTGATTATGGAAATAATCTGCGCCAGCAGGCTTTCAACAATGGCGTCAGTGACGCATTTGAATTCCCCGGCTTCGTGCCTGCTTATATTCGTCCGCTGTTTTGCGAAGGCAAGGGACCGTTTCGTTGGGTGGCGCTTTCGGGCGACCCAGAAGATATTTACACCACCGACAAAGCCATTATGGAATTATTCCCCGATGATGCGCACCTGCACCGTTGGATGAAAATGGCGCGTGAGAAAGTTCCGTTCCAGGGATTGCCCTCGCGTATCTGCTGGCTGGGTTATGGTGAACGCGCCAAGGCGGGATTGATGTTCAATGAACTCGTCGCAAGTGGAAAAGTAAAAGCGCCCATCGTCATTGGCCGCGATCATTTGGATTCAGGTTCTGTCGCGTCACCGAACCGCGAGACCGAAGCCATGAAAGACGGCTCGGATGCAATTTCAGATTGGGCGATTCTCAACGCGCTGATCAATGCCGTTGGCGGCGCGACCTGGGTTTCGTTCCATCACGGCGGCGGCGTGGGTATGGGCTACAGTCAGCACGCGGGGCAGGTCATTGTCGCAGACGGAACCCCGGAAGCAGCTCTCAGATTGGAGCGTGTCCTTACAACAGATCCAGGCATGGGCGTGGCGCGACACGCTGACGCGGGTTATGAAATTGCCATTGACGCCGCAAAACGTCACGGGTTGAAAATGCCGATGCTGGGGAAATCATCTTGAAAATGATTCGGCGTATTTTATATTTAACTCTCCTCGGCATTTTTCTCTCCTCATGCGGATCATTCGCTTCGCCTCCGCCGCCGACAGCTGTTCCGCCCATCATCACAGCGACTCTTGTCCCAAGCAGCACCCCGCCGCCCGCCACTGAAGAAGTCATTGTTCCGACAAATTCAGCCACGCCAACGCCGACGATCTCACGCGTATTGATCGTGACCTTTGACGGACTACGCCCCGATGCCATCGCCGAAGCAAAAATGACAAATGTGATGGCGCTGATGCAAAGCGGAGCGTACACACTTAACGCGCAGACCATTTTGCCGAGTTCAACCCTGCCATCCCACGCATCCATGCTGACCGGGATGTGTCCTTCAAAACATATTGTGCGCTGGAACGAATACGTCCCTGAAAACGGATATGCACGCGGCACCGATATTTTTGATCTCGCGCATGGAGCGGGCCTGCAAACGGCGATGGTAGTCGGCAAGGAAAAACTTCGTCAGGTCACTGAGCCAGCCAGCACGGATTTCTTTGCCTTCATTGATGAAACAGATAAGATTGATGATTTCACCACTGTTACACGGCTTGCAATTGAGCAGGTGAAAGTTGGGTTTAATTTGATGCTCGTGCATTTCCCTGATGGTGATCTTGCGGGACATGACGAAGGCTGGATGTCGCGCGCGCAATTGAAGGCATATGCCAAAGACGACAGATCCTTTGGCTTGATCCTACAAGCGTTAAAGGATCGCGGCATGTATGAAGACACGATCATCATTGTCACCGCCGATCATGGCGGACATGACTCGTCGCATGGCACAGACGCCCCCGAAGACATGACCATTCCGTGGATCATCAGCGGGCCACGTGTTTATCCATCTCAACTGACCACCCCTGTCCACACCATGGACACAGCCGCCACCGCCGCTTTTGTGCTTGGCCTGCCCCTGCCGCCAGAATGGGATGGTGTGCCCGTATTTGAAGCCTTTGGTTTGCCCACCCCGCCGTGGAGAGATGTTAAGTGCTGACATTCTCGTACGGTAAAAAAGATGTGCAGTACTTTAATCGCTTTACGCAGTTTGGCAATCGTTGCAGGAAAAACCCCTCTCCAGATGTGTATGCAAAAACCAAAAAATGTGGCATTCTGTGGGATGGACAATGTGGAATGCCACATTGTTGCTGTAATAAACCCTGGCCATAGCCGCCAATTACAAGTTGTAAATCAACAAATCTGGGAGATTAGAAAATGAACGATCGCAAACGTCGAATTTATGGGTTCATGATCGGCCTGCTCTTTGGCCTGCCGTATTCACTTGTTTCTGAATTTATCAACACTTGGATGCTGCCCGGCATCCCGCTGTTTGAACTGCCATTGGGGCGGGTAACAACTGTTGTGTTGACCACGCTCCTTATGGGCGTTTTGGGGTTGATCGTGGCTTGGGATGAGGAATCATTTTGGGGGCTGCTGGGTGGTTCCCTGTTTATTGTAATGCTAAGTTCCCTGCAGGCGTATCTTAATTCAGGCCTGTCCGAAGGGGTAACTTCGTTTTTCCTTTTCCTGTTTACCTTCATGCCGCGTCTGATCATTTACCTGCCCCTCGCATTTTTGTTCCGCTGGGTGTTGGGGAATTTTGATCGCTTCACATCAGCATCACGCGGCAGGATGGGAAGTCCCTTATTGGCGTTGACGGCGCTTCTGGTATTGGCCGTCCTTGGCGGCAGATTTTCGATCCTGGCACCAGAGGCGCATGAGGCATTGCGGGACGGGAATGCTTTGGTATTGGAAGGGATGTCGGCAGTTGAAAATGGATCAGACCTGCCTGAACCCCTGATCGTTGTGGATGGATTTTCCACTCATGCAAAAGGTCCCTATACCCTTGAGTGGAGCAGTGATGTGGACAGCCTGCCCGTTACCAGACCCCTGCCTCAGTTTGGCGTGACCGAGTCGCTCATTATTTTCCGCTTTGAAAATGAGTATCAATTCGGATGTGCCTATACTCCTCCCAGCCACATACCCAAATGTATTAATATTACCCGCGTAAGGTAATGGCGGCTTTTTGAATATTTACATGACTCACCCCGAAATTAATTTTCGTGGGTGAGTATATTTTTTAAAAACCAAAGCGCCTAAAAATTTGCCACGGATTACGCAGATTTTCACGGATAAGCTCAAAGAATCCGCGTCAATTCGTGAAATCCGTGGCTGGCTTAAATTTTGGGTTAATTATGTTTTTGATGACCATTCACGCTAGTTATCGTTGATGAACGCAATCAGCGCTTCGATCTCTGCGTCGCTCAAGCCCAGTGCCAGCATTTGGGCTGTGGATTTTGCCGCCGACGGGTCTTTCAACCAGAGACGCAAATACTCGGGGCTGGCCGTGATATTGGTTAGATCCGGGCCCATGTCAACGCCAAATTCGCGAATGCGATTGGTCTCAGTGTGTGAATGGCAGACCATACAGCCTTTGGCGATGAACAGATCATGCCCCAATTCGACTTGAGATGGAATGGATGCGACAACCGGTTCCTTCGCTTCCAACTCCGCTTTGGGCTGGTCTGCCGCCGAGACAAATCCCGCTCCGCTGACGAGTAACCCGGCAACCACAAGAGCCGCGGCCCAGCGTACTTTTCTTTGCAATGCCAGCAAGCCGCCAACCACACCGATCAAGCCAATTCCAGCGGCGAGTAGGGATAAAAAGTTTGAATTTGAAGTTATCGGTTCGCTTTTGTTTACAGCCAAAGCCACATCTACTACGGTCAGCGCAGGCATGGGTTGAGGCGCGCCGAACGCCTCAATGTTCCATTGCCATTCTCCGGCCAGCGGCAGAGTCAATGTGGCCGCATAATGACCAACATCACCTTCTTCAACAGCCAGCACACTAACAGATTTATTTGAACCCGCAAGTTTCGCTGTGATCACAGGTGACTGGCCCTCCAATGGCGTGACACCGTGCTGACGAACCATGAATCCGATTTCAAGCGGTTGATTGGCTGCAACCTCGCCGGGAAGTTCATCGAGAGTGATGACAGCCCATCCGCCTGCCAAGGCCGTGATCGTAAATGTCATTGCAAGCAGAAGGGTTAATCCAAGGGCGGAAAGTATTCGTTTCATCTTTACCTCCAAAAGTTTTGAATGGGTCTATTTAAGATACACCGCCCGAAACATGCTGGTTCCCATTCAATGAGGAGGCTGCTTCGCGATGAAACTGCTCGCAGCGACATGCTCACTTCATTATGGAGTTGGCTTCGCTTGCAAAGATTCTGCGATTCGAATTGCTTCAGTCAGGTCAAGGGCTGTTTCAAGGCGGTAGGTGATTTTATTTTCCTCCCAGATCAATACATTACCGTTGATCAGCCGCGTGAATTGAATATCGGCATTGCGCATGACCAAAGGATAATCACCAACCGTCCATATTGCGCGAAGATCATTCACTGATGTTTCCTTAATGATGGTCGGCTGGAATTTATTAATAGTCCAACTGCCTTCCTCGATCAAGTGCAGACTCATTTGAACCTGGCCAGGCTGCTGCTTGTCGAGCCAGACCATAATGAGCATCCAGCCTCCCGCATCCTGAAGGAACACTCGGTCAGGTTGACCAAGGTCAGATGGATAGGCGGGGAGCGGAATAGGGAGCCCGATTTCCTGTTGTGCATCTTCGATGGTTGTTTCTCCGTTGATTCGCTCCAGCAGCGGAATCAGGGAAGATGGAGTTGGCGCGGGTGTTTCAATGGTTGGCGTTTCTATAACTACAGGTGCGGGAAAAATACGGACGATGCCAATTTGAATGAATTCCAACACTGCCGCGCGGACGGGCGGGACGAACATCAGGCCTGCCAGCAGGACGAGGAGCATGATCCACGCCCGGGCAAATTGTCTGCCGCCGCGTGGATTTGTTTTTGGAGCGTGTAAACGATCCATGACCGCATCTGCAATGGATGGCGTGGATGGATATTTGAATTCTTTTGCAAGAGCCTGCAAACGTGATTCAAAAGGCTCGGTCATATTGGATATCCTTCTTCTTTGGATAAGGCTGGAAACTCTTTTTTTATGATGATGCGCAATCGGCTCACGGCTCGATTCAAACGGGATTTGACAGTGCCTTCAGCCACATCCAATGCCTGGGCGGCCTCAGCAGTTGACAGGTCAAGAAAGAAGCGCAAATAAATAATCTGTTGGTCGTCCGCGTTTAATTGCCGCACAGCTTTCCAGAGTTGATCGGCATCCTGATCCTGTGCGGTTCTTTGTTCCACATCTAATGCGGTGGTGGGTTCAGCTCGAAAGGATCGAGTGAGCGCTGCCAGATAACGCGCAACGGAACGATGACGGTTGCGGGCAAGATTCGCGGCAATACTTAATAACCACGGACGCAAGGGTCGTGTTGTATCGAATTGTTTTAAGTTGTGATAGGCGCGTAAAAAGGTTTCCTGGGTGATGTCTTCGGCGTCGTCTGCGTCACCCAGAAAGAGATAGGCAAGGCGAAAGACAGGCTCCTGATGAGCCAGCATAAGCGGTTCCCAGGCTGCCGCTTCGCCTTTTGCTGCACGCTGAATGAGTACGGATTCTTCCAATATGTTCCTCTCGCGAGAGGCTTTCCATCATGTTTACACCAGTGAATGGAAAAAGGTTCCTGTATACGCCCCCAATCGGATGGTTTTATGAAGTGGGCTGCTCTCCATTCCACTCAATATCAAAGGTGGCCGCCTCAAACGGGCTGATCCTGTTTTTTAAGGCGCTGGTAAGGTGAGACAAAATACTTCGGCTTTGAAGAAGCGCGGGGAGCGGGTCGCTGAAATTCACGACCACATCGTCACTGCTGAGAAAGGTCTTTAGCCAGCTTCTGAATTGGCCGTTCTTCAGCGCTGTGGGAAGACCGTGCGTAAGCATGGGCGTTGAAAGCATGTGCGATTGATGACCGATTGGCGTGATGCAATTCAGATCGGGATTAAGGAGCGCTTCCACAAATTCAGGGTGGGATGCCAGTAAATGCACTCCGCTTGTGGCGCGTGGATTGCATTCCAGGACGGAGAGCTGCCCATCCTGCGTTTCAATAAAGTCAAAGCCGATCTGGCCTGTGTATTGATTCTTTTCCACAAATGCCTTGACCCACTTAAATATCGCGGGATGATCCACATGTTGAAAGACAATGGCCGCGTTCCGCCTTGCTGTAAATGTGGATGGATATGTGGCGTGCGCGGTGATGTGTCCATTGTGGCAAATGCTGTAGGTGAAGTATTTCCGGCCTGAGATATATTCCTGTGCCACCCAGGGAGAGGCGGCGTCAAACTTCAGCGTGGATAATGCCAGTTTAAGCGTGGGCCGGACCATGGTCTGCTCGGCGAAGCGGGAATAGACGGGTTTGAGAACGAGGTCGCGCCATTGGGCATAGGTATGGTACAAGTCATCCCTGTTCTTGATGAGCATTGTCTCAGGCGCATACAGATCGTTTGCCACGGCGTTAATGACGAAGCTCCACTTGTTATGGAGTTGGTTTAATTTATTAAAGGATTCAACAAAGACCGCGCAGGGAAGTTCATCACTGCCCATTGCAATATAAAAGGATTCCTCGCAGGTGGGGATGAGCAGACTGATCCTGTTTTCGATGATGATGTTTTTTAGCGCATCGATGAACGCGGAGGTTTGCTGGCGCGGCGGCGGCACATAAAAGTTTTTCGCAACGGCATTGCTTGGCTGGGATAAATGCCCGCGCAAAGACTCGGCTATAAAGACCGTGTGTCCCGCTTTATGAATTGCGCGGGCAAGTTCGAGTGTGGCGGGCGCGCGTCCGCCGCTGAGCAGAATGTTTAGCATAGCACTAAGGTATTTTCACCAAACTGGTTTCAAACTGCTGGGTAAACTTTATCATTCGTCAGGGTGGCGCTGCATGTATTTATCCACGAACCAGCACAATGACTGAACTTTCAAATTGTTTTCTTTGGCATGGCGCAGGCCGGTTTTTACAAGCAGGCTGCCAAGCCCTCTGCCTTCAAGCGGAGACGGAACGCCCGTATGTGTAAAAATAATACCATCATTGTATAAGCGGTAATTTAGTTCAGCCGTATAAGGATCGATATTTATTTCAAAACGGTGCTTGTCCATGTTGTGGATGACAGTGATATGGTCGGTCTGCATGTGATTTTCCTTGTCAGGAGACTTAATAGTCCAATTGTACTCTCGAAAAATAGTGACATTGACCCGCATTCCGTTTGAATTTACAATGTTCAACATGCTTTTGAAGTTTGCAGGTTTCTTTCGTCCCGATCACGACCCTCCATTTGCGCGAGTATCACGCGCCGTCAATTTTTAATCATATAAATATCCGGAGGAAAAATGCCCACCCCTTTAGTTTCAAAACGCGCGCCAATTTACGCCGATGTTCCCGATGAAAAGTGGAACGATTGGCGCTGGCAATTAAGTCACCGCCTGAATACCGCGGAGGATATTGAAAAAGTTTTGCATCTCACCGAGAGCGAACGCAAGGCTTTGCAGACCCAGGGCCTGTTCCGTGTGGATGTGACCCCTTACTTTATTTCCTTGATCGACCCCGAAGACCCGAATGACCCCGTTCGCAAGCAGATCATCCCCGTTGCGGAGGAAATGAACGCCTTCACCGCCATGATGGAGGATTCCCTTGCGGAAGACCGCCACTCTCCCGTGCCCGGGCTGGTTCACCGTTATCCTGACAGAGTGCTCATGCTGGTAACGACCCAATGCGCGTCATACTGCCGTTACTGCACACGCTCCCGTATTGTCGGTGACCCCGGTCAGACCTTCAACCGCCAGGATTTTGAGATGCAGATCGATTATCTCAAGCGCACGCCGCAAGTGCGTGACGTGCTGCTCTCCGGCGGTGACCCGCTGGTGCTGGCCCCCAAGATTTTGGAAGAACTGCTGACCCGTCTGCGCGAAATTCCGCACATTGAAATTGTCCGCATTGGTTCGCGTGTGCCAGTCTTCATGCCGATGCGTATCACCCAGGAACTGTGCGACATGCTCGCCAGATTCCATCCGCTATGGCTGAATATCCACGTTAACCACCCGAATGAAATTTCACTGGAACTCGCTGAGGCCTGTGACCGTATGAGCCGCGCTGGTATTCCTTTGGGAAATCAATCTGTACTATTAGCCGGCGTGAATGACTGTGTTCACATGCAGCGCGAACTTGTCCAAAAGCTGACTCGCATCCGCGTGCGCCCGTATTACCTCTATCAATGTGACCTTGTGGAAGGCTCAGGCCATTTCCGCACGCCCGTTGCGAAAGGCATCGAGATCATGGAAGGCCTGCGCGGACATACTTCCGGGTACGCCGTCCCACAATTCATCGTGGATGCGCCCGGCGGAGGTGGTAAGATTCCTGTCATGCCCAACTACCTATTGAGCATGTCTGACCACAAGGTGATCGTCCGCAACTATGAAGGCTATGTGACCACGTACGAAGAGCCGACCGAGTACAAGTCACACGACCCGAAGACTTGTAAATTCTGTCAGAGCAAGCGCCCTGAACCAGGTCAGACCGGACTGACCGGCCTGCTCGACGGCGATCAGATGTTTATCAAGCCTGAACATTTTGATGAACTGCATAATCGCGATGGGATTCAGCATCGTTTGAAGGATGAAAACAAGTGGAAGCCGCTGGGGATCGGCTCCGGTGAGACAGACTAATAACAAGGAGACTCTAAAGGCTCTCCATTTTCAGAGAACCTTTAGAGTCTCGATCCAAGTTTTCGAAGGAGATACCATGAAAAAAAGTTTGTTCGTGATGATAATTCTTGCGGTGTTATTGGCGGGGTGTGCGCCGGGCCAAAACCCTGAGGCGATACAGGCGCAAGTCAATACTGCTGTTGCGCAGACCTTGGAAGCCGAGAATCGAATTGCTGAATCTGTGGAACTGACTGTTGCCGCGCAGGCTCCGCTGTCAACGCCAACCGCTGCATTCGTGCCGACTCCAACCCTGGTCACGATTCCAACTTTCACACCGGTTGTTCCAACAGTCACGCCGGTTGCCATTAATCCGCCATCAGGCGGCGGCGGTGGAAGTAGCGGTGGTGGGGGAGGCGGTTCTTCAACATCCAAGATATATTCCTGTTCAATAGTAGCCGAAAAACCCTACGATGGCGCCAGCTTCAGACCCGGCGATTCCTTTGACAAATCCTGGACGATCAAGAATACCGGTAGTGCGACCTGGGAGGCGGGCTGGGAATTTGAATACAAAGGCGGTGAAGATATGTCACCAACTGGCGATTTTTTGATCGGCAAACAAGTCAAACCAGGCGGGACCATCACTTTGGTGATTGAAGTGGACGCGCCCAAGATCACACAAAAAGATAGCGGTAAAGTATTTGTGATGACATGGTCACTTAATAACGGATCTCATTTTTGCACCCCATATGTTGCAATTAAAGTGTTCACGCCATAAGGGAGCCTTTCAAAGGGAAAAAATATGCTCCATCGAAATTACAGGATATTCTCTTTTTTGATCATGACCGCGCTCGTGCTTGCCTGCGCGCCCACGCTTGTTCCTGAATCCGCGCCTGTTCCCACCTTTGACCCAAACTCGATCAACACGGCCATTGGGTTGACAGCGGAAGCGGCCGCGACTCAAACCGCATTGATGATCCCACCCACATTAACGCCAACGGTTACGATGTTCCCCTCGAATACCCCGCCGCCCTCGGAGACACCGACGCCGACTTTCCTTTTCATACTTTCCACTCCGACCGTTCCATCCTCCACGCCAACGCTGGAAGTTTCCGGCTCGCAGTATGCCTGCCGGGTCAATTCGCAAACACCAGCGGATAACAGCACTTTTGCGCAGGGAGCAAATTTTGATGCCCACTGGGTGGTGACAAATATTGGCACGGACGCATGGGATTCAGATAGTGCGGATTATCGCTTTAGTAACGGTGATCGGATCCACAAGGCTTCGATCTATGATTTCAGTAAATCTGTCGCGCCCGGCAAGCAGACCGAAATTGTTGTCGACATGAAGGCGCCGGATAGCGCGGGCACCTATACCACCACCTGGAAGATCAACATTGGAAAGAATAAATTCTGTTCGATGAACCTGACGATCATTGTCAACTAATCAAAAAATCCTCCGAGCGAAAACTCGGAGGATTTTTTATTTGCAAATTAATTTATGAAGCAGGCGGAAACGGCTCGTTGGTTACGACGACTTCTGGTTTCTTGCGTAGCGTGAAGTATCCAACCGCGATGGGGATGGCGATAAAGATCAGGGATAAACACAAAGCCCCAATTCCCATTGCGGTTGCGGCGGCCGGGTCACTGCTGCCGCCCACGTCAATATCCGCCCCTGGTACAAAACTGACAAAGGTTGACATCGCGCCGAAGAAGCACATGAACAGACCCGGACAGCCGCATAATACAACAGCGGCAATCGTTGAAACAATTCCCTTGGTTTTTGTATCCATACTTTATCTCCTTGAATTAGATTTGACTCAGTATACATTCAAAAAAAACAGGACGCAAGTTTCCCTGCGTCCCATTGGTACTAACTTCGCAACTTCGCGCCGATCGTATTTTCCAAACGCTTCACGATCTTGTTCCTGATCGCGGCGGCGTCGGCATCGGTCAGCGTTTTCTCGGCTTGATAGGTGAGACTGTACGCCAGCGACTTTTTGCCAGCTCCGATTTTTTCATCACGGTAGACATCGAACAGGCGGACGTCGGTCACGGTCTTTCCGCCTGTTTGCCTGATCAGTGCTTCGACAGCAGATGCGGCGACCGATTCATCGAGGATGATGGCGATGTCTTCATACATCGGCGGGAACTCGGAGACCGGTGTAATGCCGTACGATGGATTCAGTCCGCGCAGTTTTTCGAGATCGAATTCCGCCACGATGATAGGGGCGTCGCTGAATTCGTATTTCTCCTTCGCCAGCGGATGCAGTTCGCCGAACACGCCTACAACCTGTCCATTCACTTTCACTTCGGCAGATTTGCCGGGGTGGAGTTGATAGGTGGATTCGCTTTCAGTGTAGACAATGTCTGTGTAGCGGAGGCCAGCCAAAAGGAGTTCGATGCGTCCCTTCATGTCGTAAAAGTCAAATTTAGGCGAGTCTTTCACATCCCATGCGGATGCAATTCTCGCTCCCGTCATCACAATGGCAAGTCTGCGCGGTTCGTTGGGCAAATCGTTTTTGACAGGCTCAAAGATCGAACCCACTTCAAACATCGCAATTGATTCGGCTTTGGCATTTTTCTCAACGACTTCAAGCACCGATGCCAGCAGACTTTGGCGCAGAACACTGCGCTCGGGCGCAATCGGATTTGCAATGCGGACATATTCATTGTGCGTCACCACGCGGCTTTCGCGCTCGGGCGAGGTCATGCGATAGGTGACAACCTCCTGCAAGCCGATTGCCACGAGCAGGTCGCGCAAATGTTCCTCCCATTCATGGACGGGATTGCCAACCTGCGGAGGCAGCGAATCGGACATGGTGGTGGTCGGAATTTTATCGTAGCCGTATGAACGCGCAACTTCTTCGAGCACATCCGCGAGACCGACGACACCTTCATCAATATCCATGCGATGGGCGGGGGCGGTGACTTGTAACTTATTGCTCATTACTTCGCACTTGAATTCGAGGCGAGTGAGAAGCTCAGAGATTTGTTCGAGCGTGAGATCAATGCCGAGCAATCTCTTCACATCCTGCGACGTAACATCAACCACTGAATCTTTCGGTTTGAGCGGATACGTATCCACAAGGCCGGGCGCGATGCTGCCATTTGCCCAAGCCGCCATGTATTGCAGTCCGCGCTTCACGCCGATTTCCGCGAGCGCAGGATGCACGCCGCGCGAAAAGCGGAACGATGCTTCGGAGGGAAGGTTGTGCTGTTTGGCTGTGCGGCGGATGTTGATGAAGTTCCACGCCGCGCCTTCGAGCAGAACATTGACCGTGCTCTTGCCACGCGAAGTGATCTTGCCCTGCGGCATTTCGCCCGCTTTGACTTCAACTCCTACAGCATCCAGCACTTCTTTGGATGCATCGTACACTTCAGATTCAGAACCACCCATCACACCTGCAAGAGACAGAGATCCTTTCTCGTCGCAAACAAGCACATTCATGGCTGTGAGCTTACGTTTCATTCCATCAAGCGTGACAAGTTCCTCGCCTTCCTGTGCGGTGCGGGTGATGATCTTGATCTTCTTATCGCCCGCGCGTTCCTTGAGAATGTCATAATCAAAGGCGTGCAGAGGCTCGCCGAGTTCGATCATGGCATAGTTGGTCGCATCCACAATGTTGTTGATGGCGCGCACGCCAGCGAGTTTAAGTCTGCGCTGGATTTGATACGGGCTGGGTTTAATTTCCACGTTGCGAATCAACCCCGCTACGAAGCGCGGATTAAGTTCGGAGTTGGTGATCTCGATTTCGACAAGATCATTGACGGATGGACCGTTGACAGTGGACGATGGACCGTCTACGGTCTGCGGTCTATTGTCGGCTCTTAACTCTCTCCCGGTCAGCGCGGCAAGTTCGCGCGCGATCCCGATCACGTTTGCGTTGCGTGCCATGTTCGGCAAAATGGAAATATCCAAAACCGCATCGCCGATGTAATCTGCAAGAGGTGTACCCACGGGTGCATCGTCATCCAGAATGATGATGCCGTCGCTTTCGTCTGTGATGCCGAGTTCCTTTTCAGAACAGACCATCGAATATGAATCCACGCCGCGGATCTTTGCCCGCTTGAGGGTCATCAGAACCTGCCCTTCGGCGTGACCATCATACAGTGTGGAGCCTTCTTTTGCATAAGCAACTTTGATCGGCTTTTCGAGTTTGCCCGCGCCTTTCAAATGGAAGATATTTGGCGCACCTGTCAACACCACCTGTTCCTGCTGACCATCGAACAGGTCGAGCAGAGTTAGTTTGTCCGCGTTGGGATGCGCCTTCACCTCACGGATTTCAGCAACGACGATTTTTTCCTTGTCCCATGCGATGCCGTTGGTTTTGAATTCGTGCTTTTCGCCAGCGCTATAAGTTGGCATGGGCAAACCCGCATACAGAATCTCATCAACTTCGAGACCCGCGAGGGTCAATTTACGAGCAATATCTTCGACAGTTAAACCGTCGAGATCAATGAAATCTTTTAGCCATGAAATAGGTAACTTCATAATTTACTTCCTTTTATTCACCACAAAGTGTCACAAAGGATCACTAAGGAAAGAACTTAAACCTTTGTGTACCTTAGTGTCCTTCGTGGTTAACAGGGTTTTAGAATTGTTCCAAAAATCTCACATCATTGCCCCAGAAATAACGAATGTCATTGATCTTGTTTCGCAGCATCAACTGACGTTCGGGTCCCATGCCCCAGGCAAAGCCGGAATAGATCTTTGGGTCGTAGCCGCCGTTTTGCAAAACGTTCGGATGCACCATGCCGCAGCCAAGAATTTCAAGCCAGCCTGAATTCTTACAGACCTGACATCCCTTGCCGCCGCAGACAAAACATTCCACATCCATTTCGGCGGATGTTTCTGTGAACGGGAAATACGAAGCGCGGAACCTCACGCGCGCATCCTGCCCGAACATGCGGCGCACGAAATCTGTGAGCGTGCCTTTCAGATCAGCGAAAGTAATTCCCTTGCCAACCGCGAGTCCTTCCACTTGATTGAATTGAATTTCAGAACGCGCCGTGATCTGCTCGTAGCGAAAACACATACCAGGCAAAGCGATTCGAATCGGCGGCGGATTTTGCGGGTTGGTCGCGGAGGCCTCACGCATTGCTCGGATCTGTCCCGGCGACGTGTGCGTCCGCATCAAAATGGGGTTATCCTCGCGGCCTTCGGCTTCCACATAAAACGAATCCTGCATTTCGCGCGCGGGGTGGTGCGGCGCAAAGTTAAGCATTTGGAAATTCATTTCATCTGTTTCCACTTCGCGCGAGGTGTAGACCTGAAATCCCATCTCGGCGAGAATCGCAAGCACGCGCCGCAATTGCTGCGTGGATGGATGCAAGCGTCCGATCTTGACTTCGCGCCCGGGCAGGGTCACATCCAATTTTTCTTCTTCGAGGGATTTCGCCAGCGCCGCATTTTTCACTGCTTGAACTTTCTGTTCCAAAGCAGATTCCAACGCCACCTTGACACGGTTCGCAGCCGCGCCGACAACGGGTCTCTCTTCCTTTGAGAGTTTCCCAAACCCGGCAAAGACCTGCATCAGCGGCGAACTCCGTCCCACGTTTGCGATGCGCCATGCATCCAGAGCAGCCTGATCCGTAATGGATGACAGACTCTCCAGCGCGGCCTTTTCGATCTCGTTCAATTTATCCAACATATGCACCTCATAATTTCGTCATTGCGAGGGCGACAGCCCGAAGCAATCTCATCACATGGTTGGAGATTGCTTCGTCGCGAAGAACAAGAGCGCTCCTCGCAATGACATATTGACAAAACAAAAACCCCCCGTCCACAAAATGGGACGAGAGGGAGAATTCTCGCGGTACCACCCAAATTAGCCTTTTCAGGCTCACTTTGCGCCGACATTCATCGGCTTCCCAATAACGCAGGGAGTGCGTCCCAAACTACTAACGCGTAACGTGTTAACTCGGGAGGCTCAAGAGGGAACTTCAACTGATTTCGGTCGAGTGCAATCTCAACAATTACTTTGCACATCTCTGGCGGCTTCTGCCAGTTTACTTTCCTCTGTCACAGCCTTTAATTTTTGATTGCCGTAATTATCTGCGGAATCGGGGGACTGTCAAGGCTTGAAAAATGTCTGGGACCGGCGGGCAGGCTAACGGTCAGGAATGAAGCGTTTAGTTGAGCACTTCGAGATTTGGCTCAAGCGGAATACGCTCGATCAATTCCAAAAAGTCGGCCTGAGTCACTTCGGATTGAGGTTTGTCCATCAGCGCCAGCAGAGTCGCTTCCATCACATTCGTTCCGAAGCTGCGGCCCTCCAATCGCGGTGTGACGGTAATAAGAATATGCAAATTACGTTTTCTTAATTCTTCAACATTCTTCGCTGTAGTTGTATTTGTGACTATAATTTTCCCCGATAAGTCATCGGGCATAAACTGGCGGATCTGCAAAAAATCTCCCGCAATGACTTGTGACTGTTGATAATATTTTGTCCATTTGGGTGTGGGTTGTTTATCCTGTTCGGAGCCAAGCGGATATAACCACGTGAACGGCACTTGTGTGAGGGCGGGCAAAAGGATTGCCGCGATCAATCGCACGCCTGCCAAAGTCCGCACTGGAATGGGCAATCCCAACGCGAACATAAAATCTCCAAAGGTGACATCCAGGCCCGCATCCACCATCACCTCGCCCATGGTATAGCGATCCGTTGCGGTGGTTTGCAGGGCGGTCATTCCCTTCAGGGTTTTGTTTTCTTTTTCATTCAGATATTTTTCAAGATATTCAAAGGCGCGTTTTTCAAGCAGACCCTTTACGCCGCTGCCGTCGCCCACCTTGCTGATTTTGATTGCGTTGCGAATCTTTTTTATGTCACGGAAATAATAACGACGATCTGCCACCCTCAAAAAGAACTCTGTGCCTCCCACGCCAAAGGCATCCACTTTGCCGTCCATATCCATGTAATTCTGAACGGCCTTTTTGAGATCGCCATCTGTGCCCTGACGGGAGATCTGACATTCGTGTCCGAGAAAAACATGTTTGGCGGTGTGGTTGCGGGAAGATGAACCCAAACTGATGGAAAGTATTTTTTTCACTTGCGTCTCCTATTGGGGTTGTAAATCTGATTTAGATTTTTTACCCCTGCGAATCCACAAAAGCCCGACCTCTGATTTTCCACCATTCTACACCCGCTGCGCGTGAAAGTCCCAATTGAAAGGTTGATGCAATTCTATGGAAACTGAAATTGGTTTTTTGGAATTTTCTCGCAGCAAGTTTAATAAGGCTCTCTGAGAATTACCGTGATTTTTGTGCACGGACAACACGGACGGCACGGAAAAACCTTTAAAATCTGTTCTTTTCCGTGAATTCCGTGTACTGAAAAATTTTAATCACGCCAACTCCTATTGAGCCTTTAATAATGTATACAACAAGCGGTAGAATCCATGAGTTTCAAATTGACATCAATTTTTCAGGAGCAACATGACAGCCTCTCCGTTATTTGAATTTGCATTGCTTAGTTTTATATCGCTGTTTACCATGGTCAACCCCATCGGCGTGATTCCCGTTTATACCGCCATGACCGCCAAGCTATCCCCGCAGGAGTCGCATCGTGTGGCGCGCAAAGCCAGCCTCACGGCGTTGTTCATTCTGCTTGCCTTCGCGTTGACAGGTCAATGGATCTTTCGCTTCTTTTCCATTTCCACGAACAGCCTGCGCGTTGTAGGCGGCGTGATTTTCTTTTTGATGGGTTACGAAATGCTGCAAGCCCGCCTCTCGCGCACGCAATTCGATGATGAAACCACCCACGAATACATCAATGATATTTCCATCACCCCGCTTGGCATTCCAATTATCTGCGGCCCCGGCGCGATCACCACATCCATTCTTTTGATGAACGAATCGAAATCGCCAATCGAATCAGGCATTGTGTTGGGCGTTATCATTTTGCTTGTTGCTTTTACTTATTTTCTTCTGCTTGGCGCAAAGCAGGTCACACATCTCATCGGCGAGAATGGCAACAAAGTGATGCTGCGCTTAATGGGTTTGATCGTTATGGTCATCGCAGTGGAATTTTTCTTCAGCGGATTGACACCGATCATTCGTGAAATTTTCAAGATACAGTAAGGTTCACATGAATCGTAAATTGGATTGGCCCGCACTTTTTCTTTTTACCGCGCTGCTCTTTGGCGCAGTGGTCCGCTTTTGGCCTGTCATCACGAATGGATTTCCACTCAATGACGGCGGCATGTTCTACACCATGATCCGTGACCTGAAAGCGAATCATTACCTGCTGCCAGAATTTACAACATACAATTTCGCGGATATTCCCTTCGCCTATCCTCCATTCGGATTTTACATCGCCGCTTCATTATCTGACCTGTTGCCTGTTTCTGAACTAGGGATATTGCTCTGGCTGCCAGCTTTGGTGAACACACTCTCCATCCTTGTCTTTTACAAACTCGCCGAACAGATTCTTCCCTCACGCATGTCCGCTGCATTGGCTGTGATGATTTACGCGCTTTCTCCGCGCGCCTTCATCTGGCAGGTGATGGGAGGCGGCATCACGCGCGCGTTTGGAATGTTATTCCTGCTTCTTATGCTGTGGCAGGCCATACAACTGTTTCGAGAATACACTCACAAAGCGCTCTTGCTTACCATCCTCTTCGGCGCAGGTGCAGTCTTAAGCCATCCACAAACGGCGCTTCATGCAGCATTGGGTGGAGCGTTGATCTTCGCATTTTATGGGCGAAGCAAGCGCGGAATTGTTTCAGCTTTATATATAGCGCTTGGTGTGGCTTTGCTCACGGCGCCGTGGTGGGCGAATGTGTTATCCCGTTATGGAGTTCAGCCGTTTATTTCCGCGGGCCAAACCAGCCAGCGGACACTTGAATCTTATCTGGCGATCCTAAGATTTGACGGACTTGGAGATTATCTTTTTCTTCCAGTTTTATTGTTCGCATTGATTGGGGTTTGGATTGTATCCAGGCGGCGTGAATTCTTTTTGATCACATGGGCTGTGCTCGCTTATCTGATTGACCCGCGCGGCGGAGAGGGCATCGCGTTGCTGACCTTGTCCATGCTGGCGGGGATGGGTTTGCTCAAACTGTCAGCGCTGATCAGCCGCTCGAACGATGAGCAGGCTGAAGTCGTAATGATGAAGCGCGCGAGTCAAATCCTGGTGTTTAGTCTGATGTTCTATCTTATCCTTGTCGCCAGCATCTTTGATTTTCAACTGGTCAACACGAGCCTGAAATCTTCTGATCTAAAAATGATCGAATGGGTGAACTCAAATGTTGATAAAGAAAAAACATTTTTGCTGGCAACGGGGCGCGAGTTTTCGATGTCTGACCCGATGCAGGAATGGTTCCCTGCGCTGACGGGGCAATACAGCGCGACGACGATGCAGGGTTTGGAGTGGACACTGGGCAATCAGTTTTTCCCGTGGTATGACCAGTTAATCGCATTCCAACATTGTGCCGATGTGAGTTGCGTCCGTGAGTGGAGCATACACAATAACGTGGATTACGACTATTTGATCGTGACGATTCCCTCTGAAGATGATGGAAGTGAAATGACAAATTCCTTGCGGAGTTTGGGAATATCAACACGCACTTCGGCTTTGCATTTGCTGGCGTATGAATCAGGGAACGCGCTAGTGTTTGAATTAACCAAGTGACAGTCACCTTTAAAGGTGACTGTCACTTACATCGTGGCCTTCCCATTCATTCATAAATTGATCTAAAAACTTTACCATTACTTCATGTCTTTTTTCTGCGATTTTTTTTGCCGTGGCGGTATTCATCATATCTTTCAGCAAAAGTAATTTTTCATAAAAATGATTAATGGTCGCGCTTTTGCTGTTCTTGTATTCTTCAAAACTCGCGTGCATTTTATTTGAGGTTTCAGGGTCGTACATTGGCCGATTCTTATAACCGCCGTACGCGAAGGCGCGGCCAATGCCAATTGCGCCAATGGCGTCCAGGCGGTCTGAGTCCTGTACGATAAAGCCTTCGAGTGACTTCATTTTGTTTTCCACCTGCGCGCCTTTGTATGAAATGTGCATGATGATCTCGCAGACTTTTTCAATGGTCTGAGAATCAATTCCGCGGGATTCCATCCAGGCTTTGGCGCGGTGCGGAGTTTCATCTTCAGTTTCATTGAATTTCCAATCGTCAAGATCATGAAGCAGGGCGGCGAGTTCCACAATATATCTGTCAGCTTTTTCCTGCTCACAAATGGCAATGGCATTTTTCCACACTCTGTAAATGTGCCACCAATCATGGCCTGAGGAATCGCCACTGAATTCCTGTTTGATATATTCGCTTGTTTTTTGGATGATGTCGTTTTGAGTCATGTCCCTATTTTGCCATACAAAAGGAAAGGATAAAGCATGTCTTTGCGAGCCTTGAGCCTTAAACGGCGAGTGGGCGAAGCAATCCCTAAATTGACGCAAAGCGAGCCAATGTAATCGTGGAGTCTTTTTACACCTTTAGCACGCACAAGGCCTGACGAATTTCTCCGAGGTGATAGGCCGTGTGAACGACAATGGAAAGCGCGCCGCCGATGGTGTCTTCATTCCACATTTTATTTTCGTGGAATGTCCCGTTGATGCGCTCGTAGGTCTGCTTGAGATTATTCTTGAGTGCATCCCATTCCTCAGGCGTGACCTTTTCCACCGTGCGCCAAATTTCGCCCCAATCCACGGGGCTGGTATCTTGATGAATGGCGTAGCGCTCAAAGGCCTCGATAAAAAATGTCACATGCGCAACCTGGGCGGCGAGTGAGGCGCACTTTCCCCCAACGGGAATCGATGCCTCTTGAGCAGAAACAGTTTCCAGCGTCTGGAAGAGCGATGTGTTCTTATCCAGAAAAATACCATCAGGGCTTTCGAAAGTTTCCTGCATGAGTTTAAATAAATTGATCGAGAAATCTTCCGCTTTGACCTGATCAGACATGGGATTAACCTGCTCCTTCAAATGCGGATTTGATCCACGTGACCAACTCTGCATCCACTTCCTTCGCGTCGTTTATCTGGACGATGTAATTGCACATGCTTCCTTTGGGCTGTTCCAGCAGGCGGGCATTTTTCTTGAAATCGCTGGCGTTGATGCCAACCTCGAAGCGAGTGTTTGTCTTTGGGCCGATCATCGCAAACTGTTTCTTGCGCCGCAAACTGACATAACCCTTTTTGGGCAATATTTCAAACTCACCGAATTTTGTGATGTGTTTCATCAGCGCATCATGAATGGGGCGCATGCCCGCTTTTGCGCCGGAGTAAATTTCATCAAGCACGGCATCTTCGCCTTTGCCTTCCGCGGCGCGTGTACCGTCAGATGCAAGGATCGCATGAACCAGCGAATTCGCATCGCCGTGGCCGAGTCCAAGTTTTTCCTTGAACATGTCACGAAGTTCACCGTGTTTGGTCAGCCCGCTTTTTTGAGCAACGGCGGCTAACTCTGTCAGCGACTTGCCTGTTTTCTTTTGTATGTTATTTAGTTGGGTTTGTACTGCCTGATCCAGACTACTCATAAGATTATCTCCTTATTTATAAAATAAGATAGTCGATGTCTGGATTATAGAACAAAATTTCTGTTTTTGCAATATGGATTTAAAGTTTGTTGGGTCGGTAAATTTTTATTATGAATTTTTTGTTTGAGAAATGACTACGCAGTTGCGCCCATCTGACTTGGCCTGATACATAGCCAAGTCTGCCAGCGCGATCAGTTCGGTTCCCTTTTTGCCGTTTTCTGGAAATGTCGCGACCCCGCTGGATAAGGTGGCGCGGATCTCAAATCCCCCATACTG
>JABFSL010000090.1 GCA_013140605.1 Anaerolineales bacterium
CTACTGCCGAGGGGCGGAATAAAAATTACCCATTGGAAAGTTGAGAAAACTTGCCAATGGGTAATTTTTATTCCGCCCCTCGGCAGTAGACAGAAAGTATCCCCTAGACTAAACTTACATAATTCTGATTTCGGAGGCATTAAATGGATTTCAACAACACCAATGACTCTGTAACCCGTCGCGTCAGGGCATTTACTGAGCGGGTTGCAAGGCTAAAAGAGCACGATCTATATTATCTCAACATGCCCGTGGAAGAGATTTTGCCTGACAGCAAAGTGCTCCTGCGCGGACGTACAATGGGAATGTACGCATCTTACAGCTACCTGGGGCTGGTCGGCCACCCACGCATCAACGAAGCTGCAAAAAAAGCCGTGGATAAATTTGGTACCGGCACCAACGGTGTGCGTATGCTGGCCGGGACCTTGACCATTCACAAGGAACTTGAAGAGACGATTGCGAATTTCAAACATGCCGAAGCCGCGGTCACCTACTCGTCGGGATATGTTACCAATCTGACTGTTATCTCAGGCTTGATGGGACGCGGTGATTACATATTTTCAGATAAATTGAATCACGCGTCCATCGTGGATGGTTGTTTGATGTCCGGCGCGGAATTTCGCCGTTTCAGGCATAACGATATGGAACATCTCGAAGGTTTGCTCAAAAACGCGCCCGCGGATGTTGCCAAAATGGTGGTAGCAGACTCTGTGTTCAGCATGGATGGTGACATCATTGATCTGCCAAAAGTCGTTGAACTGTGCAAGAAATACAATGCATGGCTAATGATCGACGAAGCGCATTCCGTGGGTGTTCTGGGGAAGACCGGCACCGGCATCGAAGAGCACTTTAACATGTATGGCTCAATCGACATCAAGATGGGCACATTGAGCAAAACCATTCCCTCCGTTGGCGGATACGTGGCTGCAAACAAGGATATCATCACCTATTTGAGCCATGCCAGCCGCGCCTATATGTTTTCTGCCGCGTTGCCGCCTGCTCAAGCGGCAGCCGCGAATGAAGCATTCAAAGTCATTTTGGATGAACCGTGGCGCATCAAGAAGTTGAACGAAAACACCAAACAATTTATCGGCGGGCTCAAAGGCCGGGGCTTCGATACCATGCTCACCGAGACCGCCATCGTCCCTGTGTTGTGCGGCCCGGATGACATGGCCTTCGCCATGACCCGCGAAGCACAACACAACGATGTGTTTGTATTGCCCGTCGCTTCGCCTGCGGTACCCGAAGGGTTGGCGCGTCTGCGTGCAACGGTCACTGCCGCGCATGAGACAAACGAGATCGAGCGCGCAATGGATGTGATCGGCGAAGCTGGAAAGAAGCTGGGGTTGATAAAGTAGGAATGAGTAAAAAGTAATAAGTGAGAAGGAAACAGCCCGTTGAATTGACGGGCTGTCTTTTTTATTTGGACGGCTTTCGCAATCCCAAAATCAATTCACCTTGTAAAATATAGCGCACCGCTTCAAGTTTATAACCTCGCTTGGAAACAAATTCATCGGTCAACTCACGGTATGTATAGTGGGTAATGTGCTCATCAGCATAGGCTTGTGGCAAAAGAATTTTATACACCCATTCAATAAATACCCACTGCCACTTCGCGTAATCTGGCGTACCGAGGATTAGAAATCCACCAGGCTGCAATACACGGTCCAGTTCGTCTAAAACATTTGCTCTTGGCACATGCTCAATGACTTGCGAGCATAGCACACAGGGAAAAGATTCGTTCGGTGCTGGCAGGTCGAATATTGATCCTTGAACAGTGGTGCGTTCGAAACGGCGTGCGTAGCGAAGTTTTCGCATCAAGATATCCAAAGCAATGCTGCCCGGCGGTAAAGCCCCGATAATTCGGCTTGATCCACAACCCACATCTAGGCATTTTCCTTTTCCAATAAGAAGACTCGTAATATGTTTGTATCTTTGTCTCTGCCAATACCGCTGGGGAGGCATTAGCGCATCGTAGGCGCGCGCATCGTAATCTGCACTGGCAATGGAATTCCGTAACTTCCATAAGCGTTTAAATGTTTTCAGATAAGCCAAACCAAAATTCACGAGACGGCCTAATGAATTATCGTTTATACGTGAACGATAAGAAAACGGGATCTCGCGGATCAGGCAACCTTCCATCAACAACTTAACGAGAATTTCCTGCAAGATATCGTATCCAGCACATTCTGTTACCAAATTTTTCATAACATGGCTTTTATATAAACGAAATCCGCTGGACATGTCGCGCACATTCAGATCCAACCCACGGCTAAATACAATGTTCAGGACTTTGCTTAGCACCTTTCGAGCCATCGGCATTAGTGCCTGACCATTTGATATGTATCGCGAAGCAATGATTACGTCTGCGGTATCACGGACATTCCACAAGTCGATAAGAAAGTGGGCAGGATGCGTCTGATCCGCATCCATAAAGATAATGTAATCGCCAGCGGCTTGTTGGATTCCTGCAACTATGGCAGATCCATACTTATTGACCGGTAGGGAAATTAATCTACTCTGGCTTTGTTGCATCGCCTGACGTATATTTTCGTCTGCCTGACCGGCTGTGATTATGATTTCATAAGTAATCACAAGCGAATCCAAAGCGGAATGAATCCGAGGTATTAGCGAGACAAGATCGTCAGTCTCATCGTCCGTTAGAATGACTACAGAAAGGTTAAGTTGTGGAGTGGGCATGAGTAATCGATTTTATAGAATTAAGATACCAGGTCAACCCGAAGATGGCGCACCAAAATAATGGAAACCAGAGATAGTAAACATCATTGGTGTTCAAAAGTCTTTGCCAGTAATTAATTGAAATCACAATTACAACCGCAATGGCAAGCCAGAGATTGAACGTTTTATTATTTAAATAATATATCCAGTTGAATATCTGCGCAATTGGTATTAATAGTATTGTCTGGTCATAACTCCAACCAAAGAATGTGGTTGGAACTGTGATAAGCGTAAGCAATGCAACAGAAAATTCCATACTGAATTTTGACTGGTATCTTGCCAGCAGGAATGGCAAAGGTAAAAGTAGGATAATCAAATATCGGGCATATTTTGTTATGTGCATGTATTCCAATATACCGCCAATGGTTGGAGTTACCCAATTGACAGGCGCAATTGCAGTTTCGCCAAAAAAATCAGATATCCAGAAGGGCCGAAATATAAAAAGGATAATAGCACTAACAATGCCGGCGACAACCAATCCAGCCCAGCCTCCATACTGGCGCTGCTGTATCATGATAATTAATAAATAGATCACTGCCAAAATTGCCATATGCGGCTTGATCGAGGTCAGAACCAAAACTGCGCCGGCCAAGAACCACTGTCCCTTTTTAATTAGCGCCATACTGGAAACCAGACCTAAAAAAACCAGAAAAGTCACTTGTCCCATGTAAAGACCGGTTATGACTGGAGGCAGACTGATTGCAAGGATCAGGTAAATTAATACCAAACCCTGATTACTTGTTGTCAGATACAACTGTGACAGAATTAAAATCGATGCCAGTACGATCGTTAAATTTATCAATAACCAGACAAACTTTGCTGTTGAAAAAGGTAACCATGCCAAGGGAAGCAAAAAAACAAACAGAGTGGGAGGATTCCACGCCATTATCGTGTAATCCAGTCCGGTTTGCATTTGAATTTGTTGAGTAAATTCAAGTAATTTTTGGCTGTAGGGGTTTTGTCCATTGTGAAGCAGATAAGTTGCCGACCAGTAGCCAATGAAATCATTCCCACCCACCTTGGTTGTTAATGTAATTTTCCATAACAAGGGCAGTAAGACAAAGCCCATTAAAAGTATTAAGCTTAAAAGAAGTATCTTTAATTTTAGCGATTTCAACATTTACTCCCGACTCATTTAAAATGGATAAACTTGATTATAAGCGACATACCTTTCCAGATAGCGTGACTGGAGAAGCGAAAAAACATCGCCCTCGCAACGACATCACTACTTTATACTCCCCAAATCTCCCATCAAGACCTGCTTATCTTCCTCATCCTCGACCTTTTCTGCAAGGGCGAATGCTTTCTCCAAATACTCCTGCATCTTCGCCTTGTTCCCTGCGACCATCTCAGCGCGGGCAAAGGCTTCGTACGCAAAGGCAGCATAAAAAGGTTCATAGCCTTCCGCCAGTTTCAATGAGACTTCGGCAAATTTTCGCGCATTATCAGCCTGCCCTAATAAAGCATAGACACGCGAAACCTGCCAATTCCCAACCGATAAATTTTGCGGCGTGGCGTCTTCGCGTTGAGTCCAATGCCAAAGGGAAGTCATTGCAGATTGCAGCATGGCCAACTCCTCGTCAGGTGTGCGATGCGGATTGTCAATATATTCCCAGGTTTTGTTGAAACAAGCCGCTGAAAAATATTTATGAACGGTGACCAAATCAAAATCAGGTTTATCAGACATGGGATTCTCCTTTTGGGTAAATTACCAATGAAATCTCAATCGTATTTGGTGTGAATTTTAGCTTAAGTTTCGGTCGAACCTGATTGCATTCGCAAGGACAGATTAGAAAATTCTTAACCACAACTGTCCACATTTTCTGTATACTGCACTTACTCCGATGGGGAGTAGCCGCCCAAAAATTGGGATGCTCAGTCGTCAATACGGAACTCGTTCCCGGCTGTTCAGCAAAAGGCAAGACCATCGCCAAAACATTTTGGCGATGGTCTTTTTATTTGAAACAGGAAGGCATCATGTTCGACACATTGGAACAAACAATTTTATCCACACTTCAAATCATCTTTGATGAGTTTGGCTGGCTCGGTGTTTTCGGGTTGATGGTTTTTGAAAACGCCACAGGCATCACGCCCAGCGAGATCATCCTCGCCTTCGCAGGCTGGATGCTGATCGAGCGTCACGGAATATCCGCGGCGTTCATTCCAATCGCGGGCTTCTATGCAGGCTTGGGGAGCGCAGTCGGCGCATCCATTACGTACTGGGTCGCTCGTCTTGGCGGCCGTCCCATGATAGATAAATTCATGAAACTATTCCGCATCAACCCGAACTATGTCGTGAAAATGGAAGAACAGGTCGGCAAATGGGGCGTGGGAATTGTAATGTTCGGGCGCGTTATTCCCGGCATCCGAACCCTGGTCAGTATTCCGGCGGGGTTGGTCAAGATCCCATTTTTGAAATTTTTCCTCGCCACTTTTATCGGAGCATATATTTGGTGTACACTTCTGATCGGCGCCGGGTATGTTCTTGGGTATGAATGGAAATTGATCAGCGAATATATCAAAACACACCTGCCGCTCATCTTTACAGGCGGTTTTCTCAGCCTCATCATTTATCTCATCCATCATTATCGCGCATCCCTTTCCAATATCGGATGGATGCGTTTACCAAATAAAAAACTGGAATAATTATGAATTGGCATTTGCAATCAATTGACTCATCCCTTGAAACGCTTCATACCAGCCTGAAAACTGGTCTGTCGCAGCCTGAATCAGAATCGCGGCTGACAAAGTACGGGCGCAACGAACTCATCGAAAAAAGCGGGCGGACTCCGCTCAAAATTTTCTGGGAGCAGATCACCGCCACGATGGTGCTTATTCTCATCGCGGCGGCGGTTGTGGCTGGCTTGCTTGGAGATACAAAGAATACCATCGCCATCACAGCAATTGTCCTTCTGTACGCCATCCTCGGATTTGTTCAGGAGTACCGCGCAGAACAGGCGATATCCGCGTTAAAGAAATTATCAGTTCCTAATGTACGTGTTTTGCGGGATGGCACGCTCAAAGAGATTTCTGCGCGCGAACTCGTGCCCGGTGACATCATCCAGCTCGAAGCGGGGAATGTTCTGCCTGCGGATGTGCGCCTGCTCGAAGCGGTGAACCTCCGCATTCAGGAAGCCGCACTGACAGGCGAATCTGAACCAGTTGAGAAGCAGACTGCCGAGCTATACAAGGAAGGTTTGCCGTTGGGAGACCGCCGCAACATGGGCTACATGGGAACTATCGTCACACAGGGGCGCGGGTTGGCGTTGGTTATCGCAACAGGTATGCAAACCGAACTTGGCAAGATCGCCGATCTGATTCAACAAAGTGATGCGGGGCAAACACCATTACAAAAACGACTCGATACGCTCGGAAAAAATCTCGCCATCGTGGGCGTGGTGATCGCGGTCTTTATTGCAGTGCTTGGGCTTTTGCGCGGAGATGAACTTCGTCACATGCTGCTCACAGCTGTCAGCGTTGCTGTGGCAATCGTCCCTGAAGGATTGCCCGCGGTTGTGACCATCACGCTCGCGCTCGGCGCACAGCGCATGCTAAAACAGAATGCGCTCATCCGCAAACTTCCCGCCGTTGAAACACTGGGCTCCGTCACTGTGATCTGCTCCGATAAAACAGGCACGCTGACCGAAAACCGCATGACCGTGGTTGTGTTGGATGTGGCGGGACATGAACTGGACTTAACCGAGGAAATGGACAAGCAGGGTTCTGTCCGCAAAGTAGCCATTGAAGATAATCATAATGCGGCCACCTTATCTCTGCTTGCAATTGGCGGTACCTTATGCAATGATGCGCAACTGGTTGATACTGGCGACGGAGGCTTCCACACCCTGGGAGACCCAACCGAAGGCGCGCTGGTTGCAACCGCCGCCAAGATGGGGTTTTGGAAATCAACATTGGATTCATCCTTCCCGCGCGCGGCTGAATTGCCGTTTGACTCGGAACGCAAACGCATGACTACCGTCCACCATTTGGAACAATATGACCCAACCATTCTCGCGGGACTTGAAATTGGAAATCATCGTTACATCGCGTTTACCAAAGGCAGCGTGGACGGGCTGTTGGGTTTGTCGAATCAGGTTTGGGTGAACGGTCAAACTCAAAGAATGGATGACAGTTTCAAGGTCAGGGTGGAAGCGGCGAATGAACGGCTGGCAAAGAAAGGCATGCGCGTGCTCGGCGTCGCATTCCGCATGATGAATCACATCCCCGAAATCATCCAAACGGATTTGGAACAGAATTTAACGTTTATCGGTTTGTTCGGCATGATCGACCCGCCGCGTGAAGAAGTGCGGGATGCGGTTGCGATCACGAAGGCTGCGGGCATTCGCACGGTCATGATCACAGGCGACCATCCGCTGACTGCGAGTGAAATTGCGCGGCAGTTGGGAATCACCGATCAAGCTGCATTGAGCAAAGTATTAACTGGCGCGGAAATTGAAAATCTTTCGTTCGATGAATTAAAAAATGTTGTGGATGAGGTACAAGTATTTGCGCGTGTATCGCCTGAGCATAAATTGAAGATCGTGCAGGCCTTGCAGGAGCGCGGACATATTGTCTCGATGACAGGCGACGGCGTGAACGATGCGCCCGCCTTGAAGCGCGCGGACATCGGCGTGGCGATGGGCATCACCGGCACGGATGTTTCGAAGGAAGCCGCTGACATGGTGCTGCTCGACGATAATTTTGCGACCATCGTGAGCGCCGTAAAAGAAGGCCGCACGATCTATGACAATATCCGCAAGTTCGTGAGATTCAGCGTGGCGGGAAATATCGGTAAGGTGTTGGTGATGCTGCTCGCGCCGTTTCTGGGGAAACCAATTCCGCTTTTACCCTTGCAATTGCTGTGGCTGAATTTATTAACCGACGGCCTGCTCGGACTCGGCATGGGCGTGGAGAACCCTGAAAGCGACACGATGAAACGTCCGCCGTATTCGCCGAAGGAAGGTGTGTTTTCCAGAGGCGCGGGCGTGCAGGTCATTTGGGTCGGTGCATTGATCGGCGCTCTCGCACTGGGACTTGGCTCGTGGTACTACTTCACAGGCCGCGAACAATGGCAGACGATGGTCTTTACATTTTTAGCATTTGCTCAAGTATTTCAAGCCTGGGCTTCACGCTCGTCAACGGATTCATTTTTCAAGTTGCGACTGATGAGCAATCCATTACTGGCAGGCATGTCCGCGCTAGTGGTGGGGTTGCAGTTGACGGTGTTATACGTTCCGTTTTTGGCGGAGTTCTTTGGGGTGAAGGCGCTAAGTCTATGTGACTTGTCCATTGCAATTGCGGGCGGGATTGTGGTGTTTTTGGTGATGGAAGCGGAGAAGGTGTTGAAGAGGAAGTAAGAAGTAAGAAGTAAGAAGTAAGAAGTAAGAAGTAAGAAGTAAGAAGTAAAAAGTGAGAAGTGAAAAGTAGCGAGTAATAAGTAATAAGAAAACCCGTCTCGGTTTGAGGCGGGTTTTGGTTTGCTCATGTCGTTGCGAGGGCGTTCTTCCCGAAGCAACCTTCCTGTTTCGACAAGGAGATTGCTTCGCAAAAAAACGCTCGCAATGACATATAAAACGATAAGGCGGGCTTTGGTTTATCAATGTTACAGACCTGACAGGTTTCGGCAGAAGTCCGATCAACCAGCATGACTTTGATTCACAGCATCCGAATCGACACGCGCCACGATAAAACACTTCGACACGCTCAGCGCAATGCCTGTCAGGTCTTTTTCATCTTTTCATCGTCTCTTCAATCTCCGCAATCAACCCTTTTGTTTTATCTTCCTGATCCTTCGCCCGCCCCCCGTATGACTCGAAATTGCGCAGCGCGGCGCGGGCGTAGAGCAGCGCGTCAGAGAGACGTCCGTTTTGGGAGAGCATGATGGCAAGATTTCTTTGTGTAACTCCTGCATGATATAAGTCGCCAGCCGTCTCAAAGAACTTAGCGGCATTGTTGTAATGGTTCAGCGCGCGTTCCAAATCGCCTGCGTTTTTGTAAATTATGCCAAGTTGATTATGCACCGTAGCGAGGTCAATCACGGCGTCGAGCGGTAGGAGGGCGAGGGCTTGCTGGCAGTAATCTGCGGCGGCGTTGAGATGTTTCAATAATTCTTCTTCCGTTTTCTCATCTTTCTTTGATTTGAATCGCTCGAAGGCAATGTCGCCAAGTGTAATTAATCCTTTACCGCGATTTAATCGGTCAACGTCAGGAAGTAAATCTAATCCACGTTGATACCAGCGCTCGGCTTCGTCCAGATTCCGCAGGGCAGGCAGGTCTTTGTAGGCGTGTCCGAGGTTGAAGGCAGTAACAGCAGCGATAGAATTGTCGCCAATGGCTTGGATAATTTCAAAGGTCTCCTGATAAGACTTGACGCAATTAGGTTGACCCATTTCCCGTTGGATTTCGCCGAGTCCATGCAATGAAGTGCCCAAATTCCGCAAGGTATTTTTCTCCGCAGCACTCAACGATTCCGCTGGGCGGACTAGCAAGGAGGCTGCACGGCGGCGTTCCCATTTCACACGCAACCGTTGAAGCGGCTCGGCTTCTACCAAGTTGCGCTCTTCCCTTGCGAGACCCACTCGAAATTCCGTGACAAACCCCCACTGCTCCTCACGCCCAGACAGGGGTAAATCATCCGCGCCGACGAAGTCTGGCACAATCTCCTCTACCAACCGTTTCCACTCAGCGCGGCGTCCCGTGTGGCTGTAGAGTTTGCGTAGTCCCTGCATGGCGTTGATGAGCGCGTCCCACCATTCATGCTGGCGCGCCAATGAACGCGCGTGCAGGAGATTAGGCTCCTCTCTACGCAGGGGCGCGATCACGTCCCGGTTGCCGCCTTCGTATTGCCAGAAATAATAATTACTGAGTTCGCCCATAGATTCGACGAAGGCACGGAGAGCGACCATGGACGATGGACGGTGGACGATGGTTCCATCGTCTGCGGTCAATGGTCTATCGTCCCCAGCGGGATAGTATTGCTCAAAGAGCGAGCGGAAGAACCACGGCAGGGCGGGGTGGATGGTGTAGTAGCCGCCGCCGTGCGCAGTCAGCAAGCCGATGTCCGCGGCTTTGTCTAAAATGGCAGTGCCTGTTTCGTTCGTAAAATCTTTATGACCTAATCCCCAGTCACCATTTTGAGGGTTTAGCATTATTCGTAATGTGGGTACATAGACAAATCCCTGAAAGAAATGCAGGAGCGCGAGAACTTTGCGTTCGTCTTCATTGAAGGCTTGCTCGAAGCCGTAACTGAGCGAAGCGCCCAGCGATTTCGAGCGTCCTTCGCTGGCTTCGTCGTCAAAGGCGGTCTCGCCGTTATGCAGTTTCTCCAAATACGTGTTTACTTGTGTACTTGTCTCCAGTCCGTCGCGCAGCGCCTGTCCAACCATGACGGTGATGGTCAACGGGTTGCCCTGCGTAAAGCGCAGCAGGGGCAGCCAGTCCTTCACGTCGGCGATCCGTTTGCCCTGTTTATCTGCAAGGGCGCGGGTCAGGCGCACGCGTTCCTGCATGGGCATGGGCGGCAGGGTCACGCGCTTGGGGATGTCGCCCAGCCATTCGCGTTCGTCACGGCGCGAGGTCAGCAGGAATTTGGTCTTGCTTTGCGCGGTCACAATTTGCAGGAAGGTGCGCAACTCGCGCTGTTCGCTCAAACTCCACGCCGAATCCGCGCCCGCAGGGAAGCCGTTGACAGGCTCGACGTTATCCCAGATCCACAGCGGGGGAATCTGCTTGAAGATTTGCAGGGTCAGGTTCAGGCGGTCTTCGTCGCTCAGCGCCAACCACTGGATGTTGTTCTGTTCCAGCACGGGACGATACGTTTCCTCCACCGTAGAAAGGATCTGTGTGAATGGTTTGTATTGCTCGAAGGATGTGAACAGGATGGGTCCGCGCAACCCGCCTGTCTGCGCATACCAGCGCGCGAACTCGGCGGCGGTCATCGTCTTGCCGCTGCCTGCGTAGGCATTTAGCAACACAACCGATTGCGTATCGAAAGCGCGGTCAAGCGCGAGGATGGTTTCATCGCGTCCGAAAAATCCGACGTCGGGACGCGGGAGGTTATCCTCCGCGCGGGTGGATTTTGACAAATCAATTTTGATCGGCGCCGCGGATTCGCTGCGCGCGAACAATTGAATCGGCGCGGCTTCATACGCCACAGGCACCGACCAATCCTGCAAGGCGATGGGGTCGAAGGCGATCTCGCGCAGCGGCTGGGCGGCGAGTTGCTTGCGTCCCATGCTGACGGCTTCGCCGAGTCCCTGCCCGCTGGCGAGTGCGGCATACAAATCCGCCACGAATTGGGCGGCGGTCACCACGTACACGTTGTACCGCATTGCGACCACGCCCGCCACGCCCTCGTTCATCACCTCCTGCGCCAGCGAACCAAAGGCCCGCACCTGCGAATGAAAATCACTTACTTCTTCGCCACTTTTTTGCTCGTGAATATCAGCGTGCGCAGAACGACAAGCATTGAGAATCAAAACAGGAACATCGGTCTCCACCAAAAGGTTTCCAAGCGAGGGGCCGTCGATCAACTCACCATTCTGCTCTGCCTTGGGGTTTTCAAAAATCAGGTAACCGTGAGTCCCTTCACGGGGAGCGCCAAATACCAACATTCCCAAATGCTTCATAATTCTTTCCAAAGCATCTTTAGCAGATTCAAGATATGCGCCATGCCCATCAAAATGCACAATGTGATAAGGCTTTCCTTTGGCTTTTGCATCCCTCAAAACTTTTCCCAATTGTTCGAACGTGGGTGGACGCAAAACTTCAAGTTCGAATCTTTCACGCGCTTCTTCGCTAAGTCCCTTCAACAAGCGGCTGGCGACAGACCGAAATGGCACATCTTCCCTTCCGCCTGGTCTACAGATAACTAAAAGAATACGAACTTTGTCAACCGTTTGAGCGCGCTCCGCTTTTCTGGCTGCTGAATAATGCGCACGCACGAAAGAGTTTGCCCGCAGCGCAATTGTTGAATCAGTTTGAGGGTCGCGCAGCAATTCCCACGGAAGAGCGACAGCTCCTTTCACATCAGTCACGATTTCAACGCGAGTGTCATCCAATTTATCTTCAATTTTTGCCCATAAGCGGGAAGCCTGTGTGCTCTTAAAAAGCAAATTGAATAAGTCGTTGCCAAGTTCACTCATACGCTTCTCAACTCGCTCGGCAATTTTAGGAGCAGGGTCAAGTGGATATTGCAGGTAATCTTCCAAATACCAACGAATGTCGGCTCGATCAGAATCATCAAATTTGAATTCGAATTTTACAGGCGTTGATTGATGAGAGCCGTCATCGTCATCAATGGAAATGTCAACGCGATAATGATCTTCGCCTTCAAGATTTTGTGTGAAGCGGAGTGTTGGTTTTTTGCGGGATTCATTTGGCTGAACCTGAACACTCGCACTTTGGATTTCTTGTTTGATTAAGGGCGTTCCTTTTCGAAGTCCAACCTTTTGAAGAACATGCAAAACAAATTCTGCGGCATTCCTGCCAGCCAATTCCTGATACTTTCCTTTGTTTCTGCTTTTATTTCCATCGCCCCAATCTGAAATCGCTTTTACTAAAATCCAATCAACCTTTTTATCCTGACAGGCCACATACAATCCCCTGCCTTCCATCTCGCCGCCAATCGCCTCTGGAGCCAGGCCAAGAAGTTCGTCGCGAAACTCCAAATTGTCAATCAGTTTTTCCCCTGTTAAAACTGATCCGATATGTACCGTCTGACCTTTCCAATATAATTCAGCGCTTCGAAACGTATCAAACAACCAGGGTGAGCAATGGGGTCGGTCGTCTCGCAGAATGACATTATCTGTCACTCCCCTACCTGATTTTTTCGTGCTTACTTTTTGAAAGTCATAAGGGATTAATTGTCTGGCTACGAGGATGTCGCCAATCGCTTGTTTCTTGTCATTTACGCCAAAGGCTATTCCCACCATAACGACTGCGTCAGGAGCAAGTGCTTCAACCCCCTTTTGTACTGTTTGTAACGCAGACCCAAGTCCGCCTGCTCCCATTTCTGATTGAACAAGGCAGGTTCGCGTCCCATTGACAGTACCGAGATCATGATATGTCTTGTCACCAATCGGTATAGGATTTGCATCCTTACCCGTTGCAGCACGAAAAACTTCGAAGACCGATGTAGTCTCAACTTTTGTAACCGTAACAATGAGCAGGTCAGTTTCCATAGCCACCTTTTTATCGGAACAAAATGTTTATTGAAGAGAATGGGAAAAATGTTGTAATTCCCTGTTTTCTGTGGATGGGAGTATTCTACGACAAAACAATACAAAAAAGGTATTGGAAATATTACAATGCTCTCTCCAAAATCTCCCTCAACTCTTCATCACTCAACACAATCGGATTCCCCTTCGTACTGCTCGCCTTCATCGTCTTCTCCACCGCTTCTGAGAAACGCTCACTCGCCATTCCATAGATCGAAAGCGCGGGAATATTCAAATCACGCACCAAGTCACTCACCCACTGAACACCATCAAACGCGGTTGCATTTTTATTGCCCGTTAATATCTGCGCCACTTCAACATAACGCGCAAGCGCTGGATGATTTGGTTCGCGCGAAATCATTGCTTTGAGATTCGCGTCCATCACCAGTGGAAGCAACTTCGCGCAGATCGCTCCATGCGGCGCGTGCAGCATCCCGCCCAGCGGACCTGCGAATCCGTGCACTGCTCCAAGAGCGGAGTTGGCAAGCGCCATTCCGCCAAACAGACTCGCCAAAGACATTCCTGCACGCGCTTCCTGATCCGCGCCATTTTCATATGCGCGCCTCAATGAGCGCGCCGCGTGACGAATCCCTTCACGGCAAATCGCATCCGTCATCGGGTTGGCTTTGACCGAGACGAACGGCTCGATCAACTGCGTCAGCGCATCCAGTCCCGTGCTGGCGGTGATGGCGGGCGGCAGAGAGTAAGTCAACTCAGGGTCAACCAGCGCCACACTTGGCAGCATCAACGGGCTGCGCAGGCTCACCTTCACCCCATGCACAGGCGACTCCAGCACCGCGTTGCGCGTCACCTCCGTTCCCGTGCCCGCCGTGGTTGGGATGGCAATATACGTCAGCGGCGCGTGGATCAACGCCTGCGCCCTGCCAACCACTTCAAGATAATCCATCACATCGCCGGGGTTCGTGGCCAGCGCGGCGATCGCCTTGCCCGCGTCCAACACACTGCCGCCGCCGAGGCCGATCACCATGTCACAGCCGCGCACGGCATACACGCCTTCACGCGCCACGTCTACAGTCGGCTCGCCATGAACTTCAAACTCGTGGATGTCTACCCCGGAAAGAATCTCCCTCACACGCGGAATCGCATCTGATGATTTTCCCGTCACCAATAGCAGACGCTTCGCACGCCCCTTGAGTTGGTCACCCAATCCATTTAATTTCCCCGCCCCGAAGATGATGCGGTTCGCCGTGGCAAATTCAAAGGAAGGCATGCGTTACCAGCCCGCATCCTCAGGGAATAAATTTTTATACTTCACTCCCTGGCGCGCATCCGACATCATCTCTGCGACCGTGTCGCGCCAGAGTGCGTAGTGCGCGGTCTCTCTATGGGCTGCGGGAGCATCGGCGGTTTTGTAAACTTCAACAAGGATAAATCTCGTTGGGTCATCCTCCTGCTGAACCACATCAAAGCGCGCGATGCCGGGCTCTTTGACACTTTCCCTGGCATTCTCAAGGGTCGCTTTCATAAAAGCATCCAGGGATTGGGATTTGACATGCACATACACCAGAACGATTTGCATTTGAAGCTCCTTTCACTTATCCATAAAAGAATCCAAGCCACAATTGATATAACCCGAAACAGAATAAAGCGATGGCCGAAATTCCCAATAATATTCGATTGAATTTCGGTCCCAACTTTGCGGCAGTGCCAAAGATGAGAATGATCGCGGCCAGACTGGGAATCAAAGTCACATAAAACCCTAATAGAAAACCAATCCCGTTGACTGGGGTTTCGCGCCAGCCCTTGAGCAAGATCGGACCCGTCACCAATGTCCAAAAAATATACGGACCGGGGCTGAGCGCATTCATCAATGCCGCCTTGAGGATGCTCTGCTGAGTTCCTGTTTCAACAGCGGGAAGATGCGAATCAAAATTCTTCCATGAATTATACGTGCCATACGCGAGATATAAGATAAATAATCCGCCCGCGATATAGAGAATTTTTTCAAGCCACGCAGGCACCTGACTGAGCACCAGCACGCAGATCAAAATGATCGGACCATCACTGACAAGCGGAGCAAGCGCGGCGGGCAGAGTCCGCTTCCAGCCGCGGGTTAATGTTTGGGAGATGAGGTAGGTTTGGAATGGTCCCGGTTGTGACGCGGCGGCGAGTCCATATCCAATGCCTTGAAACAAGTAAATCCACATACATTAATCTTCAAACACAAACTTGGTCGGGTTCTCGAAGAACTTGGTCCACGCGAGGCATTGGCGCGGAGTGAATACATACAAGCCGCCTTCATCCCATTGATCTGGCTTCGGCGCGTATCCGTCAGATTCGTATTTGGCGCAGTATGCTGCCGATAGCCGCTGGGCAAATTCGAGGTCAGGTTTGGAAGCGGGTTGTGATGTCCCATCCATGATGACCACATCATTTCCGCTTTCGAGGTGCAAGGTCACATTTGAATTTTTTTCAAGATTGCGGGCGTGGCGTGTTTCGGGACTGCCGTCATAATACAGTTTGCCATCCAGATACGCACCCCAGCGCGGGACCACATGCGGGCGTCCATCTGGATAAACCGAGCACAGCCAGTAATTGACTGACTCGACCAGCCGCTTTTCCACATGTTCCCACGGAACTTCGGAGATCGGGTTGTCCACATATCCCTTTGGGAGTTTTGGCCGTAAAACTTTAGGCATATTTATTCTCCTTTCTGTTATGTCACAAGTGTCGCTCCGCTAAAAAGAACATTGCATAAGGCAATTTACTTATTTATCAAAGCCTGCTTCACCGCTTCATAAACATCCACAACGCCATATCCAAACACATTACTGGACTGGCCGCCGCCCGCACATAGCTCAGGGATATTACCCTGATATTGCTGGGCGGTATCTCTGATGAGTTTTTCGGTCGCATCGATATCACCGATCAAATTCGGCTGGGCTGACCAGATCAACGCCACCACGCCCACGATATGCGGCCCCGCCATCGAAGTGCCGCTAAATTCAGCGTATGTATTTTCAGGTGTGGATGAAAGAACATTCACGCCCGGCGCAACAATATCGGGTTTGGTGCGATTGGAACCATCCGCAACAACAGGCCCGCGGCTGCTGAAATCTGCCATGTCTCCAAACTGGTCAATTGCGCCAACTGAAAAAACCGAATCATAGAGTGGGAGCGGAGACTCAACCGTTTCGCACATTGGGCCATCATTGCCAGCTGAAGCAACCACAAAGATACCCGCATCTCTTAAGTTGTTGGCCGCGTATAACAACGCATTCGGGTCACAGCCTTCAAGAGTTGGGCAGCCCCATGAATTATTCAAAACATGCGCGGCCTGACTCGGGTCGCCGTCTTTAAATGGGTCACCTCCATGCGGGAACGGCGCGAGCATGAATTGCATACAATCCAAATACAATGCGGGGTTGGCAAGGTTTCGATCCAAATTCACACAGCCGATCCATTGCGCTTTGGGCGCAACACCAATTCCATTCGCGCCGAGGATCGTTCCCATCGTATGCGTGCCATGTCCGCCTTCATCATTCGGTGAAGTTGTATCATCCCACGGATCGAACCAGTTGTAATCATCGCCTTGTGTCACGCCGCGATATTGATTGTGAATGGCGGGATGATTCCCATCCACGCCCGAATCAGATTGCCCGACCACGATCCCTTCGCCGCGCACATTGAATTCATCCCACACTTTGTCCGCGCCGATCATGGAGATATTCCACTGTATACTGCCGTCCACTTCGGAGATATATCCGGGCTGAGGAGAATCGTCAGGAACAGCACGCAGGCGCGGGCTTGGAATGACGCGGTCCACTTCGGGGCGAGTCATTAAATAAAGGCGCACCAAAGTCCCGCCGCGGACCTCCATCGCATTTTCCAAATAATACGGCGTGTACTCCACACCCACAGAATCAAAAAATCTTCTCAGTTCAGATTGTGTTTCATTGGCATGTTCGGTTAATTTTTCGAACGCCACATGCAAGCGTTCATCGCGGTCTTTGATGTTGGCAACATCGGAAAGATCCGCTTGATCTTTTAGGATGACAAAGAGACGGTCACCATAATTTCCAGGATTGCCAAACATTAAAAACACTGCGATGACAACAAGCCATGTGATGCCAGCTCCTGCCCAGCCAATCGCGCGCTTCGTTCTGGACCCTTTGCCTGCTCCCGTTACGAAACGCAGGATCAGCGCGACGATGCTTGTCACAACCCCAATGGCGATCACGATGGCGGCTGTTTTTGTGGCAATGCCGGCAATGTCGCCGAGGACAATTGTCAACTCGGTCGGGTCGAAGAGCGCCAGCCCCGCAAACGCCAGCAATGATGTGGCCGCGCCCGCCGCGAATTTGGAGGGCATGACCGCAGAAATTGCAAACGCAAACGATGGAAGAATGGCAAGCAGAAGCAATTGCGAACCGTCATAACCAAGCACGGATGCGAGTAATGCCAACAGCGCGCCAATTCCGACACCATCCAAAAGTAAATTCTCAGTTGTGGATTCGATCAACGTGGCGGCGAGAAAACCAAATGAAATTCCCGCAAGCAGATTCAGGAATGTATCGCCAAACGACCCGAATGAACCGTAGATCGCAAACGGCAAAAATCCAATGCCTGCGATGACCAATCCAAACGGCAATGAGGCGCGATCCCATTCAATTTTATTTTTATTTTTTCGGGCCAATATCACAACGCCCGCGCCGATCAAACAAATAACAGCCTGTGATATGGAACCAAGCTGATCATTATTTGGGCCGATCAAACGCAATAGCAAAGCGGGAAATGCCATCACCGCTGCGCCAGCCAAACCCGCGTATACAGGTTTGAAACGATCATCATTTGTAAAACGCCATAAGACAGTAAAGACGACTGTCATCAAAACGGCTTGCGCAGCCAGACCGATCAGCCCGGCAGGAGCGAGGTTTTTCAAACTCAAGGATGTGATCGCACTTTGTTCCGTTGACCACAACATAAAATGATAAATGAACAGGCATATCGGCATGGGCAGTACAAAGAACAAAAACAAGACCAGCGCGCCTGTGGAACGATTTTTGGGTTCTGGAGTTGTAGTTTCCATTTCGGTCATTTTTGCCTCTTTATATTTTGGTTAAGGTGTAGGGGCGGGGTGACCCCGCCCCTACTAATCTTCAGGTGCCTGCGGAATCTCCGCTTCCGGGCCGTGAGGTTGAACTTTGAATAATTTAAATCCCCATTGCACAGAAGGCCCAACCAGCAGGGCATAGATCAATGTGCCGATCCCGACCGGCCCGCTCAGCAGCCAGCCGACCGTCACCACCGTCACTTCAATAATTCCGCGCGCCACACGCAGACTCATTCCAGTCGTGCGCTTGATCGCCAGCATCATACTGTCACGCGGACCTGCGCCCGCATCCACACCAATATAGATCGCGCTGGCAATACCCATCAACAGGATCGCCAGCAATAACATTCCGATCTGCAGCGGCAGGTTATCCGTCACAGACGGAACCCGCGCAAGCATAAAATCCTCCCACGGCCCAATGGACAGAATATTCGCCAGAGTCCCCCAGCCCATGCGCTCACGCATGAGCAGCGCGCCAGACAAAACAATAAAGCCCATAATCACAGTCATCGTGCCGGGCGTGATATGTAACAGGTTCGCCAGCGCCACTTCCAACACCGCCCAGGCGCTCGTCCCAATATTGCCGCGGATCATCAATGCAATCGCAGTGCCAAATAACAAAAAGCCGATCTGTATCCGCAAAAAATCGCGCGGAAAAGTTTTCCATCGAACAGGTTTAAGCAGCATAATTCTCCATTGTTTTTTTTCAGCGATGATACCATGATGTGATAGACTCGCCGCATGACCCAAATGATCGAAACCCGTCGCGACTCATTCACCATCAGCACCGATCCCGCCCGCCTGGATATTGACGCCATCTGCGATTTTTTCACACGCGCCTACTGGACGAAAGGCCGTCCGCGCGAACGCACTGAACGCGCGCTCGCCAACTCGTTAGTCTTCGGCGTATATGAAGGCACGAGACAGATCGGCATCGCGCGCGTCATCAGCGATTACTCCATCTTCGCGTATATCTGCGATGTTTTCATTCATGAAGATTACCGCGCACACGGTCTCGGCAAATGGCTGATCGAAACTGTCATGTCCCACCCCGATCTGCTCGGTCTGCGCCGCTGGACTCTCGTCACACGCGACGCGCACGGTCTGTACAAGCAATACGGATTCAATCCCCTTTCAAATCCCGATAGCTGGATGGAGATCATTCGGCCATTTCCAGATGAATAAAAATAATATTCAATGCGATCATTTCAGGTAACGCTTCAAGCGTAACTTATTTGTTTCCAAATCGGAGTATATTCGCCAATAACAATCTCCACCGCAAACGCGACCAGTTTCTGATGGCATTATTTGCGTCTTCGCGGGTTGGAGGCAAAGGCGCGAACAGACTGTTCGAAAAAAGTTCAGTTAATTGTTCGACCTCGGTACGGGCAGGCACGAGCCAGTTTTGCAATCGGGGTGAAACCTTCATGGAAGATAGGTACTGAATGAGTACAAAAGCATACGAGTGCGCTGTCTCGCTCCTCGAAGCGAACCCTGTCACGGGTCGGGCGAGGCGGCGTAAACGCCCATATAAAAGCTGAGTCGTTCGCGAAGGGTCAAGCCGGGAAAGACGGAACGAGTCGTATCCGATCCACAGCAAACCACAAACAAATATTATGAAAACTGAGAACCAAGCCCTGGTAAATACACTTTGGAAAAAGGGTGCGAACTTTTCTGTAAAGGATCGTTCCACTGGTAAAGCTTCCGCTATGGGCAAAGTTGATTCGTCCCGTTCTTCATAAGATATGACAGGCTGGCCCGCGGTTGGTTCGAACTCCACCCAGCCGATATTCGCAAAATAAATTTCGACCCATGAATGGGCATAGTTTTCAGTGACGATGTACTGCGCGCGTTCAAAATCGTAGGCGCCATTGGCATATCCAATTACCAGCCGCGCAGGCAGACCCGCCGCGCGTGCCAGAACAACCATCGTTGTGGCGTAATAATCGCAATATCCCATCTGCAGATCAAAGAGAAAATAATCCGCCACGTCATGGCCCGGCGGAGGCGCGCCAACTTCGAGCGTATATGGAAACGTGCGCAGGTAACTTTCGATGGCAAGCGCGCGGTCATACGGAGTGGATGCGGAGGCGGTCAGCTCACGCGCCAATCCATGAACGCGCGCGGGTACTGTATCCGGCAGGGAGAGGAATTGACGGCGCACCCAATCGGGATAGACAGCGGTGGATTCACGCAACGCCTTTGCATCGATATTCAACACCAGAGATTCAGCCTGATACGATTCTGTCGAAGCCAATGCCGCAAACATATTGGATTGAAGCAGCGGACTACTCTCAGCCTTGCGCAGCCAGACAGCTTTGAATGGTACGTCTGCGCGACGAAGAGTCCCCGCCCAATACAACCGATCACCTGCCTTGCCGGGAAATGTTACTGATTGCGTCAGGGCACGATACTCGGACGGAATCTCATCAACCAAAACTTCATCGGGCACAACGTCACCACCAAACGCTGGTGGATTTGACCAGCCAGCGCCGTTGTACACCTGATAAGTAAGCGTGCGCCAATAATGACGCGGAACAGGCACATGCGCAATTTCAGGCAAAGGAGGCAGTTCGCTGGTGGAGATTGTCATCACCAATTGTTTTGAAAGCTGCGGTCCGCCCGTGATCAAATGGGAGCGGGGCAAGCCGCTTCCTATGCCGGTAATATTCGCATTGCCCTGCACGGGTTCAAGCCCCAATGCCTCACCCTGCGTCCCCGATATTGTCTGTGCGCGCCTTTCACGCAATTCATCAATAATCTCCTTAACCGAAACCGAGGATGCCATTGACGAAAAAACTGTCAGCGCCATAGCCAGTACAACAACAACGATAAGCGTATCAATACTTGTGCTTTCGGAGTAATCCGTTTTTGAAAGTTCCCAACGCTTCCTTTGTTCCGCAAAACTCGTCAGACCCAGCAGGAATAACAGCAAGCCAAGATGCAGCCATAGAGTTTCAATCTCTTTGCCGCTGTAGTTGATGACGAAAGCCAGCAACAGTGTGGTTGGGAATATGCCAGCCAATAAACGATTCTTGCGCCACATCTGCCAGCCTGCCCAAACCGCAACCAGCCACAGAACCAGGCACCAGATCATTGTGCGGATAACGGGGTCTTCGATCGGGGTTCCGTTCAAATAACCTGCAAACCACTGAACGATTCGGATTCCAAGTCCCAGGCTTTTTTGAACAAGTTCCTCCCTTGCCAGAAGCAGAGCGGACAAGTCCGCTGGTTGACGGGAGGAAATCATTTTGAATAATGATGGAATAAAAGCGAGCGAGTTTTTTACAGCATCGAGCAGGGAACTCCATATCCCGCCAATACGGATGATCAACGCCAGCGGCCCAAAGGCCAGAAGAATGACTGCAGCAGAAATTCTTTTTATGTTCGATGAACTTAATCCCAATGCAATGGATGCGCCAAATATTGTAATTGGCAGCAACAAGTTCAAGTCCACACCGCGCAGGAGATTGGTCAATGCCAAAGGCAGGCAGGCCAGCGCACCCAAGGAAAGTAAAAAGCCCGCTTCCTGAATTCGGAATAACTTTAGAAAGGGCCAGGTCATTTTAATTTCCGCCAAGTCATATCGCCGGGCGGGCGCGCAGAGACGGCTTTGCCTGTTGGCATGATGCGCCACTCCCACTGTCCCCGCCAGCCTGGACGAGCTTCGGGTTGCAGGAGCAAGCTGCGGTTAAGAATGAAACGGGAAATCCCCATTTGCGCGAGAATATCCGAAAGTGTATCCGCATGATTCGTGGAGCCGAAAGATGCGGGGTCCAGAAGAAGAATAGTAGGAGTGATGCCGCGCCACATCAAGGAAGTCAGCGGTGTAAGCCATTCGCTGTTGATCGAAGGTGTAATGATGATAATACTCGTACGATGACCAAGCGTCGGGCCAGCGCGTACGAGCAGATCCGCAAGCGGTAGTTGACCGGGCTGGAGCGTGGCCAGCGCGCGCGTCATTTGCATGCGATGGTTTTCATCATCCTGTTTTGGTTTCAACCAGACCGTTTGATCGCCGCTCGCAAGCAGCCCCACAGAATGTCGGGCACGGAAGCCGCGATCCGCAAGCGACATGGCAAGAATCACGCCCAGTTCAAGAGTGGATTCCCAACCATGACCAGCCTGCGCATTTGCTTCGGCATCCAGCACGATCCACCAATCGTTTGCTGGAGAGCCATCCAGTACGCGTGTGTAAAGCGCATTGCGCCGCGCGGTTGTAGGCCAATGGATCTGTCTTAACGGTTCGCCATGTTGGTATTCATGAACAGTGAGCGCATTGACAGTTTGCTCCGGTGAGTTTGGCCGCGGCCGTCCATCCCCAAGCCAGCCCGCAGGCATGATCTCCACCTGCGGCAAAGGAATCACTGGAGGCATGACCATCAAAGAGACGCTTTCCGGCTGAACTATCTCAACAGTAAAAACGCCAAGCGGATCACTGCTGCGCAGCGTTGTCCCGCCGAGTCTATACACTCCACGCTGTGTGCATATTCCCGCCGTGTGCCATTTGTTCGTTTCCTGATTCGCGACACCGATGGCTCGCGCCGCGGAATAATCAGGCAAAGTTGAATGGTCTACCACCTCGACCCATGTGGCTGGCACCAGGCTGTCATTTGTCAAAGTAAATTGTTCTTCCAGCTTATCGCCCACCTGTGCCCACGTAAAACGGACTTCGCGCGTTAGATGCAAATTGTCTCTTAACGAACGTATCCACAACCAACTGACCAGCAGCGCACCGCCGAAAGCAGTCAGCATTGCCTGCCAGACTTTGGATGGATCGAGCAATTGCATCACCAGCATCGCAATCGTCAACAAAGGTAACAAAACCGAGTTAAGTCTCACGCGCGAGATCATAATTCCATTATACGCTTGGTTGCGGTAAGATAGACGCATGCCCATTACTCTCAACCCAAACCGTGAAAAAAGTTTATTGCGACGCCATCCCTGGGTCTTTGCCAGCGCGATTAAATCTGTGGATCAAGAAACCGCTTCAGGCTCGACCGTTGACCTGCTCTCGTCCGAAGGGCAGTTTCTCGCCCGGGCATCCTACTCCCCCATTTCGCAGATCCGCGCGCGCGTATGGACGTTTAACGACGAACCTGTTGACAGGGAATTCTTCCGCAGAAAGATCAAGTCCGCGATCGAAGTGCGTCAACGGTTGAAGGTTGAAGGTCAAACGAATGCCTATCGCCTCATCCACGCTGAATCAGATGGCATCCCCGGCCTGATCGTTGACCGCTATGACGATGTGCTTGTTTTACAATCCCTGACCGCTGGCTCTGAATTCTGGAAGGAAACCATCGCCGATATTTTGGTCGAAGAAACGGGAATTCAAAACATCTACGAACGCTCCGATGCCGATGTGAGGGAATTGGAAGGGTTGAAGCCTGTCACCGGAGTTTTACGCGGAGCCAATTACGATTTACGAATTACGATTTACGAGCATGACTTAAAATTTCGCGTTGACTTGGAACACGGTCACAAAACAGGCTTCTATCTCGACCAGCGTCACAACCGTCACCGTGTCGGCGAATTTGCAAAAGACCGCGATGTTCTCAATTGTTTTTGCTACACAGGCGGATTCTCCATCCACGCACTGGCGAACGGAGCAAAATCAGTCCTATCTGTCGATTCATCGGCTGATGCGCTGGCCTTGCTTGAAGAAAATATCGCCATCAACCGCGTCCCCGCTGACCGTCACACTTCTCTTGAAGGCGACGTTTTTCAATTGCTAAGAAAATTCCGAGACGCAAACCGTTCCTTCGATATGATCATTCTCGATCCGCCAAAATTTGCGCCCACCGCAGCGCACGCTGAAAAAGCATCGCGCGCTTATAAAGACATCAATTTACTGGCGTTCAAATTATTACGCCACGGCGGAATGTTATTCACCTACTCCTGCTCAGGCGGAATCGACGCGGCCCTATTCCAAAAGATCGTCGCCTCCGCCGCACTGGATGCGGGAGTGGACGCGACGATCATCGAGCATTTGTCACAAGGCAGCGATCATCCCGTCAGTTTACATTTTCCAGAGGGGGCGTATTTGAAGGGATTGATTTGTGTGAAGGGGTGATTCTCTACCGTACAAATGTCGTTGCGAGGAGGAGTTTTGCTCTTCCCGACGAAGCAATCTCCTGTTTCAAGCGATATTTCAGTTTCAAGGGAGATTGCTTCACCGCCATAGTACAAGAGCGGCGGTTCGCAACGACATCAAGTTATAAAATGTATGGTAGACAGAGGGATAATAAAATCAATATCGATGAAGTGGAAATGATTTTGAAGTCATTTCCACTTTTTTTATTCCTTGCTCAACCCCGGCAATCCGCCAGCGGACTTTGCCATTTTCACGGCTCGCAAGATTGCATCCGCCATCACTTCCGCCGCGAACGCGCCGATGATGGAGACATCCGCTTTTTTCGTGCCAGTGGATAGCGCAAAAATCACATCCCCATCCAGCATGGTGTGGGCGGGACGGATAGTCCGTGCTAAACCATCCTGCGCCATCTGCGCGACTTTCGTGGCCTGAGCTTTTGTCAGCTTTGCGTTTGTTGCCACAACCCCAATGACTGTGTTGCCGCGACTCGCGAAACCGAGAATGCCGCGTCCGATTGAGGATTTCATCATTTCAAGCGTATCTGCAAATTGACTCTTTTTACCAACACGCAGCAGACCAACTTTCCCGGAACGAAGACCCGCGACGATCTCACCTGATTTCGGATCAATCACATCTCCAAACGCATTGACCGCGACGATGGCACCGACGATCACTCCCCCGCCAATATCCATGCTGGCGGTCCCCAGCCCTGATTTCATAGCCAGACTCATGCCGAACATCTTGCCGACAGATGCGCCTGTGCCAGCGCCAACATTCCCTTCGGCAGGCGGATCGGACACGGCCGAGGCGGCGGCCAATGCTCCCATCGCAGAATCAGGCCGAACGTCCGTGCGACCGAGGTTCAAGTCATAAAGAATTGCGGATGGGACAATCGGCACTCTGGCAGCGCCGGTGTTGAATCCAATTTTATTTTCTTCGAGATAACGCATGACGCCACTGGCCGCATCCAAGCCAAATGCGGAGCCGCCAGCCAAAACAATTGCATGAACTTTTTCGACGAGATTAATGGGATTCAGTAGATCGGTCTCGCGCGTACCGGGCGCGCCGCCGCGCACATCCACACCGGCGACGGCTCCCTTTCGGCAGAGAATGACCGTACAGCCGGTCAATGCTTCTTCATTCTGCGCGTGTCCAACTTCGATGCCACGCACATCAGTGATGGAATTTTTTTTCATGATTTCAAATGATACCAGAATAATTTTTTGATGGTACGGGTTTAAAAATGGAAAGGCGCAGGTTGAAGTGCGCCTTTCCATTCGTTTATTTACATCAATATTTCTTCTTTACGGGCCAATATAGGTTTGGCGGTGGGATTCCAAAGCATCCAGGAAAATTATTCCTCTTGTTCCGGGGTCTATCCCTGTGACCGCGCCCAGCTGCACACTGTCCATGCGCTGAGTATCGTTATCCACGCCGGTCAGGCTGGCTTGTTGTACGCCATTGACCCATACCGTCAGGCTGCCATTATTTGCTCCAACTGCCGTGGCCGCCTGCCAATCCAATTCGATAAATTGAGACGAATCAGAAATTGGGATGGAACTGCTGGACGTCCAGGTTGTGTCGTCATTCAAAAGGCTCGCTTTTAGTTGATAGCTGCCGTTACTGAAAATAAATTTAACCTTCAGCACCGTAGCAGAGGCAGATGTATATCCCTGAAAAATATAGAAATCTTCGCCGTTCAACATTGTGATCGAATTCGGGTCAAAGTAGAAGCGCACTTGATAGTGCGACTCAGCATTGGGGCGGTCATCTGAGACAAAGATCTTATTACCATCGTCTATCAGCGCCTGTAGTCCGTAGCCGCCTTGTAATGCCGCTGCAGAGGTTACGCTGAGATCGTTTGCATCGGTGGTACTGGAAGACCAGGCCGAAAAATCGCTGACTTCAAAACCATCGGTAAAGATCAGATCTGACGCTGTGATCGTTGCAGTTGGAACCGGCAGGCTAGTTTGGGTTGGTATTACAGGAATGGCCGTTGATATGCTGGCCTGGGTCGGCATTTCAGGAATGGCTGTTGGCGTATTAGTTTGGGTAGGTGTTGCAGGCACAGCCGTTGCCGTGCTGGTCTGAGTTGACGTTGCTGGGATGGCTGTTGGCGTACTAGTTTTGGTCGGTGTTGCAGGGATGGCCGTTGCTGTGTTTGTCTGAGTTGGAAGTGAAACTGGAGCGGTGGATGTAATCGCACTTACCCCAGACTCAATCGCGCCAATATCGACAAGGCTAATTGCTTTCAGCCCTGCAGGATTGGTGGAGTCACCCTTGTTAATGGCCGGGGATGAAGATTGAAGTGTAAATATCCCGGCAGAGGCGTTTACAAATTGCGGATTAACCTGGAGCGAAGCGAGTGCCCCTCCATTCGGGTTATCCAACTTATTGCCTGAGGCAGCAAAGAAAGAAGCAAGGGTGGTATATGAAGTACCTTCATACCTAATGTTGGCGCCGCCGGAATTGGAATACCAGATATTATTATGTGAAACGGCGGTAAATTTACTTGCGGAGAAGTTTTTAGCGTTTTCATATCCAATATTATTTATGTAGGTGCTGGGATCCGACCCAACAATCTTTGCCACATCTTCAAAGCCCACATTCCCATTACCAAATGCCACGTTGTTATAGTAAACATTCCCACCGCTATGGTTGCTGTCGAAACCATCCCGCTTATTATTATAGGAAATATTTCCGATAACGGTATTGTGTCCGCCAGTGGCCGTTCCGCCAAGCTTGATCCCGTTGCCATCTCCAGCGCCGCGTTGATTATGAACAACATTTCCCACGACTGTGTTATAGGAAGAGTCCCATGTATCAATGCCATCGTCGGCATTATCATAGACGGTATTATTTTTTATCAGCGTGTATTTTGTGCTTGATCCCGAAACAGCGATACCGTCGCTGTTTGGAGGGTCGCCCACGTGGTGATAAACGACATTGCCGATCAATTCGTTGGACAGGGATTTATCCCGTATTTTGAGGCCGACCTTGAAATTATTGTACACAATGTTATTAATAATTTTGTTGTAGGAGCCTGCTTCGATCATAATGCCCGAACCGCCCGGATTGTCGTGAACGACGTTTCCCTCAATTACATTATGGTTGCTGTTCGTCGCCAGGAAAATCGCCGCCTGTGTTCCGCTGGATTTGACAACTTCAAACCCTCTGATGACGACATAGGACACTCCACTTAATCTGATACCTGTACTGCCTCCACTGATAACGGGTTTCTCGCTGTTATACCCGGAAATGGTTATGTAACTGTTTGCGATTCCCGATTTGGTCACGGCAAAAGCTGGATACGTACCGCTTCTCACATAGAGTGTGTCTCCGGCTATAACAGCGCTCATTCCCTTTTGAATGGTTTTGAATGGTGATGTCAATGTGCCTGAATTGGCATCATTGCCAGTTGCAGACACATAGTATATTTTCGCAGCCGTCAACGGAACTGACACGGATGAGGCTCCGGCGCTGTAAAAGCTCCCCAGCATCAGAGCGAGCGCCCCCATGAAACTCATAAATCGATAGACTTTCTTATTCATTATTTTCTCCTTGTTGAAAAGCAAAACTGCCTGGCACAGGAAGCCAGGCAGTTTTGCCGTAATATTTCGGCAACCTGGCGATCATAGTAAAAGAACTACTTTAGACCCGTGGCTTTGCGTCCCCGGTTTTCGCCGGGTTTGCTTTTTCAATATTGTTTTTCTTCACGAACAGCAATTGCTACATTGCCCCGCACAGGGTAACACTTTGTCTCGTTGAAGAACATCAACAAGCATGTCGTTGGTGTTTGCATTTGTCCTACGTTATTGATAACTCTACATTTAAGTTAAAATTCAGGCCCCATTGATCGAAACCACATTAATATTGGCCTTTTAAAGAGGAGAATTCTCTTATCTTTACATTTAAGTAAGGCCAGGCCGCATTCCTGTTTACTCATTTTTTGGTACTTTGGTTTTAAAAAATAAACTCACCTACGAAAGATTAATTTCGGGGTGAGTTTATTTTGTATTGATATTAACCACCGCTACCAGGCGGCAGTATTTGCGTTCATAATTATTTCAATTTCTTCTTCAAGTACAAGCGCAATTTCGTTTGCTTGATTCCGCTCAAGTCAAACTTCTCCGCGCCGATCATATCCGCAAAACGATGCAGTCCATTGGCAAGTGCGCTGGCAAAGGCCTCATCTTTCGGGGCGTCATCTTCCAGCCAGAATCCTAAAATTTGAAGTGTGTTCGTCTTGCGATCCAGCTTCGGGTCAAGCCGCGCAACGAGATCATCGCCGTACAAGATCGGCAGAGTGTAATATCCCCAGCGGCGCAGATGTGCGGGCTTATATACTTCCCACAAATATTCAAAATCGAAAACTTTTTTAGCGCGCCCTCTTGCGCTGACAATTTCCAACGGCGCAAGCAATGTGACTTCCTCTTCTGTGGATGGTCCCGCCGGCTTCCATTTCTTGGGAATACGCCCCGCTTCCAATTCGGACAGGTGGGGCTGGTTGCTGTTCAAATAAAGATAGCTGTCCTTTGAATTTTCCACCCGCACCCGCGAGATCAATCCCTGTTCGATGAGTCTCTCAATGCGTTGTTTCCCCTCCTCGCGTGAGATGTCACGATGAATATTATAAGAAAGACCTGTGCGCCACGTGCTTTCACGCGCGAGTCCGAGGAACGAAATTTCCTTGAGGCCGAGATAATCTTCAGCCTCAGATTCGGATGCGGTGTAATCAAACTCACTCGGCAGGACCCGTTCCCGCAGATCATAGATGCGGTCAAAGCCTTTGCGATTGGAGATCATCACTTCACCGGTCAACCATAAATAAAACAACGCGATGGAGGCCTCCTTGCGCCCGCGGTAACTCCATGCGCTTACTTTCGCGCCTTCAAAATCACGGTTACCCAGCGGACCGCGTTCACGCAATTCGTCCAGTACGAACTTAACCAAATCGGCGGGAGGATGTTTGAATGATTCATAATTGATCCCTCTTTGCTGGCGGTGTTTCATGTGCAAACGCCAGTATGGAAATTCATTCATCGGGTACATCATCAACCAGCCGCCGTAATCAAAGGCCTTGCGCTGTTGATATGCCATCTTATATAAATGTTCAGGCTTGTAATTCAAGACGCGGCCATACATGGCAATATCCTGACTGCGTGCCACCATGGTGAGCGGGTCAAGTTGAAGCGCCTCCATCTGGCGCAAAGCGGATTCAGCGCCGAGCGGCCCCTTGAAACGGCGACCCGGCCACAGTCCCTGCTGACCGAGAAGGAAGCGGCGATAGGTAAGTTTGGAAATCGTGTCCATAAAGTTATAGGCTCAAGCCGCCGTCCTCGGCGGCGTCTTTCGTTTAAATCCTACGCCGGGGACGGCGTAGGGAGCGATCTCAATTCCATAAAAAAAATAACCGAGGATGATGAGTCCTCGGTCAATTCTCCTAAGTGAAATTTATTTAGTCGTCGCCGAGGGAAGCAATCGCCCGCAATAGCCCAAAGACCAGCACACCGAGTTTTAGGCTTTCGCCGGTGGTGATGGCGGTATCACGTTCGTTCTTCTCGGCGCGGCGGGTAAGCAAAACGGCGGCGATAATTCCGGTGACTGCACCGATCAATGCGCCAAATAAAATTGTGTTTCGATTATTCATGGAGTGGTGATCCTTTCAAAAAATGCTTTGATATTTTCAATGAAACCATCAACGGCAATAATGGGCTTTGCTGCCATGTCTGCGACGCGAATAATGTAGGCTTTGGCTTTGTAAACATAATCCTGGGCGATGCCGGTATAGGTGGGCAAGGCGCTCAATGCAAGCGCCATTAAATAAATGAGGCCGACGAGGATCGCAAGAAGTATCAATCCCGCAAGCATGGTGGGAATAATGATCCAAATCGTGGAGATGGCAGCCCAGCGGCCCACATCGCCATTCGAATTAAAAGTGACAAGGCTGATCAACACGATCAAGGCGATCATCAATAATGCAGCGATCACAACCGGCAGAATGATCTGCGTTGTGCGCTGTTTGCGATGCAGCAAATATGAATAATGCTCCGGGTGTGGAAGTTGGGCTTTCATTCTTATATTTTAGCATGAATCAAAAAAGTGACAGTCACCTCGCGAAGCGGGTGACTGTCACTTTTGCTTTACTAAAATTTATCTTCTATTTCTCAAAAATGTTGGGACATCCAGATCGTCGGTATTGATGCTGGGCTGCGACGCAGATTTTGATTCAGAGGATGATCTGTAATCAGCGCTGACATTCACAGATTCGTTGGAGCGGGCAAAAGGCGTATTGGAAGCTGAAACAGGCTTATCGTTACGAGTGGGACGTTCCAATGCGCGGCGCGGTACACCAGCGCGTTCAAATCCGGTCGCGATGACCGTACAGCGGATCTCGTCACCCATTTCAGGATCAATGACAGCACCGAAGATCATGTTGACATCGGGATGAGCGGTCTCGCGGATGATGGCCGCAGCCTGGTTGACCTCGAAGAGGGTCATGTTCGAGCCGCCGGTTACATTGAAGAGCACGCCGCGCGCGCCATCAATGGTGATGTCGAGCAGTTGACTTGAAATGGCCTGCTCAGCCGCGATCTTGGCACGGTCGTCACCGGAGCCGCGACCGACTGCCATCAACGCAGCGCCGCCTTCGGACATGATCGCGCGTACATCGGCAAAGTCAAGATTGATCAAACCAGGGATGGTGATGAGTTCGGAGATGCCTTGAATACCTTGATGCAGAACTTCATCCGCCATGCGGAACGCATCCTGCAAGGATGATTTTTTATCAGCAAGTTGAAGCAAACGGTCATTTGGAATGGAGATGAGCGTGTGCGCATGTTCCTTCATTTTGGTCACGCCCGCTTCGGCAGATTGCGAACGCTTGCCGCCTTCAAAGGTGAACGGACGTGTGACCACACCAATGGTCAGCGCACCGCTTTCCTTTGCGACCTGCGCAACAATCGGAGCCGCGCCTGTGCCGGTACCGCCGCCCATGCCCGCAGTGACGAAGACCATGTCCGCGCCTTTGAGCACGTTGTAGAGTTCGTCAGATGATTCTTCCGCGGCTTTGCGGCCAACCTCAGGATCACCGCCTGCGCCAAGTCCGCGCGTGAGCTTGTCACCAAGACGCACTCGAATGGGAGCGCGTGAAAGCGTAAGCGCCTGCGCATCAGTATTGCAGGAAATAAATTCAACGCCTTGAATGCCTTCTTCCATCATACGATTGACGGCATTCTGGCCGGCACCACCAACGCCGATCACTTTGATGCGGGCGAAGGATTCTGATTGCGGGTTTCTTTTATTCGAGTCCATGTGTTCCTCCTGGCAAAGGATATGCCATATCTTAAACGAGATTGATGAATTTTAAAAGGGTTAATAAGAAATTCGTTTACTAAAAACTTCGGAATGCGGACTAAAGTCTGCGCTCCATTTCATTAAGGCAACAAGCGTTTCATCCAATTTTTGATTGCTTCAAAATCCATATTTTTCTCTCCTTTTGATCCGCGGCTTCGATTGTGTCCGCTTGAAAGTACAACATCATGATCCCTCATGGTGGCAGCCCAGCGCAGCAACCCCACACTGGTGGAATACGCCGGGGAATCAAGTTTATCAATGAGACCCGTTAAGTTTTCGGGTTGTGCGGTACGCACCGGCATTCCCATTATTTGACTTGCAATGCGCTTGATGCCGGGCAGGGCGGATGTGCCGCCCGTCAACACCACGCCTGCGGGAAGCAGACCATCATACCCGGAGCGTTTAACTTCCTGCATGATCAGCCGAAAGGTTTCTTCGATGCGGGCTTCGATGATGTGCGCAAGATCCTGACGATTGATCTGCACATCATGGTCTTCACCAAAGGGGCGAATGGAGAAAAATTCCTCGACTCCAACTTCTGACCGAATGGCATAACCCTGCTGTTTCTTTACTTCCTCTGCCTGAGATAAAGGCAGGCGCAATCCGTGCGCAATATCCTGTGTGACATGATTGCCGCCAACGGCGAGAACCATGGTATGCCACACATCACCGTTGACATAGATCGCCAGATCCGTTGTGCCGCCGCCAATGTCACAAACAGCGACGCCCATTTGACGTTCATTTTCGGTCAACACCACTTCCGCAGAGGCGAGCGGATTCAAAACAAATTGTTGTATCTCAACACCAGCCGCGCCAACACATTGACGAAGGTTATCCACCGTTGTGGCGGCGGCGGTAATGATGTGTGTCTCCACTTCAAGTTTATAGCCATGCATCCCCACCGGGGTCCGCACGCCTTCCTGCCCATCCACGGTCATGCCGCGTTGAATGACATGCACGATCTCGCGGTCATGTGGAATGGCAACCGCCTGAGCCTGCTCAAGCGCGCGCGCAATATCCACAGCGTCAATGATCCCGCCGGGGATGCCGGTCGCGCCGCGGCTGTTGACCGATGAAACATGTGCGCCCGCGAGGCTGACCAACCCAGTCGTGATTTCCAAGCCTGAAGTGCTTTCGGCTTTTTCCACCGAACGCTTGATCGCCTGTGAAGCGGCGGGAAGATCCACGATAATCCCTTTGCGTATCCCGTCCGAAGGCTCGATGCCAACGCCAAGAATACGAATGGACGCTTCGCGTTCATCCTCCACCCGTCCAACAAGGGTGCAAACCTTTGTGGTACCTACATCTATGCCAACTACGATCTCATCCATTTTCTTATTGTCCAATATCTGTTGATTCTGAAGATTGGTCTTTGCTCATCCGATAATATGGAGCATCGGGATATGCCACACTGATAAACTCCGGGGCTATGCCGCGCTCCACAAGCGAATCAACCAACGATTGATAAACGCGTATTTTCAAAGGCATATCCTGCATGCCTGTGCCAAAGAAAGCCTGCCAGCCACGGCTGTCGGTCCACCCAAGCCCAAAGCTTGGATCAAAGATCATCATCGAGTCAACAGGCACGGTCGGCGCGAGAACGAGGATCGCCTTCACTAAATCCTCCTGCATATAAGATTGGGGAATTAGTGAACCTTCCGCTGGGGCAAGACCGGCAGGCGGAGCATTCAAACCGATCACTGGTACGAGACCTTCGGCAACTCCACGCGGACGAAATGCCACACCCGCCGAATCGATCCATGTATAACCGTTATCCTGCTGCCAGAGTATCAGCGGTTCGCGCTCGCTGACTGTAACATAAACATGATTCGGCAAATAAACATTGACTTCCACTGAAAGCAATTCCGGGTAATTCATTTGCAGGCGTGTCGCCAGTTCATGCGGCTGAACCGTAAAAATTGACTGACCCGTCACGCCAAGCACGGCGTCTATCTCTTCGCGGCTTAAGCGGTTGTTACCAAGCACGGTGGCGCTGGGAACGTGGAAGTATGGAAGAGTTAATACAAGATAAATAACAATGCCAAGTAAGACCGCGATCAATGATGAAGTTAATCGCCAGCTTGCCTGCACACGCGGCAAACGAATGCCTGCCCGACGCATCTGAATATCAGACACACCAAAGATGGCGCTAAAGCGACGGCTATTCTTTGCCTTGCGCCTGGGCTTGGGCACAACATACGATTGCGTAACCCGTGATGTAACCGGCATAACAGGCTTGACCGCGCGCCTGCTAGTCTGTTCCAATTCATTTTTAGTTCGTTCAGCACGGCGCTGACGTGCTGTCTCAGCGCGGGAGATCTCGCGTTTTTCGCTCATACCGTCCTCCGATGTTCCGTATGATCGCGTTGTGATTTTCGCTCAAGCGCAAGCTCGATCAAACGATCAACCAACCGGGCATAGGTCAAGCCGCTGGCCTGCCACAATTTCGGATACATGCTTATGGAAGTAAAACCCGGTAACGTGTTCAATTCGTTCAAGTAGATTTGATGCGTGCCATTGTCAAAAAAGAAATCAGCGCGCGCCATCCCCGCACAATCAATGGCTTTGTAGGCGCGCACCGCATACTCGCGGATCCTGTCGCTCACATCCGCAGGCAATTGCGCGGGAATGATCAGCCCCGATGTGCCATCCAAATATTTTGATTCATAGGAATAAAATTCACGGCTCGGCAAAACCTCACCGCAAACAGAAGTCTGCGGGTCTTCATTGCCCAGCACGCTCACTTCGATCTCGCGCACATTCCCGACACCGCGCTCGATCACAACACGGCGGTCATAACGAGCAGCTTCCATCAATCCCTCGCCGAGGTCTGAACGCGAAATGCATTTGCTAATGCCGACAGAAGAACCCAAATTGGCAGGCTTCGCAAAGAACGGATAAGCGCCCATCTTTTCGGCTTGTTCAATGACAGAATTGATATCCTTCTCAACATCGCTTCGCAGAACAAGGAGCGACTCCACAATTGGAATCCCATTTGCGCGCATCACATCCTTGAAGATGCCTTTGTCCATGCCAACTGACGAACCCGCCACGCCCGCCCCCACATAAG
>JABFSL010000124.1 GCA_013140605.1 Anaerolineales bacterium
AAATGGGACTTCCGAATTCAGCATTGATTATATATAATATATAATCATGTCATTAATAGCGGAAAAAGAACTTACCCACAAACCTCTAAAAGAAGAGATCTTCGACGCGCTGCACCGCCAGATCATCGCTGGAAAATACACATCAGGCGATTGGCTCCGCCAGGAAGACATTGCCAGCCAGATGGGCGTAAGCATGACCCCCGTGCGTGAAGCGCTTGACCTCCTCGTGGCGGCTGGGCTGGCAGAACGTGTGCCGTATCGCGGTGTGCGAGTACGGGAAATGTCCACTCAGGATATCGTGGAAGCCTACGGCCTGAGACTGGTTCTCGAAGCGCTGACAGCTCGCGAAGCGGCGCTGCATATTACGCCTGAGCAGATCGCGAGTCTCGAAAAAATAATGGATGAGATGAAGAAGCATGTCAAATTACACGAGATGCCCCAGGAACGCCAATTAAGTCGTGAGTTCCATACGTTGATCGCTGAAGCATCTGGGAATAATCTTCTGATCAAGATGTATGCGGTTGTGACAAACGCTTTCCCCGATTGGATGTTGTACGAAGCGGTGTTTCGAAATCCAGAAATACTGGCGGGCAGTGTGGCACAGACATATGAGGAGCACTCGGCGATCATGGATGCGCTCATGCGAGGCGATGCCGATAAAGCCGCCCAAACATCCATTGAACACGTTCTGGATTCAGGCAAATGGCTGGAGGAATATCTTGGCATTCCAGCGGAATTATTGAGAGAAAAAGAACAGCAAGTGAATCACTTACTAAAGAAACCAAAATAGGAGGCACTTATGTCGGAAGAACTTTATAAGGAAATGGCCCAAAGCATTATTGATGGTGATTCGGATATCGCCATTGAGCTTGCGAAAAGATCCATCGAATTGAATATGCACCCGTTGGAGACCATCACCAAGGGATTCGTGATCGGCGTGAATTACATCGGCGATCAATTTGGGTTGGGCGAAGCCTTCCTGCCTGAACTGGTGATGGCGGGCGAGGCGATGAAGGCCGCCGTTGCCGTGCTGGAACCTGAACTGCTCAAACTTGGTGAAGCGCGCGAAATGCTGGGGAAAGTGGTTCTTGCCACTGTCGAAGGTGACATTCATGAGATCGGCAAAACCCTCGTCGGTACGATGTTGAGCGCCTCCGGCTTTGAAGTCGTTGACCTCGGCGTGGATCAGCCCTCAGAGAAGATCATCGGCAAGGCACTTGAAATCAACGCAGATATTATTGGCATGAGCGCATTATTGACCACCACCATGGTACGTCAACGTGAAGTGATCGAAGAACTGGACAAGGAAGGCTTGCGACCGCGCATTAAAGTAATGGTTGGCGGCGCGCCGATCACACGCGACTGGGTCACGAAGATCAAAGCCGATGGTTATTCAGAGGATGCGATTGGCGCTGTAAAGATCGCAAAAGACCTGGTCGGCAAAGGCGATCAATAATTAAAATCCTGTAATGCAGATGCTGGCGGGGATTGAAGTCAACGACGAACAAAGCCGTGCCATGATGTTGAAGGTTGAAAGTTGCATGTTATTCGCACAATGAACATGTGACCTGCAACCTTCAACCTTTTTACTCTCTCTCGCCAAAGAGAAGCTGGATCCATTAGAGGTGTCTTATGCAACCCAAACTCACACTGCTAAGCGATGAGATTATTGCCCGTATTTTGTCAGAAGCGTATGAGCTTTTGATAAAACCTGGCATCAAAGTCCAGAATGCTGGGGCGCGGGAATTGCTGGCCGCAGCGGGCGCGACCATTGACTCTAAAACTGACGTTGCGCAGATTCCCGCCTCTCTCGTTCACAAGGCGCTGGAAACTGTGCCGCGCGATTTTTATCTATACGATTACGATGGCAATCCCAGCGTGCATTACGGCGGTGACAACGTCCACTTTGACCCGGGCTCATCGGGCATCACCATGCTCAACCCTGAAACGCTTGAGCACGACACCACCGAAACCGAACATCTGATTCGCCTGCTGAAAGTTGCGGAACAACTTCCGCAATATGATGCGCAATCCACAGCGGTCATTTGCCATGATGTACCCAAAGAGATTCAAGACTCGTATCGTTTGTATCTCGTTTTGCTCCATTCAAAAAAGCCGATCGTCACAGGCGCGTTCACGAATAAGACCGTGCAAGAGATGATCGACATGCTTTCAGTCTTTGCGGGTTCAGCACAAGCCGCGAGCGAAAAACCACGCGCCATCTTTGACGTGTGCCCTGCTCCGCCGCTGATTTGGAGCAACTTCGGCGCTGGAAATTTAATTGCGCTCGCGCGCGCAGGTGTCCCTGCGGAAATTGTTTCCGTGCCGCTTTCAGGAGCGGCCGCCCCTGTGACCATGCTTGGGACGGTCACCCAGCACACGGCGGAGTGTTTTGCGGGTATCGTCATTCATCAGCTCGCCAAGGCTGGCTCACCCATCGTTTGGGGCGGCGCGGCGGCGATCTTCGACATGCGCAAAGGCGCAACTCCGATGGGCGCAGTCGAAACTGCCATGCTTGATTGTTCGTACGCACAGGTCGCAAAAACGCTCAACATGCCCACGCACACTTATCTCGGCGCGACCGATTCAAAACTTGTAGACGCGCAAGCTGGGCTCGAAAGCGGAATCTCGGCTATGGTCGGCGCGTTGAGCGGCATCAACATGATCTCCGGCTCGGGCATGTTGGACTTCCTCGCCTGTCACAGTGCGGAAAAACTCGTACTCGATGCAGAAGGAATTGCAATGGCAAAACGCATGATCGGCGGCGTGAAGCTGCATACCGACACACTCGCCACTGGTTTCTACGATGACAAGATCAATTTCAAAGGCGGCGACTTTCTTAAACAGAAGGCCACCATGCAGCTCTTCCGCGAGGAACAACATTTGCCAAGTTCTGTCATTGACCGCGACTCGACACGCGCATGGAAAGCGGCTGGTTCATTGGATGCCTTTGGCAGATGCAAAATCCGCGTGACTGAATTGCTCGCATCATACAAGCGACCTGAAATTGATCCTGCCCAGGAACGCAGACTCTACGCCTTTATGCTTGATCTCACTAAAAAGACCGGCGTCGACATTTTGCCCTTGCTTGAACATTATCAACCCTAAAATATCATGCTTGATCTCACCCAACTTTTGCGCGTCCCGCATATAGACAATGATTTAAAGTTCGCCATCTCCCCCGACGGGCAGAGATTGGTTTTTGCATGGAATAAAACGGGGAGATGGGAATTGTGGCAAACGTCATTGCGAGGGCGACAGCCCGAAGCAATCTCCAACTTAACAAGAGATTGCTCACCTGCACTGGCGTGCGGCGCAAGTGTCGTCGGGGAAAGCACCCTCCTCGCAATGACATTGGACGAAGGTGCAAAATTCTCTCCGAAATTTTCTCCCGATGGCACTCAACTTGCATACGCTTTGGATATTGACGGAAGTGAGTCGTATCACATTGTTGTTCACGATCTAAGCACCAATATCTCGACTGACCTCACGCCTCAAATCGCATACGCGCATCAGCCAAATTTCTCATGGTCACCCGATGGCAAAGTGCTGGCTGTGCTTTCAGACAAGCACGGACAATTTGCCCTGCACCTGCTCCATGTTGACGGTACTCCAGGCCGAATGATAAAGAATGTGTTCCGTCCGTGTTGGGACGTAGTCTGGTCACCCGATGGGCTGTGGATAGCAATCGAAGCAGAGTCAACTGCCAGTGATAGAAGTATTTATGTGATGCCGATCAATCGGCCGCGCAAAACGGGGAAAGGCAAAGCGACTAAAGTCGCTACTACGAAAATAGAATTGAACGCGCAGAATCCTGCATGGTCGCCTGATTCAAAATTCCTGGCGTTCTCTGGCGAAAACGGTGAATGGCATGACATTGGATTATTCAATGTGGAGACTCAGGAAATCACATGGGTCAACGAATCCGCTGGTGATGACAGTCAGCCCGCATGGTCGCGAAGCGGAAATATTATCGGGTGGGTACATTCTGAGGGAGCACGGACCAGCTTTCAGTTTAAAGAAAGAGGCGCTGTCGTTAAGGAGAAAAAAGTTGAGGATGGGGTGCATTACTTTCCGCAGTTCATAGATGACAGCGTTGTAATTCTGTACGAAGATCCAAAGCATCCGTGCGATTTGTGGAAAATAAATCTTGAAGATGATTCGATGGAGCAATTAACAAATTCATTGCCCGAAGAAATACGGAATGCGGAATTCATTCCGCCCGAAGAAGTATTTTACACAATCAAAGATGGGACGCAAATTCCCGCATTATTGTATCGCGCAAAAAACAGCACGCGGGCGGTGATCAATATCCACGGCGGACCCAACTGGTTGTTCCAGTTTTTATGGTATCCGATCATGAGCTATATGGCCTCGCGCGGCTGGACAGTGCTTGCGCCAAATTACCGCGGCTCGACGGGCTATGGCAAAAAATGGCAAAACTCCAGCCGCTACGACATGGGCGGCGTGGACACCGACGATTGCGCGGCGGGCGTGAAATATTTAATTGAAAATGGGCTGGCAGAAAAAGATAAAATCGGCATCACTGGCAGAAGTCATGGCGGCTATCTGACGATGACTTGCATGACGATGTATCCAGAATTATTTGCCGTGGGTTCGGCGGTTGTGCCATTCTTGAATTGGTTGAAGTCACATAAAAATTCGCGCGAAGATTTGCAGCATTGGAATATCGAAAACATGGGCGACCCCGAAGACAACCGCGAGTTATGGATTGCGCGTTCGCCGTATTTCTTTTTGGACAAAGTCAGCGCACCTGTGCAAATGATCTGCGGCGGAAATGATCCGCGCTGTCCCGCATCTGACTCAATTGATGCGCGTGATAAACTTGTCGAACTTGGAAAAGAAGTTGAGTTGTTGTTGTATGAAGATGAAGGTCATGCGTTTTTGGATGTTGAAAATGTGATCGATTCAGAAGTGAAGCGTGTGGAGTTTCTGGCGAACGTGCTGGAGAAAACTATTTAACCACGAAGGGCACGAAGGCGCACTAAGGAAAACCTTTCAAACCTTTGTGACTCTTTGTTTACTTTGTGGTGAAAATTCTTTATTAAAAGTGGAGCGCAAATGGAGCCATTGAAATTTCTTAGCGACGAAGATGTAAAAGCAATGCACGAAGCCACACTTCATATCATGAGCGAAGTGGGGCTTATTTGGACTCATAAATCCAGCCTCGATATTTTGCTCGGTGCAGGCTGTACGATAAAAAACAACCGCGTTTGCATGCCGCGAGATTTGGTTGAAGACTGCATTGCCAAAGCCAACAAACGCCCCGTTATTCGCGGGCGCAATGGACAAGTCAATGAGTTGGGCGGCGGCAATTTATATTTTCACAACCTCGGCGGCGCGCGCGATGTCTTCGATGCAAAAACAGGTACTCGCCGAATCGCAACCGATCAGGATGTGATCAACGCGACTCGCGTGCTGGACGCGCTCCCGAACTGTCACACGGTCACACCGTTCTTCACACCGCAGGATGTGCCCGGCGAATTAATGTCGCTGTTCATGTATCGTCATTCAATTCCGCACACGGTCAAGCCTTTGCAGGGACCTGGCATTCAATTTGCCGAGGAAGTAAAGTATGCGGTGGAAATGGCGCACGTAATCGGCACACCCGCTAATGAACTCACGCTCTCCCTCTCCCCCGTCAGCCCGTTAACCATCCACGATCCTGCCGCGGCCGCAATTGTTGAAATGGCGAAGGCGGGCGTGATCTGCGCCAACCTACCCGCTCCCACTGGCGGAGCAACTTCACCGATGACGATCACAGGCAGTCTTGTTCAGCAAAGCGCAGAAACTTTGGCTTTACTTGTTCTGGCGCAAATCGTTAACCCTGGGTGTGGTATTGTGTATTGCGGACGACTTGGGATGTTGGAACCGCGCACTGGATTAATTTGGGGCGGAGTGGAACTTGGCATGTCATCCGCCGCCACGGTTCAGCTCGGACATTATTATGGATTCAGCGTTAATGTGTATGGGTTTTCAACGAATGCACATACCCTTGACGCCCAAAACGCCTTCGAGCGCGGACTGAACGCCTCCATCCCAGCCTTGGCTGGCGCGGATGAACTCTCAGGTATCGGCGAAATGGAAGCAGGCGTGATGGGTTCGTATGCTCAAATGGTTTTGGATAATGAACTTGTTGGCAGTGTCATGCGTTTGCGAAAGGGTCTCTCGGCTGATTCAGCGCACCTTGCAGTGGACATCATCGAAAATGTCATGAATGGAACACGCAACTTTTTAGGCCAACGGCATACGTTGAATCACTTGAAAGCTGGCGAAATCGCATTGACCAAACTTGCAGAACGCAACTCATGGGAAACATGGGAAGATAAACTGGACCGCAAGCAAATGGCAGACTATGCCGCGAACGAAGCTGAAAGAATTCTGCGCGAACACCAAGTCCCGCCGCTGGAGCCGCAACAGGAGAAGGAACTTGATAGAATTATGGCGGCGGCTGAAAAAGAAATGGTGAGGAAGAAGTAGGCAGGTAAACACGTATACAAGTAAACAGGTGTGGTTACGTATGTACGTGTTTACTTGTATACATTTCACACAAAAAGCTTTAGGAGAATAGACATGCTAAAACAGGCACATGCAATTTCTGAAGAACTGATCGAATGGCGGCGTGATTTTCACATGCACCCCGAAACTGGATTCGATGTTTACCGCACGGCGGGTATCGTGGCGGATGAGTTGGAGAAAATGGGATACAGAGTCAAGCGCGGAGTTGGAAAGACTGGCGTTGTAGCTGACATCGGCGAAGGCGGCAGGATGGTCGCGATCCGCGCGGATATGGATGCGCTGCCTCTGCAAGAGTTGAATGACTCAGAGTTCAAGTCACAGGTGGATGGGAAGATGCACGCCTGCGGACATGACTCGCATACGGCAATGGCTTTGGGTGCGGCGCAACTGCTGGCCAAGGAAAAACTCAATGGCCGCGTTCGTTTCCTGTTCCAGCCCAGCGAAGAATCTGCGGATGAGGAAGGCAAGAGCGGTGCGGTCCGAATGTCGGAGGAAGGCGCAATGGAAGGCGTGGATTATGTGATTGCGCAGCACGTGGACCCGGGCCAGCCGCTCGGGACGATCGCCATCAGTTCGGGACCAGCTTCCGGTGGAGTCGATTCGTGGTTTGGAGTCATCCAAGGCAAAGGCGGGCATGGCGCTTATCCGCATCATACGGTTGACCCGTTCTATTTACTCGCGCATGTGATCTTCGCATTGAATGCGTTGATCTCACGCAGGCTTGACCCGTTCGCGCCAGCGGTCGTGAGTATTGGCTCGATCAATGGCGGGTTCACTGAAAATGTGATTCCAGACAGCATCAAGATCACAGGCACGCTGCGATTCACCACGCCCGAAGTGCAAAAACAAATCCATGATGAGATCAAGCGCGCTTTTGACACTGCCAAAGCGCTTGGCGGTGATTATGATTTAAAAATCGAGATCGGCGCGCCTCCAATGATCAACGACGAGAAAGTGACGGAAATGATCGAAGCCGTTGGCAGGGATTTTCTTGGCGGGGAGAATGTGCATGAGCTTCACAAGTCATTGGGTGCGGAGGATTTTGGTTCCTTCATGGAACACGCGCCGGGAGCGATGTACATGATCGGCGCGATGAAACAAGGCCACGAAGAGTATCCATTCCATCATCCGAAGTTCGATATTGACGAGCGCACTTTCCCAATTGGCACGGCGATTTTGGCGGAAACTGCTTTGAGGTTTTTGAAACAGTAAAACATTTAAAACACAAAGGACACGAAGTACACAAAGGTGAAAAAAGCCCTAGGTCTTCCTTCGTGACCTTTGAGTCCTTTGTGTTTAATTTTTAAGTCGGAGGGCATAATGCACACCATATTGAAATCAGAAAAAAAAGAAGTCATCATCGGCATTGACAAGCCATTTGTCATCATCGGAGAAAAGCTGAACCCAACGGGTATGAAAAAGCTGGGACAGGCTCTGGTGGATGGCAACATGGAATATGTCATTCAACTGGCGCAGAGACAGGTGGCCTGGGGCGCGGATGTGCTGGATGTGAATGTGGGGCATCCGCAAATTGAAGAGGTGACGATGATGCCGATCGTTGTCGAAGCGGTTAAGAACGCCGTGGATGTTCCGCTGTGCATCGACTCGAACGACCCGAAGATTTTGGCGGCGGGACTCAATGCGGCGATTGGCAAGCCGCTCGTGAACTCTGTCAACGGGGAGGAAAAACAATTGAGCGCTGTCCTCCCGATCGTTAAAGAAAGAGGCGCGGCTGTCATCGGGTTGACCATCGGCGAAGATGGAATCCCAGCCACAGCGGAGGAACGTCTGGCAGTGGCGGGGCATATTATCGAACGCGCCGCAAAGATGGGAATTCCGATTGAAGATATTATTATCGATCCGCTGGTGATGACCGTGGGACATAACAGCCTGGCCGCGACAGTGACGCTCAGGACGATTGAGTTGATCCGAAAAGAATATGGCGTGAACATGAGCCTCGGCGCGAGCAATGTTTCGTTCGGACTGCCCGACCGCCATTCTGTGAACAGCGCGTTCCTTTCGCTGGCAATTCAAGCGGGTGTGACGTGCTCGATCACAGACCCGATCAAGCTGGGAAGTTCGATCCGCGCCACTGACCTGCTGCTGGGCAAGGACGCGAATTCGATGCGCTATCTGAAATATTTCCGCGCGACTGAGAAATTGCGGGAAGCAGAGGCGGCGGCGAAATAGGTAATTTGGGATTGGGCAAAGACCTCGGAGTTAAACTCCGAGGTCTTTTAGAAATAAAATGCAGGTTTGCGGATTGTTGTTCCTTTTTTTAGTTGGGTGCTTTATAATTTGCATATAGTCTGTTATACAAGTTTGCGCCGTAAAACACCCCGCACAGGGTGTTTTACAACAAATCTTGCTGAATACATAGTTGGGCGGCTCGAATTACCTAATAGATGATTGAAATCCGCAATGCCTAGACCGACACTCTATATAATGTGTGGACTTCCTTTCTCGGGAAAAACCACTTTGGCTCATATTCTTGCGGACCAATGTGGTTGCGTACATCTTGACCTGGATTCCCTTGCCAACCAAAAAGGTCTCACCCCTGAAGAAGGAATAGATGATAATCAGTGGGGTCTGCTGTTCAATGAAGCTCACCAGCATTTAGCCGCTCTACTGTCTTCAGGAAAATCGGTGGTGTTCGATGCTGTGAATCATGATCGGGTAGGGCGAGACCGCTTGCGCGCCATCTCTCGGCAAAATGGCAGCTCTGTTTATGTAATCTACATCAAGCTCACAATTCAGGAACTCGAACAACGTCGCCGCGTGAATCTAGACAACCGTAAACGACCAAATGTCCGAGAGCAAGACTTTGTGGAACTTGCCAGAGATTTTGAGGTTCCAACTATGGAGGAGAATCTCCTGGTATATGATGGAGTACGACCCATATCGGAATGGATCAATGACCATATTTCGAAGACGATTCAGCCCTAGTTACAAAGACCGCCCAACACAGCGTGCATCCGACTGGTGGGAGTCTGCGCGTTTTTGAGCACTTTGCGTGGCTTGAAGTTGATTCCGGCAAAATGGCGTTGTCTCGTCCCCCGCCAGCGGGTAACGCAAACCGTTGGGCGCTGGCTGAACCACTAAGTAATAAAGTAATATCTTGCAAAGGAAGTAAATGTGTCCAATAAAAAGTGTCCGCATTGCGGTATATGTAGTATAGGTTCTGCATTATGTTGTGATATTGCGGGCACAACTTTGAAAAAGGGAATGTAGATGAGTCCTACAAATAAGAAGGGTTTATTGCCGCAGTGGTATTACTGGGTGTTTGTGCCTTTCTCTGCGCTGGTCTATACCGTGTTCTGCTGGTGGTTTGCACTGGAAGCTTGGGGCTACCGTGGTGAAACAAAGCCGTGGTGGTTTGATACAGCCTTTATTCTGGCGATACCAGGTATGTCATTCCCGCCTTACATTGGCACGCTATTATGGGGCGGACTTATGGGATTTGGAATCATCAAACTGGCTCAATGGATTTGGAAAGTGCGCCACCGCCTTTTGGATGAATAGGTTTAATCATCTAAAATGATTAGGGTAAACTAAATAGGTCATTGTCAAAAAATAATAGTGAACATCACATTGCCAAAGAGTCGCAAAATTCGCGTCCAACAAAGCGTGCACCTGACGCTGGGGATTCTGGCGCGATTCCAAGCATTTTTCTGGCTTCGAGTTTTTCCTGCTCCCAAGCATTGTCCACGCCCACCCACTGTCCACTAGTGCAAAGCGTTGGGAAGAAGGAACGCATAGGAAATTAACGGATGATATTACCAAAGAAGCGCGACCCTAGGTTCATCACTGTGCGTCGCGGCGGTACCCTTCAAGACACCGATCATCATCTGCTTGCGATATGGGCAGCCGATTGCGCACAGCATGTATTGCACCTATTTGAGGAAATGCAACCCAACGACGAGCGTCCGCGTCGAGCCATCGAATCAGCACGCGCTTGGACGCAAGGTGAGATTACGATGTCCCAATCCCGAACGGCAGGTGGTCACGCGATGGCGGCAGCCAGGGATCTGAGCGGAGCGGTGCGCCATGCCGCATATGCTGCTGGTCAGGCGGCAGTGGTCGCTCATGTGGCAGCTCACGAATTGGGCGCGGCCGCCTACGCGATCAAAGCCGCACGCGAGGCAACGCTTGACGGTCAGGCTGAAGAAGCTGGTCACCTTGAGTGCGCATGGCAACGTGCACAACTTCCGAGTAAAATCCGTGATCTCGTGCTTGACGACCAGAAGCTACGCAACGAAATCTGTTGGTTCGTATTCAATTGCTAACTAGTTTGCTTGTACCGCTGCCCTAGTTAATACCTTTTGGTATTGCTATTTGAAATACAAGGTAAAAAACAAAATCAAAAGTATTTTGCAAAATCTGCCCAACATAGCGTGAACTGGACGCTGGGGCGTTTCGCGTCAAGCAGTTTTCTGTTCCCAAACAGAGTCAACGCCCGCCCCAGCGCCATGCTCCGCTAACGCAAAGGATTAAGTGCTAAACATTAAAGCACACAATAAAACATATGCTCAAAAAAACTTCATTCCCAGCAATTATTATTTCCACATTCATAGCAACATCTTTTGGAATTATTTCAATTGGCCACATTCTTTCCAACAAGCCATTATTATTCCTAAATTATATGAAGTCTTACGGGTTGGATTATGCCGATTTTTTTAAGGCGTCAGAAAAAATTATCGATGGACAAAGCCCGTATGATATTTCTACCAATCGGTACGTCACCACGCCCATCCCTGCAATTGCAAATACAATTTTTGTCCCTTTGGGTTTTAATAATGCTAGGATACTTTTCTATTTTCTAATCCCACTCTCCTTGGCATTTGGTTATCAATTAATAACTTCGATGTTCGGATTTACGAAAATAGACAAAGACCTAATTTTAACGGCAGGGCTGATCGGCTTATTATTCGGTTACCCTTTTTACTTTCTTCTTCAACGTGAAAATATTGATGGATGGGTGTTTCTTTTTCTGTGCTTAGGCTTGTATTGGCTCCAAAATCCCAAAAAGGAGTGGGCTAGCGGCCTATTCTTCTCCCTGGCTATTGTCTTCAAGGTTTACCCTGTTTTAATAGTATTGCCAATTTTATTAAGCAAAAGGTGGCGTCTGTTTTTTTGGATTGGCCTGTGGTTAGTGTTATGGGGAGTAATTACGCTTTTTTGGTTTTCAGATTTTCAAACAGCTTTATCCTCGCGCTCACAATCTCTTTTTAGACTTGACGAGAACGGGAGTTTAGTGGCCACGACAAGCTTAATTTCGATATTGATAAATTCTCTGGGGATATCAAGTGTGGATTTATTGGTCAATTTATCCCCTATAATAACCGTGCTTATATATGGCATTTTACTCTCTCTTGTAATATTTGCAGACTACAAACTGGGCAAAGTGAATAATCTTGAGCTTTCTTCTTACACTATGTATTTGCCATTTATGATAGCGTTGCCTCTGCTTGTATATCATTATTCATTTATTCTTTGTCTGATTCTGATTCCAACAATGTGCCATTTGTGGGGAGTAAGTGAAACCAGAGCGCAAAGAAAAACAATTTTTGTTATTTCAACAGGAATAGCACTGACACAGTGGCAGGCTATTGCGACATACAGCCTTACGGAAAACATGCTATCTCATGCAATTCCTGGATTAGGATTATTATTAATCATGGCAGGTATCACATTTTTCAAAGTTTATACTCTTCGCCTGACACAGCGCGAAATGAACTCATAAGACACAATAGGAATAACCGAATGCGAAAACACACAACCACAATTTTGAAGATTCCAGGGCTTGGAATTGCCCTCCTTCAATTGTTTGACATCTTTATTCACGCCGTCACTGACCAATTGGAGATACTTCGGGTCACTTCAAATATTATCGTTCTCGTGTGGCTGGCAATTGCAGCAGCGGGAAAATTCAACGGGAAATTTTTACAGATAGCCATGGGGTCTGTCGGTGCGTATCTTATTCTCAATATTACTTTTCTCGCGCTTGAGGGTGTTAGAAATATGGAGCAAGGCGGGGAATTGCGGGTGACACTTTTCATGTTGATCTTCTTGACCACTGTCTTATCCATTTTGCTAATTTACATAAAGGGCAGACAGACATCAAATTAACGGTAGCAGTTTCAAGGAATTACGATTAAAGTAACAAAGACAAACGGGGTCACGGCATGTAATAAAGTGATCAAAACAGAAGAAGGCCGTAATAAAACGGCTCTTTCTGTTTTCTTAATAGTAAGGAGTTCCAAGATGAAAAAAACTTTATTGGTTCTGATAAGCATATCCCTTTTCGCCAGCGCCTGTGGACCTCAAGCTGCAGCGCCCGCAAATATCCCCATTCTGCCGACCATAATTCCAAGTTCTACAAATACATTTGTCCCTGAGGTAACGCAGACTCTCACGCCTTTGCCAACAGCAACGGCAACACCGATCCCTCACCCGATGAGCATTATTGGTATGCGGGCGGGGAATTATCCAGGCAGTGAGATCACCATTGTCAAGGAACTGGACAGAGGATTAAATTATCGCCGCTATTACGCCTACTATCTTTCAGAGGGATTGAAAATATACGCACTACTGACCATCCCCAACGGTGAAGCGCCCGAAGGTGGATTTCCTGCCATTGTTTTTAATCACGGTTATATTCCGCCCGACGTTTATAAAACAACCGAACGCTATATTGCTTATGTGGATGAAATCGCAAAGGCAGGATATGTTGTCTTCCGCATTGATTATCGCGGGCACGATGCATCAGAAGGCGAAGCGACTGGCGCATATGGCAGCCCCGGCTATCAAATCGATGTTCTGAACGCGGTCGCATCCATCAAGCAGCTGCCTGAAGTCAACCCCGAAAAGGTTGGCATGTGGGGTCACTCCATGGGCGGCTATCTCACACTGCGCACGATGGTCATTTCAGATGATGTAAAAGTCGGCGTGATCTGGGCGGGCGTGGTCGCTTCCTACACTGACCTGCTTTATAACTGGCGGCGCACGGGTTCCTTCACGCCGTCACCAAGTTCACGCGGGCGTGGCTGGCGCACAGGATGGATCGAAACATACGGCGCACCCGCAGATAATCCTGCTTTTTGGGATTCGGTCTCGGCCAATTCTTATCTCGCCGATCTTTCTGGACCGTTGGAGCTGCACCACGGAACCGCAGACGAGGATGTCCCTTTGGATTTTTCCATCCGTCTTGCAGAGCAGGCCCGCAACGCGGGGCAGATCGCCGACCTTTATACTTATGAAGGCGATAACCATAATATTTCAAAATATTTCTCAACGGCCATGCAGAGAACGATTGCCTTCTTTGACCTATATTTGAAATAAATTACCCGCATGCCCAATGATTTCCATCATCAGTCATGCAGGTAATATGGGACATCAATGATCACACGCTGGTAGCGCAAGTTGCGGCGATGATAAAGCAGCGCAGCTTTCAACATCCATGCTGTTTGATTGTGTAATATGGTTTGCCACCAATGAGCAGGGACAAATTCAGGCAGCACCACGGTTGCCTGCTGGCCGTCATTGTGGTCAACGTCGGTCTTATCCAAAAATTCCAATAAAGGCTGGATCACGGAACGATAGGGTGAAGGCACAACCACCAACGGAATGTCTGGCCAGAAATGATTCCACTTTTCCTTCATCTCATGCGAATCGCCGGGGCTTAACTCCACATATACACCGGTGACATCGTTTGATATTGCAAGAGCATATCGCACAGCGTCTACAACGCCACGATGGACGCCTGAAACAGGGATTACCACTCTTAATTGAGTAAAGGGTCTTAAAGTCGGGGGCAGCCCGTGCATACTAAGTTGTTCACTTAAGTTTTGATAATGCTTGCGAATTCGCAGGAACATAACTACCAGCAACGGAATCACCACAATCGTAATCCATGCGCCATCTAAAAATTTTGTAATCCCTACTACGAGCAGAGTCACGCCAGTGGCCAAAGCGCCCACGGCATTAGCCAGCGTTTTTAACTGCCAATGACTGCCCCTTTCCCGCCACCAGTGCAGCACCATTCCGCTTTGCGAAAGGGTAAATGCCAAAAAAGCGCCGACTGCGAACAACGGCACCAGCAAATGTGTATCCCCTTGAAATAAAATGATCAATGCCGCTGTCGCGCCTGAGAGGATAAGAATGCCGTTCACAAAAACCAAACGATCTCCCAGCCCGGTGAACTGACGGGGTAAAAATCCATCCTTTGCCAACAAGGCGGCGACACGCGGAAAATCTGCAAAACTTGTATTTGCCGCAACTGTTAGCACCAACATGGTCGAGACTTGAATAATAAAATAAAATCCGCCGTTTCCCATGATCCGCCGCGCCAGCGCAGAGAGAATCGTCTCCTGTGGCCCGGCAACTATGGCAAGGGATTGAGTCAGGCCAATACTGCCCAAAAACAAGATGCCCATGAGAAAAGCCATAATGATCAACGTCCTGCCCGCATTGTCAGATTCGGGAGATTTAAAAGCTGGAACACCATTACTGATCGCTTCAATTCCAGTTAACGCGGTACAGCCAGTGGCAAAGGCATGCAAGAGTAGAAAAAGGGTCACAGGTTGAGTTGCAACAGGGGCAACAACAGCCAATTCCCCCGGACCGTCCCTCCACAAAATAAAGAGACCGTAAGCCAGCATCGGCAGATAAGTGAATAAAAATAAATATACAGGGATGGACATTAATGTGCCCGTCTCCCGCATTCCGCGCATATTAATGAGCGTGATCAACCCCAGCAGAACCAACGCAACAACGACTCGATAAGGCCAAATAATGGGGAACGCCGAAGCAAACGCATCCACTCCTGCGGTTAAGCTCACGGCTGCCGTCAAAATGTAGTCGATCAGCAAGGCTCCAGCCGCAACCAAGCCAGGCAAGGTTCCCAAATTACTGCGCGCGACAATATAGGAACCACCGCCCGATGGATACGCATGGATCGTTTGGTAATACGATACCGCAGCAATCGAAAGCACCACAATAATGATCAAACCAATCGGCCATGCCATCGACAGCCCCGCGCTGCCTGCGATCAACAAACCTAAATAGATTTCCTGGTTTGCATAAGCAATGGACGACAAGGCGTCTGGCGAAAATGCGGCCAAGGCACGGATCTTATTCAGTTTTTCATCACGGAGTCGTTGTGTTGGAAGAGGCACACCTATCAGGAATTCTTTTAAATGAGTAAACATATAATCTCCTTCCACAGAGTATCGCATAATTTAGTAAACAAAAGTTTCGATTTCACTTCATAATTTTCAACGAAAAGTTTACTTAATTATGAGACAAGCGATAAGTATTGCTAATCACATAAAAATTCAAGAATACTTGCGTCATACTGAAAAGCAATTTTTATATAAGCATTACTTCCACAATCTCGCCAGCGGATAATCCTGTTGCGTCGGGATGAATTCGCAGAAGCCCATCGGCGGATGCGAGAGTAAAGATGAGATTTGATTTACCGAAGATGGGGTCGGCGGAAAGGCCCTCACCCTGCCCTCTCCCCTTGGGAGAGGGTAATAATTTCACAGGCCACCAATCTTCTCTGCCTGCTTGAGATGGAAGATTAACTGTCAATTTTGCCATCACGGTCGATTTGGGTTTTGGCAGCGCGCCCAATAATTTTTCGATGACTGGCACGACGAATAAATATCCGTTCACCAATGCGCTGACAGGGTTACCGGGCAGGCCAATTACAGCTTTGCCGTAGCACACACCTAATATCGTTGGCTTGCCGGGGCGCGTGTTAATTCCATGCACCAGCACGCCAGGCTCGCCCAATGTGCGGATGACTTCGGCGGTCATGTCTCTTGTGGATGCGGATGAGCCTGCGGTGATGATGATCACGTCACACTCAGAGAGCGCCTTCGCCGCCGCTTCTTGCAGGACCTGGAAGCTGTCACTAAAAATCCCATAGCGGATCGCTTCCCCGCCAGTTTTCTCGACGAGCGCGCCGAGTGTATATGAATTGATATCGCGTACCTGCCCATAACGAGGAGTTTGACTTGGGTCAATCACTTCATCGCCAGTGGAGAGAAGTCCAACGCGCGGTTTCTTCGCCGCATGAATGGCTGTGAATCCCAAAGCCATCAATCCGCCAATTTCCGCGGGGCGGATCAGAGTCCCTTTTGGGATAACCAATTGTCCCTGAGCAACATCTTCCCCAATGCGGATTAGATTCTCGCCATCGGCTACAGATTTGAAGATTTCGATTTCAGAACGGGGCGACCCCGCCCCTACGATGTGCTGTGTATATTCCAACATCACAACAGCGTCTGCGCCTTTGGGCAGCATACCGCCTGTGTGGATTAATGCGCATTGACCTGATTCAATTTCAAAGGACGGCGAATCGCCCATTGGCACTTCGCCGATCAAATTTAGATACGCGGGGAGCGAGTCACTTGCACCAAATGTATCTTTTGCGCGGACGGCGTATCCGTCCACGGTGGTGCGGGGAAAATCAGGCAATGGGTGCGGCGCGAATATGTCAGACGCGGTAAAGCGGCCCAAAGATGAGGTCACTGCAATTGATTCAGAATCAATTATCGGCTTGGAAAGATGCGAGAGCAACAGCGTCCGCGCATCATCGGGAGGAAGGAGAGTCAAAAATTCAGGCATATCTATCTAATCCAGAAAGTCAAAGTGATGAAATAGGTTGTGAGCCCAAAGACCGCGAGGGCTGTGACGGTGAGCAAAGGCCAGTTCGGTTTGCCGCCGATTGAGACGTGGCGGAGGTGAAAGATTTGCAGGATGGCGAATGGAAGCGCGAGGAAGGCAGGCCAGATCAGCGAGAAGGAGAAACCAAGCGAAGGCGCGGCTGCGAAGATGACATAAGCAAAGATGATCAGACCGTGATGGAATGGGACGGCGCGTTCCCATGTCAGACTGCGGAGAAGTGTGGCGCGCTGGTATTTTTGGTCAGCAATAAATGTGGTGAAGTTGATAATCAGAAAATAGGCAAGCGCAAGCGCTGTGAGCGGAATAATAATTATGATGAGCAGACGGTGATTCTCTTTCGCCTGCAAAAGAAATCCAATGGATGGAATGACATAAGCGATATGCGCCGCGAGAGCCAATTCCCCGAATCCGCGCTCAATAAGGCGGAATGGATGAACAGCGTAGAGAATTATCGTAACGAGAGATGAAAGAAGAAAGAGGGAGGATTCAAGCACGAGGCTATTATTGATGTAAAGCAGAAAAGCCAGTACCGCATTGACCGTGAGCAGTCCGTAAGAAACATAAAGCAGGTTATTCCGAAGAGTCTCTTTTTGTTTGGGTGTTTCGTTATCAACAAGCGGCTCATTATGCGGACGAAACACTTCTGCCAGCAGGGACATGCTCAATTGCGCAAAAAGAACGCCAGCCAGCCCAAGCCAGAATGCAAGAGCAGAAAAGGATTTCCCAAGGTAGGCAGGGATGCTCGAGCCGAGGAGATAGGTCAGCGCGGCGAGGAGGAGGTGGAGAGGGCGGGAGAGTTTTAGCAATTTACGATTTCCGATTTTGGAAAGGATGAATTATGAAGGATGAAGAAATCATGTGGCTAGTTTTTTAAAAGATGTTCTTCCAATCTTTCCACGGCTTGTGGGAGGTTCTTCCTGCCAAGTCCCAATCGAAAATGATTATTGGATTCATCATACATCGTGCCAGGGAGAAGTAAAACTCCAGCCTTCTTGACAAGATCATCACAAAAGTCTTCGATGTCACCTTTGAGCAATTTGGGGAATCCCATTGAACCTGCCTGCGGACGAGTCCAAGTGAAGAGTGAAGAGTAACGAGTAAAGAGGTCATCAACAATATCGAGATTGTGTTTGATAATGCTGAGATTCCGCTCGGCAAGTTTTACGCGGTGGCGCATGGCAACTTCCGCGAGAAATTCACTGGGCGCGGAGTTGCAGATGGTTGTGTAATCTTTGAGGGCGGCCATATTTTCGTACACTTTTCTATTCTTCGTAGCAACCCAGCCAATTCGTAAACCAGCAAGTCCATAAGTTTTGGATGTGACACCGAGCGAAATAGCATGTTCGCCATAATCACAGGCGGCAGGCAGACGGGCCGCAGGGTCAAATTCTGATTCGCGGTAGACCTCGTCGGAAAAAAGCAGCAGGTTATTCTCCTGCGCGAATTTATTCAGCGCATCAAAATCCGCACGGGACATTAAATAACCTGTCGGGTTGTGCGGTGTGTTGATAACAATCCCTTTGGTATTGGGACGCACGAGTTTCTTTAATTCATCCAGATCCAGCGCCCAACCCAATTCTTCACGAGCCATCCACGGGCTGATGTCACAGCCGACAGAGCGAGCCGCTTCGGCAAGGGATTGGTAGCCAGGTGAATGAACGATGACATGGTCGCCTTTTTTGAAGGCGGCGTACATGAACAAATAGATCGCCTCCCCTGCGCCAGTGTGGACAAGAATATCTTCAGGCTGGATGGTGGTGTAAAGATTGCAAATCTCCTTGCGCAAGGCGGGGCTTCCCTGTGATTCGGTATATCCCAGCCACACGTTTTGGAGTTTCTCCGCTGCGCCAACTTCAAAGGCCAGCAAGTCCGCAATGGACATGGCTTCACAGTCTGAAGAGCAGAGCAGGAATTCGGTATTAAATTCGTATTTGGCAAAATAACGTTCGAGTTTGAATGGAGGAAGATGCATAGGAAACCTTTTAAACACGAAGGACACAAAGGGATCTAAGGTTTGTTGACTTGCTTACAAGAATACCCTTTTTAGATTTTCCTTTGTGTACATCGTGTCCTTTGTGTTTAATTGTTTAAAGCTCTTTTCAGATCACGATAATGAACTTGATTATGGATATACAACATTTTCAACATTTCGCGAATGGTGGTTATTTCAAGAAATGGGTGACGACCTGTGATCTCAAGTTCTTCACCTTTCAAACCAGACACCCATGCAACAGAATTGGCGCGCACAGATTTATATTGCTCAAGCAATTCGGCGGAAGTGAATTCTTTTGCCTTTTGCTGCTGCGCCTCATTGTAACGGTCAATTGAGAAATCATCAGCTACGCCTGCACCGCCCTGACGGATCAATTCAAACATTTTGATCAATCCGCGCTCAGAGGTGACGAAGTGCGCCAGCACATTACGGATCGTCCATGTTGTGCCTTCGGTGTAGACCTCAACACTCCATTGTTCGTCTGTCAAACCAGAAAAAATACCAATAAATTTTTCACCTTCAGATTTCAGCTTTTCTGCAAGTTCTATAGTTTCCGACATGAGAGGCTCCTTGAATTGTTGGTTTCGACACCTGCACTTGCGCGCTGGTGCAAGTGTATGGCCTCGAAGAGCACTCGGCCTACTCAACCAACGGGGATATAAAAACTATGGTTCGGGGAAACCCGCGTAATTAATGGATTTCTTTCCCGTTGTTGGATAGAAATATCTTTTCATCGAGGATATTTGCTCGATCAAACGCTCACTGTCTTCAAAACCTGCGCGCACATAATAATAATGCGTGTCGTACGGGCTGTCGCCAAAGATCGCGGCCAGCACATACCCATTTGCCTCAGCATAATCTTTCAGCAGAATCGTCATACCAAACCATCTCTGCGCCAGATTCGCTTCGGTCAATTTGGGCGGAACCAACGGCGAATAATAATCATGGAACATAATAATATGCGGTTTGTATTTATCAAGGTAGTCCACAGTAATACCGCCATTATGCGCAATAAACTGGTCATTCAATCCCCAGGTATCGATTGCTGTCCAGCCCGAATAATACGGCAACAGACCCGCTTCGGTGGTCGCGATCACATAGCCCTTGCCGCGATATTCCGCCAGCAATTTTCCCATGTCATAGCGGCCATCATCTTCATACGGGCGGTCGCAGCTTCGTTGATAGGATGTTAGAGAACAATTCTGTGCCCACGAATAATAAACCAGACTTCCGCACAAACCAATTAATGCGATGAAGTACACGCTTCTTTCTCTAACTGATAGTTGATTCAGCCACGAGAAATTTAATCCACGCACAAGCGGAGTCCACGACATGAGCGCGATTGGCACAAGGGCATATTGAAAACGCGCGCCATAATTCATTTCATCTGAGATCAAAATAAACGCCGAAGCGAAACCGAAAATGGGAATAAGATATGCAAGAGTTTGTCTTGTCGTTTCACGCAAACGAAAACCAAGCAAGGCAATGATCGCAAACGGCAGACATAAACGCAATGTGTTCAAGAGAGAATTTTCAAACGAATCCCAATGCAGGCCGCTATCTCCCTTTTTATAAAATGGGTTCGGTAACGGGTATCCAAAATAATCCCATCTCCACAGGAAATATGCGCCGCCTAATAAAAGAAAAACAACGCCAAAAATGGTAATGATCGAAATGGAATTCTTGAGTCCACGCATAACGATAACAGACAATAACATCAATGACGCGAGGATGACTCCCTCAGGGCGAATCAGTCCAGTGACGAGTCCGCTCAGGGCGAAGGCGAGGGAAAGCCAAAAGGGCTGGTCCTCTTTTTGAATCAGGAGCAGGCCCAGGGTCCAGGTGGAAGCGGCGGCAAGAGCAAAGAAAGGCGTCCCGAAGTAGGCAGAGACATAGGAGAGGCCCGTCCCAACGGCGAGATAAAGTCCGCTTAAAAAAGAAAAGGGAATGTTTGAATTGTTGATGCGGCGATTTGTCCAATAGACAATGAGAACGGTGAGAAGATGTGAGGCAAAGCCAATCCCGCGCACAGATTGGCCAACAGTCAAACCAAGTTTTATTAATGCGGCAGATGCTGCCATGAAAAGGAAATCGGTTGCGCCATCCACGGGGTGTTCGCCGATATTCCAAACAATGCCGTGGCCGCCCGCGAGGTTTTGAGCGTAACGCATGAGCATCGCGGCGTCTTCAAACGGCGGAATGGAAAAATCCACATGGCGTGAGGCGTAGTAAAACGTGGAAGCGAGGAGGAGGAGGGAGATGAGGAGGTCGAGGGGAAGTTTTTTGAGGGAGGTCATCAGGTATCAGTAATCAGTTGACAGTTGTGAGGTATATGTTGCGTGGTTACTTGTTTTCGTGTCTACGTGCTTACATTTTTACAGCAACGAATATCCACCATCAACAACGATAGTCTGTCCAGTAATATACTCGTTATTGATTAGAAATTCGAGAGCGGATGCAATTTCTTCTGGTGCTGCGGCGCGCTTGAGAGGCAGGCGATTGACAAGTTTATCCCATTCCTCCTGAGTGACAAAATCCGATTGCAAGACCAAGCCTGGCGCAATGGCGTTGACTCGGATGCCCGGGGCAAATGAGCGCGCAAGCAATTTGGTCAACGACTCTAACGCGGCTTTACTGACCGTATACGACGGATAGCGGCTCCATGCTTTTTGCGCACCTATATCGGTGATGTTGACGATAAGTCCGCCTGAGGTCATTCGTTTGGCAGCTTGTTGTGAAAGTAGAAAAGGCGCGCGCAGGTTAAGGTCGAGGGCGGAGTCCCAATCTTTCAATTCCAGTTCGCGCGGATTTCCAACAGGCATGATGGCGGCAGAGTTTACAAGCAAGTTGAAGGTTGAAGGTCGAAGGTCAGAATCGAGCATGGAAAATAGAGATTGGATTTCTTCAGGTTGAGCTAGGTCAGCTTTGAAGAGATGGACTTTGACACCGAGGGATTCAATTTCGTTTTTTGTTTTTTGCGCCTCTTCTTCAGCGGAGTGGTAATGCAGAAGTAGATCATAGCCCATGCGGGCAAGAGTCAGCGCAAAGGCTTTTCCAAGTCTGTGGGCGCCGCCAGTGACGAGGGCGAGAGGATTGTTCATAGGCTGAAATTGTAAACGGAAATTGCATTTATTGCCCAAACATTTCCTTCAACAACGGGTTGATCGCATCCCAATTTGGGCCTAAAACTTGCGCCCCGCCCGAAGTTGTAAATGGACTCACCATATCAGGCGTGATCGTACGGCTGTCGATTCCAAACAAAGGCGCTCGAACAAAGACAAAGATCAGGCGCGGCCATTGCCACAGCGGGATATTGGTGTCCACTGACTGTGCGAGAGAAAAAACAAACTGCGGTAATTTCGGCCAGGAGGATGGTTCGAAGCCCTTGTTCAGCATGGCAAGCAACAGGATTTGAGTGCGCCGCATCCGCGAGAAGTCGCTGCTAGTGGCGCGGTCACGGACAAAAGTCAGCGCTTCGATCCCTGTCAAATTATGCCTGCCTGCAGGATATCCGCCCGAAGGCTGGTCAAGCTGGATCTCAACACCGCCCAAGGCATCCACTGCGGCCACCACTCCGAACATGTGAATCACTCCATAATTCCGAACGGCTACACCAAAATTCTCGCGGATCGTTTGCATGGCCGCATCGCCGCCAGTCCCAGATTCATTTGCTTCGGCAAAGAAATAGGCGGTGTTAATGCGCTGTTCCCCAACATTCGGGATGGTCACCCATAAGTCACGCGGGATCGAAAGCATACCAACATAAGGTTTGAGCGGAACAATCGTGGTCAAAATGATCGTATCAGTTCTACCCAAAGCGCCGCGATCTGGAGAATCGTCTGTGCCAAGCAAAAGGATGTTTGTTCGAAAGGGCGCAAGAAAATAGATGGCGACCAGCAACAGGAAATACCAAAATCCTTTTTTGGCGCGAGAATATTTTCCCTTCTTGATTTTCGAAGAAGGTTGAATGGTAATTGGCTGAAATGATTCCAACGAACGTGTGCGTGTGGGTTGAGTTTCTTCCATTTTTCTTTATCTTGCAATCATAAAACAAAACGGGACTGTTTTGGCAGTCCCGTTGTCATTTCAATTAGCGTTTGAATAACCAGTTTAGCTCGCGGAGTTTACCTGCCAGGTCTTCACGCAAATCGCTTTCGGCGATGCGCCATTCCCAGTTCCCGCCCAACCGTGATGGAAAATTCATACGCGCAGAACCGTCGCAATTGAGTATATCCTGCATTGGCGTAATGGCAATATCTGCAACCGATCCCCACACGGTGCGGATCAAATCCCAGGCAAAATCACTGCCATCAATCCGTAAATAGCGTTGGGCAAATTCACGCTCGTGAGGTTCGGCTGATTTAAACCAACCGAGCGCAGTGTCGTTATCATGCGTGCCTGTGTAGGCCACGCAATTGGTAACGTAATTATGAGGCAGGAATGGATTGTCTGGTCCTGAAAAGCCAAATTGCAAAACTTTCATACCGGGCAGGTTGAACGCATCAAGCAGTTCGGCCACATCTGGAGTGACGAGGCCAAGGTCTTCAGCGATGATGGGCAAGCCCGTCCCGCGTGTAATCAATCCATCACCGAGGAACTTGTCAACTGCGCGGAACAGGTCCTGACCCGGGCCTGTTACCCAACGACCGAATTCTGCTGTCTTGTGGTCGGCAGGGATTTCGTAATAGCCAGCGAATCCGCGAAAATGATCAAAGCGCAGAATGTCGAATATTTGCAGGGAGGAACGCACACGGGACTGCCACCAGGCATAGCCATCTTTTTTGTGCATTTCCCAGTTATAAAGCGGATTACCCCACAGCTGCCCTGTAGTGGAAAAGCTATCGGGCGGAACCCCAGCTACGACGGTTGGATTGCCATGTTTATCCAAAAAGAATAACTCAGGATGAGACCAAACGTCTGACGAATCATATGCCACAAAAATGGGGATGTCACCAATGACCTGAATGCCGCGTTCATTTGCATAGGCGCGGAGTTTATCCCACTGGCGGAAGAAAATGAATTGATAGAAAGCGTAACGCATCACACTCTCGGCAAGTTCGTTTTGAGCTTTGCGCAGCGCGGTCTTCTTCCGTGAGCGTAATGGTTCGGGCCAGCCGCTCCACGCGCCGCCGCCATTGGATTCTTTCAACGCCATGAAGAGTGTGTAATCATCGAGCCAGGACGCATTCTCAGCGCAGAAGTAGTCAAAGGCTGGGCGCAAATGCTCGGGGTGGGATCGGTAGTTGGAAAATGCCTTTTGCAAAAGATCAAGCTTGCGAGGAATGACCAGCCCAAAGTCCACGATTGAAGCGGGCAGGTCTTTCATCTCATCCAAATCAGTTTGCGATAGCAGGCCGTCGGCAAGCAGGTCATCAGGGCTGATCAAATATGGGTTTCCCGCAAAAGCAGAAAAACATTGATACGGTGAATCGCCATACCCAGTCGGGCCAAGCGGAAGCATCTGCCAAAGTTTGCAGTCTGTGGAAACGAGCCAATCGACAAAACGATACGCCTGCGGGCCAAGATCGCCGATGCCGTAAAGCGAGGGCAGGCTGGACGGATGAAGGAGAATTCCAGAGGAGCGTTTGAAGGTCATGGTTTTATGATTTGATGATGGATTGATAGAGTTCGAGATATTTTTTCGCGGAGTTTTCCCAGGAAAGATCCTGTGCCATTCCTGCGCGTTGAATGGTCTGCCATTTCTCGCGGTCTGCAAATACTTTGAACGCGGAGTTGATCGCGGCCATCAAGGACATGTGATGAGCCTTTTCAAAAACGAATCCTGTTTCGCCATGTTTAACTGTGTCATTCAAACCGCCAGCGGCGCGGACGATGGGTACGCATCCATAACGCATCGCGATCATTTGTGAAAGACCACAGGGTTCATAACGTGACGGCATGAGGAACATATCCGAGCCTGCGTAAATTTGGCGCGCGAGGCCCGCGTCATAACGAGTTTCAACTTTAATACGATCAGGGAATAATGCCTGCAAATTCATGGCGGCTTCTTCGAGCTTCGGATCGCCAGTCCCCAAAATGACAGCCTGCCACTTGGAGCGCTTCAAACTTTTGAGCGCGGTAAACGCAAGGTCAACACCTTTTTGGACATCCATGCGCGTGACCATTGCGAGCAATGATGTTTCAGGTTCGCGCGGCAAACCGAGTCTTTCCTGAAGCAGTTTTTTATTCGCCGAACGCTTTCCAAGTGAGTCAATATCAAAATTGACACCCAGGGCAGAATCGTCAGCGGGGTTGAATGAAGCTGTATCCAACCCATTCAAAATGCCGCTTACCGTCTGTGTGCGGGAACGTAAAAACTCATCCAGGCCACAGCCATATTCCTGTGTAAGTATTTCCCTGCCATAAGTGGGCGAAACAGCCACGATCGCATCGGACGCCCACATGCCCAAAGGCAGCGGCATCACGCGCGCCCAATCGGGCAGGTCCGTTTGAGCAAGTTTCAATCCGTAACTTTCAATAATGGAGCTGGAATCTGGCCCCATGAACGGGAGGTTGTGTACTGTAATCACAGACGCAACATGACGAGCGCCTTCCTCCCAACGCTTTGTAAGTGAACCATATGCGCTCATCGCCGTGTGCCAATCATTTGCGTGGACAACATCAGGCTGCCAATTGATCTGCCTTGGCAATTCGAGCGCCGCCAGCGAAAAGAAAATATATTTTTCCGCATCCAGCTTTGCGTTGGAAGAATAGACCGAGCCATTGGCGCTGATGGGCTCACCACCAATAAAATAGACGGGCATGCCGTGCAGGATGGTTTCGGATGCTTCCACCTGGATCTCGGTGTCGCCATATTTTAACGAAAACATCCCCAAAGGCTTGAGGTTGTCTGCTTTTACCGCAGGATGGTGCGGTATAACGAGTCGAACATCCAGTTTAACATCGTCATTGGAAAGGGCGCGTAAAGCACGAGGCAGGGAGCCAGCCACATCACCCAGCCCCCCCACTTTTATAAAAGGCTCTGCTTCTGCCGCAAGAAATAAAACGTTTATGGTTTTTGGCATAAGGATATTTTACTCGAAAACCTCCAAGGTCTTTGAAATCCTGGTGGCTTAGGTTGATAGCTAGGGTCATGTTATTTTAAAATCAAAACCACCTTCGTTTTTTTGAAGGTGGTTTTGATTGTGGAAAAACACTTACTTTTTGGGGAGGATGACGGGGAACGATCCCGCAACATTCGCCTCCACAGGGCGACGCTCTGCCAATTGAGCTACATCCTCCAAGATGACACGTACAGGCTCCATAGCGAGCAGTATTTTATCATAAAATTATTTTTTGTTCGAGAAAATTAGCGCAACTTTAGTATTGCCAAAGTTTCATCCCCGACCATTTCTCCAGGCTCTACAAATCCCAGACTGGCATACAAAGCCTGTGCAACCTTATTATATGGCTCGTAACTAATACCGACCTCGCGAATACGTTCATCCGCGCGAAATAGTTCAAGCGTCTGTGTCATCGCGGCGCGCCCAAGGCCTTTACCTTGAAAACGCTCATCCACCATTAAACGCATGATGAATCCCTGATAACGGGAGTGCCCATAATTTAGACAATACATGATAAAGCCGACAGGTTCTCCATCTGCGTACACACCGAAAGGATAAAAATCCCAATGGCCTTCATTCTCAAACCCAAATTGCGACTGGGCGATTGAATATACATTTGAGGCTACAAACTCCTGCTGATCTTCGCGGACTTGCAGCTTGGTCAACGCCCGCCAATTTTGGGCTGTCACTGGATGCAATTCAATAGACATGATTACTTGATGATCTTGCGGATGATATCCACAACCGCTTCGCGCTTAACTGTGACCTGCTCGCCATTAATCAGGTTTTTGACCGCCACCTGGGCATTCGCTGCCTCATCAGGACCAACCGTGAGAACCACGCGTACCTTCATCTTATCTGCAAATTTGAATTGCTTTTGCAGCTTGGCAGGTTCTGGAAAACATAATATATTCAATCCCGCACTGCGTAATTCCGCAGACAGGGAAAGTGATTCCTTCATCAAACTCTCATCGAAGACTGTCACCAAGATCGGCGCAGGGCTTGGAATGAATTCAGGCAGGAGTCCCTTTTCCTGCAAAATGATCCCGATGACCACATCACCCATTGCGAAGCCAACGCCTGAAAGTGGCTGACCGCCAACATCCGCGAGAAGATTATCATAACGTCCGCCGCCCAAAATTGCGCGTTTCAATGAACCACTGGTGTCAAAGGCTTCAAAGACCGTGCCTGTATAATACAAGAGTCCGCGCATAATGTTCGGGTCAAATTTGACGTAGTCCTTCACACCCAATGCTTCAAGAGCGGCGAATAAGCGCACAAGTTCGTCACTCTTTTTCCATAAGTCAAAATTGCCGAGAATATCCTTCAAGCCATTAAGCTGCGCATCATTCAAGCCGAGTTCAAGCGCGTACGCATCCCATTTGGCAGGTTCCATCTTCGAGCGGCGGTCTACCAAATTGGAAACATCCAAACGCTTCTCTTGCGGAATGCTCAACACATCGAATTCAGACTCCATCAGCCGCCGATTATTCACATAAATGGTGGCCAGCTCAGGGCTGAGTCTGACCGAGCGCAGGAATGTCGCGGCAACCGCTATCAGCTCCGCATCCGCTTCTGGCGAGCTGACTCCCAGCATATCAATATTCCACTGGAAGAACTCGCGGCTACGCCCCTTCTGCGGCGACTCATATCTCCAAAACGGGCCGAAGGACCACCAGCGCACGGGATAGATCAATTCGTTTTGTTTGGCCGCAATCATTCGCGCGAGGCTTGGCGTGAGTTCGGGACGCAACGTGACAAAGTCGCCACTGCGATCGGTGAAGGTAAAGGATTGTTTCTTGACAAGTTCCTCGCCAGATTTCGCCGCGTAAAGATCAATTGACTCAATAAACGGCGCGTCCCATTCCTGATAACCAAAAGCCTGAGATGCCCCGCGCACTTTTTCATAGATGAAATTGCGCAATGCCATTTGTTCAGGATAAAATTCTCGTGTGCCTTTTACAGATTGTATTTTGCTCGCCATGGTGACTCCAGTGCGCGAATTCTATCATGAGTTTTCAAGGAGAAATAAAAAATGAATGACTGCCGATTTTGCAATCGACTTGCTGATCGAACACAGACCGTTCTCGAAAATGATCTGTGTGTTTTTTTGCAAAAGGAAGAATCTGTTTTGATCGGTTCCGGTCTGATCATCCCGTGCGCACACCGCGAAACCGTCTTTGATCTCACCGCTGCGGAGTGGAACGCCCTCTACGATATGATCCACCAGGCAAAAACTCTGCTGGATCAAACATATCAACCCGATGGATATAACCTGGGATGGAATTGCGGCGCAACTGGCGGACAGCATGTATTTCATGCGCATCTTCATATCATCCCGCGCTACAAGGATGAACCTCATGCGGGCAAAGGAATCCGTTATTGGCTAAGCCAGGACGAAAATAAACGGAAATGAGAAATCAAAATTCAATCACTGAATTTTGATTTGATTTTGGTATAATCCAAAGAACATTATCAGTAGTAGCGACTTCAGTCGCTTATTAAATGGACGACTTAAGTCGTCACTACAAATCAAGGAGAGACAAATGAAAATTGATTATCAGGAACCGAGCAAGGACCTGCTCATGCGCATTGACATCCACGAAAAATATGGCGCAGCCAATATTGATGAGTGGACGAACGATCTGCTCAAGCCTCAGGCTGGCATGAAAATTCTCGATGTCGGCTGCGGCGCTGGCAAATTATCTTTTCTCTTTAACGAATACACAAAAGGCGGCGCAAAGATCACTGGCGGCGATTTTTCTGAAGAACTGCTCGACAAGGCACGCGAGAAAAACAAAAAGATCGGCGCGAATATAGATTTTCAATTTTTGGATTTCAACCAGCCGTTCAACTTCGCTGACAATACATTTGACTTGTGCACAAGCGCCTTTGCAATCTATTACGCATCAGATCTGGACTTTACATTTGGTGAGGCTCATCGGGTGCTTCGTAGTCCCGATGCAGTTTCGGGAAATACTGGCGGACGGCTTTTCGTCTCCGGGCCATTGCCCGAAAATAAGCAGATGTTTTACGACATCATCAAGGAAGCCACAGGCGCGGCCATTCCGCCCATGCCAGGTTCTTCGCGCTTCAAAGGCCATATCTTCAATACCATCAGCAAGATATTTGCCAAAACCGAGTTACACAAATTTGAAAATCATCTCACCTTCCCTGAAGTCGCGCCGTTCATTGACTATGTCCGCGCCTCACTAGGCGAAGACCGCAAACTGTGGACATCCATGTTCAACGGCGCCGATGAATACGAAGTCTTGATCGGCAAGATCGAAGCTGTGGCGAAGATGTGGTTTGAACGCGACGGCAAACTGGTCATGACCAAAGTTGTCGGCGGAATTCTCGCCACCAAATAATTAATCATGCAAAAAAAACTGATAGACCTCAGCCACACAGTTGAGCACGGGATGATCACCTACAAAGGCCTGCCCGCGCCGATCATTTGCGATTACCTTTCCAGGAAAGATTCTCGAAGCCATTACACGGAAGGAACAGAATTCAACATTGGCAAGATCGAAATGGTCGCCAACACTGGAACCTACGTGGACAGTCCATTTCACCGCTTTGCCGATGGGATTGACCTGTCAGAGCTTCCGCTGGAGTCTCTGGTCAATCTCGAAGGCATCGTTGTCCGTGCGCAAAATCTGGGGCGGGCAATTTCAGCAAAAGCATTCAAGGATGTTGACGTAAAAGGCAAAGCTGTCCTTGTACACACGGACTGGGCGCGTCACTGGGGCGCAGACCAATACTTTGAAGGTCACACATTTCTGACCAAAGATGCCGCAGAATTTTTAGTGGAATCAGGCGCGGCCTTCGTTGGAATCGATACTTATAACATCGACGATACTATAGACGGCGCTCGTCCCGTTCACACAACACTTTTAGGGAATAAAATCCCCATTTGCGAGCACATGTGTGGATTTGAGTTACTCCCAGATACTGGGTTTAGATTTCATGCAGCACCCGTCAAAGTAAAGGCGATGGGCACATTTCCTGTAAGAGCGTATGCGGTATTGGATAAATAAAAAATGAATTTCTTTGGTAAAAGAGTCCTCTTTCTCGGCGCGCACCCTGATGATATTGAGATCGGATGCGGCGCTTTGATACATCACATTGTGAATCAAACAGAAATTTTGTGCGTCACGCTTTCAGATAATCAAAAAAATCCCGACCTGAAAAATGTAAAGGGCGAGCATCTCAAGTCCATGAAGGTGCTGGGAGTGCCGGAAGACAAGATCGTATTCGGCCCTTTTATCACGCGAGTCTTTCCCGATGCGCGGCAGGAAATTCTTGAGTACTTTCTGAGTTTGCGCAAAAACTTTCAACCTGATCTGATCTTTGTCCACTCGAAACAGGATGTGCATCAGGATCATCTCACAATGACTGATGAGGCTTTGCGCGCCTTTCGCGGGATCACTGTCTTGGGCTTTGACGTTGTGCGTTCCTCCTACGGATTCTTCCCGCACTTTTTAGTGGAAGTCACCGAAGAGGATGTTAAGAAAAAGATCGAGGCCCTCTCGGAATATGAAACATATCGTGACAGGTATTACTTCAACAGCGAACTCACCCGCTCCATCATGTTAAGACACGGCGCGCTGGCGGAAATCCCTTTTGCTGAAGGGTTTGATATTTTGAGAATTGTAGGGAAGTTCGAAAGTTGAGGAAAGAGGTCAAAATGAAATTTACAGAGATGTATCAGGAAATGGTCAACAGCACGGAGATCATCCGCGCGTTGATCGCGAACGTTTCGCAGGAAGAGGCGCAGATCAAACCCACAGCTGAGGACTGGTCCATTCTCGAAGTGATCAGCCACCTTCACGATGAGGAACGCGAAGACTTTCGTGAGCATCTGGACTTTATCCTTCATCGCCAGAATGAGAAGTGGCATCAAATCGATCCGCAAGACTGGGTCACATCCAGAAGATATAACGAGCAAGACTTCATTGAAATGCAAATGAAGTTCTTTGAAGAGCGTAAAAAATCATTGGATTGGTTGATCGATCTATCTGATGCGGATTGGGATGTCACCTACACATCCGAATTTGGGTCTGTTCCAGCGGGCGAAATGTTCGTCTCGTGGGTCGCGCATGACAATTTGCACATTCGCCAGCTGGTGGAATTAAAACGCCTTCATGTGGAGAAGATCACGCAGCCGTATGGGATTGGATACGCGGGAGACTGGTAAGAGTATAAAAGCGGAGAGCAGAAAACTCTCCGCTTTTTATATCAGGATCTCAAATTACGAAATAAGGCACAAGGAATTATTACTCAAAAAACTATATGATAAAATCTTGAACAACAAGAAAAAACAAACTGCTATTATGGTCTGGCTTTATGATGGTTTTCTACTTTTATTAGTGCAAGGCTGAGGCTAAAAATGACAAATGTATCCATTGGCGGAGATGTAACAGACAGCGTCATGGTGTTTGGGAACGATAACTATGTTGTCAAGATCGGGGATGTTAATGGCGGCATTGTTAATATTATAAAACCGTCAGACAAGCCAGAATACACCGCACGCTCAAGCCCAGTCACGGTCAGGCCGCGCGCCTTTGCTTCCCTCCTTGATCGCGAAAAGGAATCTGATTCAATAGAAAAGGCAGTTCAATCTTCCGTTCCAGTTTCTGTTTGGGGGGAACAAGGTGTGGGGAAAACGGCCTTTATTCGTCATATGACGCACTCCCTCGACATTGCCAGTTTTACAAGCGGAATCATCTATCTCGACACATCCGGGCTTGAGTATGAAGATCTGCTTCAAGCTTTGTTCGATTCGTTTTTCGAAAGCGACACCTCGTACAAACCAACCACAGCGGAAATCATCCTTGCTCTTCAAAATATAAAAGCGCTCATTATTCTTGACGATTTGGAAGTTGGACAGGATGAGGCTACCGCCATTTTGGATGCCGCTCCTAATTCCCTTTTTATACTTTCTTCAACAGAACGCAGTTTATGGGGGGAAGGTGAAGTAATTACACTGCAGGGACTGCCAGAAAACGAGTCGATTAAATTATTCGAAAAGGAATTATCACGCGCGCTAAACGATCAGGAAAAAATAATCGCAGCAAAAATCTGCGCTTTGCTCAAAGGTCATCCACTGTCAATTTTGCAGGCAGCCTCGCTTGCAAGAGACACAGGAAGCTCCATGGATGAACTGTTAGGCAAGCTGACAAACGAGACAATAAATGACGTATCCATGACCTATATGGATATGGCAAAGCTTAGCGTTTCAGAGAAACAAATCCTTGCACTTCTTGCTGCGGCAGGCGGGAATATTATCTCACTGGAACATATAAAAGGTATTTTCAAAGACGGCAGTGGACAAAATGATATTCAAAGACTGATCACGCTTGGGCTGGTGCAAGCGCATAGCCCGCGCTTCAGTATCACGGACGCGTTGGTGGCTTCGGTCGCTGCGGCATGGGACCTTACTTCCTGGCAGGATGTCCTGCTAAATTACACGATCAACTGGCTGGGTCAGCAACCAGCTTCGGCGTTGGTGGAAGAATCGAGCGGGCTCCTGATCCACACACTCAAAACCGCGGGGGAGAGAAAAAAATGGCGCGAGGTAATCCAACTGGGCCACGCGCTTGAAAAATTCATGGTTCTTTTTAAGCGCTGGCAAACATGGTCTGATATTTTGAATTGGATACTGACAGCCGCCAAGGCGCTGAACGACAGCAAGACCCAAGCCTGGGCATTACATCAACTGGGAAGCCGCGCGCTTTATTTGGGATATGCCAGCGAGGCTAAAACGTTTTTATCGCAGGCGCTGAATATTCGTCAGGTAATTGGCGATAAAGCGGGTTTGGCGATCACCCAGCATAATATCAATACTTTAAACGGAATCATTGCTCCGCTAAAAGGAAACGCCTCTGGCTGTAAAAAATATTTAACCTATGGCTGCGGCACAGCAATAGGTTTGACAATCCTGACTGTAATCGCATTGGCAGCAATTTTCTTCTGGCCGTTTTCTGGCAACAATGATGTTACACCTACTGAGCCGCCAGTGGTCAGTTCTCCCACTAGCACACCATCCCCAACACTTGTGTCGACAATTACTAAAACACCTACAGATATAGTTACCAGAACTTCGTCCCCCACGCTTACGCCCACGGCAACTCCGACACCGGTATTGCTCTATGATTTCGTGGAGCGTGCCGATGAGGCGTACTGGTTCAATGTTTTACAGAATTCTGATGGCGAGTTTCAAAGCGATCTCACTTTTTTCAGCGAGCCATTTTCTCCAAACCCGGAAACCTACCTTTCTGAATTTGGTAATAACTATGCGGGCTGGGATTTCAGTGTGCCATTAATGAACGGAAGAACCTATAAAAAGGTTTTATTAACTTATCCATATTATGAACGCTTGAAGGTATTTGGAGATTATGAAAAAG
>JABFSL010000076.1 GCA_013140605.1 Anaerolineales bacterium
GCATTTCAGGAGTCATCACGTCTTCTTTCATGGCAAACAGCGCCTTCCAGCTTCTGAGAGCGTCCTTCGGGTCATTGCGTTTCTCCTGAACAAACGCGCGCCAATACAGCATTAACGCTTTCTCCTCATCCGTATCCGCCACGGAATTGAGCACTTCCACTTTGAGGAAGGCGCTTCCAAACTTTTCCTGTATGTAATATCCGCGCACCAGACCCAGATTGATTTCAAAAGAAGTCTTATCTTCCGCGAGACCTGTTTCAAGGTCTGTAACTGCCTGATCAATATTCTCCAATTCAAGGTTGGCAAATCCGCGATAAGCATAATATCGCTTCAAGCCAGTGCGGTTGAGCGTGAAGGCTCTATCGAAATTATCCACCGCGGCTTGATATTCTTTTATTTCATAATAGGATTGCCCCAGCATGGCGCGCGCCAGCGCATCTTCAGTTTCGTAGACAACATACAACTCAAGCGCTTCAATCGCTTTTTGATATTGTTCGTTTTCAATATACAACCTGCCCAATAACGGATAAACTGGCAGGGTCGTAATATCCAATGAATAAGCCTTCTCTGCGGCTTCCAGTGCGCTCTTTTTATTGTTCAGCGCAAGATAGGCATCCGCATACGCCATATAAACATCCGGCGACCCGGGCATCAACTTGGCGGCCTGTTCGAGGTCCACAATGGCGGGCTTGGGTTCGTCACGCGAAATAAAATAACGCGCGCGCTCCAGATATATTTCGCCAAAGTTTGGGTCGCGGGCAAGTGCTTCATCGAAAAGGATTTCAGCATTAAAATTCGCATCCGCCATTAAACGCGCGCGCGCAAGGCCAAGATAGGCGGCGCCAAATCTGGGGTCGATCTTTAGCGCATCGTTATACGCCTTCAACGCATTGCTGGCCTGACCTTTAAAACGATACGCCTCGCCAAGCAGATAATGAATATCGGCGGCTTCAGGTTCAAGCGGAATGATCAATTCCAAATTCGAAATGACCGCATCCCAGTCACCGTTATTGTAGGCTTGCTGCGCAATGCGGAATTGATCCCTGGAATCCAATGAACGCGGAGTATTCACATAAAGGGGCGTGGGAGTGTAAGTCTGTGGCAACAGCATCCACAACGGCGTGGGGCCAACGAAGGATCTTGTCGGAGCGGCGGTTGCGCCAAATAAAGTCGGAGTTGTTGTAAAGGTGGGTGATGGTCCCGGAGTATTGGTCTGCGTGGGGACAACAGTGTTCTGACGCGGCAGTACAAAACCAAATATCACCGCCGAACACAATCCTGCGACAATCACCAGCACCCCCGCCAACCGTGTAATGGGACTCTTCGCGACTGCCCGCAAGCCTCTCTCTTTTGGCCTTTCGTTCGCAAGCAGAAGTTTTTCCTCCCACGCGCGCGGACGGTTCATTGGGAACGGCTGAACGCTCTCATCGGGAGTCAATGCCCCAAGCAGGATCAAGCCTCGTTTCGCCGTACCATTTTCAGGGTTAAGTTTGAGCGCTGTCTGCAGGCAGTAAATGCGCTCCTTGGTATTATCCACCGCGGCGCTTAGCCAGACCCAATAGGTGGAATTATTCTGATCCGTTTTTAAAAGAAGTGTGAGCAATTCCTTGGCGCGCGGTTTATCCCCGCGCCGCAATGCCTCAATGGCATCTTGAAAGATCGTATCGGTATTTTTATCCGCAGGTGAAAAATCAGCCATATTTTTATTTTACCGCTTGTTTAGTTTTTTTCGTGGAATTCTTCAACCTGATATGTAAACACTTCCAGCTTTGTATCCCGCCATAAATTTTTGCGCGCACCCATCTTGTCACATAAATGATCGAGGAAATCCGCGGCGTTGGGAATCTTCTGCCAAACTTGCGGCAGGAAGGTCGCGCGGCGGCGGCCATCTTTTAAGATGACTCCATCCACATGCGGATTCAGCTTAACCAGCAGTTCCTCACCTGATGAATACTCCAGCAAACGAGGAGCGGTCAAACTCGACACCTCAAGCTGGATCCTGTTCAATTCGCTTTCAACTACGGGAGGGAATCGCGGGTCCTTGAGCGCGGCGGCGATGGCATGTTCGCGCACATCTTCGGCCAATGATTGATAGGCTTCGAGCGCGCCGATGCAGCCGCGCAAATTATCGTTGATCGTAATCGTCACAAAAGACGCGCCATTTTCACGCAATTGCGGTGTAAGAGAGTTAACATCCAATACGGGAAGTTTCTTTCTTTTCACCGCATGTTCCATCGCCTCGCGCGCCAGACGCAAAAGAATTTGTTTTTCCCCATCGGTTAATTGATCGGTCATGATTTCACCATCCCAAAATAATAGGAATTACGCAGTTCAAAATCTTTAGCCGTGAATTTCGCAAATTCACGCGGATTATTCAAGAAATTCGCAAAAATTCGTGTAATTCGCGGCAGGTCTTGTGGTCTTGTGTAAGTCCTAAATAACAAATCCTAAAGGTTTTCAAAAACCTTTAGGATTTGATTTATAACTCAGTCAAACCCCAATACTTGCGGTTGTGATATATCAACGGCTGACCATCGCCTGTGCCGCGAGCCGCAACCACCTCAGCGATAAAAAGAGTATTCATGCCCGCATCATAAGTTTCAACGACACGGCAATCCAACCAGGCCAGCCCGCCCACGATCAATGGCGAGCCAGTGACAAGAGTCTCGGTTTTCAAGTCGGCAAAACGGTCCTCAATTTCAGGCATACGACCCGCAAACAAATCTGAGACCTGGGCCTGTTCATTGGAAAGAATTGTGATCCCAAACGCGCGGGACTTATTGATAAATTCATGTGTGCGCGTGGACTGCTGTAAAGAGATCGTAACCAGCGCAGGATCCAGCGAAATGGATGTGAATGAATTCACAGTCATGCCGTGTTTAATGCCTTCATGTACCGCGGTCACAACAGTGACTCCCGCAGACCAGGCGCGCATCGCCGCGCGCAAATTTTCAGAATCAAGAGTCATTACAGTAAAGTTCTCCATGGTGAAATCATCATAATTGCCAGAAGGCAGGGCGTCAAGATAAAAACCCGTTACAGGTATGAAAGCATATTCTGCCGCCATCCTTGACGACTCCTACCTTAAATCCCTTTCATAATCGCGTGGTAGACTCTTAAACATGTCAACACGTACAAGAAATATTCTGATCGCGCTCGCGGCTTTGCTTTTGCTGGCCGTTGCGATCTATCAAATCCCAAGAGTCAATGAGGCCATCGCGTGGCGCATTGAAAAATTTACCATCTATGCCAAAAATACCATCAACCCGCCCGGGCCAGTGCCAACCGCATTACCAGTCACACCGCAACTTGCAACTCCAACGATTTTCAATACGCCAACCCTCGTTGCAGATATTGCATCCACCGCAACTGCCATGCTGGCTCCACTGCCCGCGCAGTTTTCCATTCCATCACCTGCTTATGAAAAACAAACCGCAAATAATTGCGGTCCCGCCACACTCTCAATGGCATTACACATCTACGGCTGGGAGGGAAATCAAAAAGACATCTCCGACTTAATCAAACCGATCACAGGCGACAGAAATGTAAACCCCGAAGAATTGCGTTACTATGTCCGCACACAGGCTGGCTGGTTGAATCTTGAATACCGTGTCGGCGGCAGCATTGATCAACTCAAGCGTTTGATCGCGGCAAATTATCCTGTCATGGTGGAAAGCGTCACCTCGCTTGACCCCAATGACGCGCTCGGCCCAACCGATGATCTTTGGGCCGCGCATTATCTTTTATTAACAGGCTATGACGACAATTCACAGACATTCACCATTCAGGATTCGTATCATGGCGCAGACCTAAAGATCGCCTACACCAAACTCGAAGAGGAGTGGAAGCCGTTCAATAACCTGTACATTGTGATGTACTTTCCAAAATTTGAAGAGGAGATGAAAACCCTGCTCGCTTCAAGCTGGGACCCGAACCTGAATCGGCAAAATGCATTGATCGCATCCCAGGCAGATTCAGCGGCAAACCCCACTGACGCATTCGCGTGGTTCAACCTTGGCAGTAACCTCGTCTATTTTGACCGCTACGAAGAAGCTGCGCTCGCCTACGACAAAGCGCGTGAAATCGGCCTGCCGCTGCGCATGTTCCGCTATCAATTCGGTCCATTCCTTTCCTACTTTCACTCAGGCAGAAATGAAGACCTGCTCGTGCTGACAGACTACGCAAGAAGTGTGACAGAAATGTCTGAAGAAACCTGGCTATGGTATGGCTATGGCTTATATCGTAAAGGTGACAACGAAGGCGCGCTCAAAGCGTGGCAAAAAGCAGACAGCATCAACCCCAAATTTTTTGAAGATCAGGCAAAAAACGCAATCAGTTTGGTTCAATAACCTAGAAAATCATATCACCCCTTCGGGGTTAATGCATCTGTTTTGATCGAAACCACTACTACAATCATTACACTCCTTCGGAGTTGTCCTACACTAAGGTGATTCAACAACAATTATGAAAAAAATTATTCTTTCCCTTTCCATTTTCATGCTGGCTGCTTGTCAAAACGCAAACGCACCTGAGGCAACAAACATTCCAATAAACACGCTGGCGCTAACTGCAATTCCATTGACGTCAACATCCACGTCAACACCTGCGCCAACGTTACAGACAACGTCAACACCTGAAACTGTGAAAATATCGCCAAAGGATGGAATGACACAACTCTTCATCCCTGCGGGAACAGTGTACATGGGCGGATTGGATGTTCTACTGGACAGCGACGAAATTCCTGCGCACAAGGTACAGATCAACGCATTCTGGATCGACCAAGTGGAAGTGACCAACGGCATGTATGGGTTATGTGTCGAAACAGGTACATGCAGATTGCCGCTAAAACTTAATTCAGATAATCGCTTTGATTATTTTGAAAACCCCGAATTTCAGGATTATCCCGTGGTGCAAGTCGCGTGGTATGACGCGAATGCATATTGTCAATGGTCCGGGCGGCGACTCCCCACCGAAGCGGAGTGGGAACGTGCGGCGCGCGGTGATGACATGCGAACGTTTCCCTGGGGTGATGAACCACCCAATGCAAATAATTCCAATTCACTGAACAGCGTTGGAGATACCTCTCGTGTGGGTTCCTATGCAGAAGGGGCAAGTCCGTTTGGCGCGTTGGATATGGCGGGGAATGTTTGGGAATGGGTTGCGGATTATTACAAATCCACTTATTACGCAACTTCTCCAGGTGAGAATCCCGCTGGCCCGGAGAATACTGCGGGGAATAATTTTCGTGTGATACGCGGCGGTTCGTTTCAGGATAGTCTTTTAAATTTACGCATTCCAAACCGCGGGTATGAAGTTGGACCCGATCCATTTGTATTGCCGCCCGATGAAGCTGCCTATGGTCACAGTTCGGCGAAGATCGGTTTCAGATGCGCAAATGACAATTAAACAGGATCAGCTTACAGATTAAGAAAGAACCGTTTCTGAATTCAAAAATGCCGACTCGTAAAATCGAGTCGGCATTTTTCTTATTCGTCTATAAAACTGTATCCACCTGGCCAGGTTTGGATTAGGGATGTTTCATTTATTTCCTCCTCCAATTTTTTTCGCAGACGATAAACAACATTTTTGAGCAGCACCACATCACCTTCCGCTCCCCATACAGTTTGGATGATCTCCTCAGCAGGAAAAACATAACCTGGGCGGCTCATTAACAAATGCAAAAGACGAAATTCAAGATTGGTTAACTTGATCTCCTGATCATTTGAACCAGCGGCTGAGCGATGAGATGGGTCGAGGCGAAGGCGGCCTGTGTGACGCGAGGTCATTGGCTCGCTCCAACTACGGCGCGACCAGGCTATGATCTTGGCTAAAAAAATGGCGGGGCTGATGGGCTTGACCACGCACTCATCCACGCCATTCTGGTAGGCTTCAAGAATTTCGGGTTCATTATTAGAGGGTAGGAAAAGCAAAATTGGGCTGGAACTCAGGGAGCGGAATTGGCGGCAAAGCTCAATCCGCTGGGAGTGCGAGGCGTTTACATCTATGACGATCAGGTCGGGGATTTCTTCCACTGAGCGTTCCATGGCGCGTTGAACAGAGGTCTCAAGGATGGCGATCAACCCCTTGTCGCGAATAATGTATCCCCAGATTGGCGCAGTCGCATCCTGGTCACAGACAACAAAGACTCGCGGGGTATTTTGAGAGGCTGGTGAAAAATTTAGGACACTCATGGTTTGGTTTCCTTTGGGAAAAATTTAAAAAGCTGCCATACAGCACATTTCAAAGGTGTAAATAGATTATACGTCAAAAAGTCGTAAGAGGTCACAAAATTTTACTGAAATATTACCTTTGGGGGATATAGAAAAAAGTCCTCCTTTTGTATACTGGAAACATATCACAAGGAGAAAAGATGAAAAAACTATTCCCAATTTTGCTTGCAATGGCTTTATTTGCTTCGGCTTGTCAGGCTGGCGGTGCACAAGCCCAACCAACGGCGCTTTCTTTGCCAACCGCCTTCCCCACCAACACACCCTCTGTCAATGCGCCCGTTGATGCTTCTGGCGGCAACGAAGCTGGGTCGGAACGCGTTTCATCTGTGGACGGTATGCCTCAAGTCTATGTACCAGATGGCACATTCCGCATGGGAGCCCTGGACCCCGATCCTCAGGGAGATGAACAGCCCGATCACAGTGTGACCATGAAAGGGTTCTGGATGGATAAACTGGAAGTCACAAACGCGATGTTTATGTTATGCGTACAAGCAGGCGCATGTGAACCTCCACAAAGTTTCAATTCAGGAACTCGCGACTCATATTTCAATGTTGCTGAATTCAATGATTACCCGGTCATCTATGTGACTTGGGCACAGGCTGATACTTATTGCAAATGGGCAGGCCGCCGCCTCCCCACCGAAGCTGAGTGGGAACGCTCCGCACGCGGCGATGATTTCCGCACCTATCCCTGGGGTGATGATCGCCCAGATTCATCACGCGGCAACTTCAACTATTTTGTAGGTGATACAACGCGTGTGGGTAATTTCCCCGCTGGAGCAAGTCCGTTTGGTGTATTGGATATGGCAGGCAACGTAGCTGAGTGGACAAACGATTACTACGACAGCAACTACTACTCTCAAGGCGTATCCATGAACCCGCCTGGTCCGGGCGCACGAAGTCAATATTTCAACCGCGTTGTACGCGGCGGCACATACCAGGATGCCTTTATTGAAGTACGTCTGGCAAACCGCGCTTCTGTTCGCGGCTCGAATCCAGATACGGCAGATATAAACTCTGAGGATTACCTCGGCGAGGTCTCTCCGAAAATTGGCTTCCGCTGCTCTTCAGATTAAATATTAACTTATCACCTTTCAGGCTGTCAGAATTTTCTGACAGCCTGATTTTTTTATTCTTAACCCAAGTTGCTACCTACCAAAGGAAAGTGATGCTACAAGCGAGCACAAAAAGCGCAACTTTGATTTCAAAACCTTTGGCAGTGACAGCATGAATCGATTTAGGTAATAAGCGTTCAATTAGAC